>CAZGKY010000058.1:0-12292 GCA_964525625.1 uncultured Atribacterota bacterium | reverse complement strand
TACACCCTATCCTACACTCTTTCCCTACACGACGCTCTTCCGATCTTAAATCTCTTATGGAACAAGCTTTGTTCTGGCTAAAAAAATATAATATTGATTGTCTGGTAGGACCTATTTGTCCAGATGACGATGTTGAAGGTAGAGGGTTACTCATCAAGGGATTTGATAGTCCTCCAGTATTGATGAATTCCTATAATCCTGCTTATTATCAAACTCTTTTAGAAGAAAATGGTTTTACTAAAGATAGAGATTTTTATGCCTATTTCACTAATCAGATTACTAAATTAAGGGAAAGATTAGAAAAAGTATCAGATTTTGCCAGACAAAAGTTTAAATTTAGAATTGAAAAAGTAAATATAAAATTTCTTGATCGAGAAATTAAGGATATAGTTAAAATAATAAATAGGATTATTCTAACTGGTAATGAAGTTGATAATGGATTTGAATATGCTAATCCACCATCTTATGACACATTATCGTTAGAAGTAAAGAAATACCTCCCTTTTTTGGATAGAGATTTAATCTATTTAGCTCGTTCCGGGGAAAATCCTATAGGTTTTGTTTTTGCCATTCCTGATTATAATCAGGTATTAAAAAAGATTAATGGGCAATTATTCCCACTGGGTTTATTAAAGTATTTATGGTATAGAAGAAGAATAACCGGAATAAGAGGTT
This sequence comes from uncultured Atribacterota bacterium, assembly GCA_964525625.1. Taxonomy (GTDB): domain Bacteria; phylum Atribacterota; class Phoenicimicrobiia; order Phoenicimicrobiales; family Stramentimicrobiaceae; genus Stramentimicrobium. Next base: position 11,617 of record CAZGKY010000058.1, on the reverse strand, counting down.
TTGCTCAGTTTGTTGTTCCAGAATTTCAAAATAAGGCAGTTAATGCTGCTATTTTTAAGCATATTTTAGAAGTGGTAGAACAGAAAAAATATAGCTATATTGAAGGTTCTCTCATTTGTGAAAATAATTTGCCATCTCGCCGAATCTTTGAAAATGCAGGGCTTTCTCCTTATAAGATTTATCGGGTTTATCGTAAGGCAGTGCTTGTATAATGGAGTAATCTTGTTAGATCATACAACATCACAAGACATAATATAGTACTATTTCAAATATTTCAAGATCTTATTCCACTAATACGTAAGAATAGGATGGGATTTTGGGGGTCATTGGTCATAATACGTATTGCCTTACGAAAATCACCTTCTTTTAATAAGCTGACATTAAGGTATATCTCAGCTTGATACTGCTCACCGGGAGCCACAATTAATGGTAAATGCAGAGTATGGCTGAAAATATCTTCTGATACTATATCTTCAATGATTAGGTCGGCATCACCGGTATTAATGATGGTAAATGGTAGAACAACAGGTTCTTCTCCATAAATGTTTCCCAGATTAAAAGTTTGCTGAGATATTTCTATATCAGGATTGGGAACTCTTAACACGGTAATGGTTAAATCAATTCTTTTTTCTGGACAATCTGGATCATTGGATTTAATGGTGAGATATCGAGTAACATATCCTTCATAACCATAAGGGTCAAAGATAGTATTAAGCCGAGTTTCTCCACCAGCAGGTATCTCTTTTTCTGCCAGCTCTAGACTGACACAAGCGCAGGAGGAATAGACCGATTCGATAATTAGTTTATTATCACCCTCATTTTTTATGGTAAATTGATGAGAGACTATTTTGTCGGGTGGAACTTCACCATAATACCAGCTTTCTTCTGATACTACCAACTTGGGGTTTTTGGTTTTAGTACAAGCAGAAATGAAAATTAACAATAAACAAGCAAAAAAGATAGCAACCATCTTCTTTTTATTTAAAGACATTGGTATATCCTTTCTAAAAAATTATTCAAATCCGGGAGGAGGAGGACAAACATCATCACTACAACCATTACCAGTGTCTTTACTTTTTTGGGAGGTAAAGATAAATTTCAGATATTGATAGAAACTGGCTTCCTGTCTGGTAGTGAATCGATCATAAGCCCTTCGTAGGTGTAAATCTACTCTTAATAAAAGAATGGTTGGATAACTGGCAATTTCATAGTTAGCACTTACCTCTCCTTCAACATCCAGCAGGATAATAAGCGGTATTTCTTTTTTTTCTTTAAGCTGGGAAAGTCTTTCTAATACTATTTCTGTATCCTGACCTTGCTCAATAATGGCAATAATCTGATAACTTTCTCGAGGTTGGTAATCACTAAAGAAGGCAATCATATCTTCTAATTTGGCAATAGAGGACATCTCATCACTATGGACAAAAAAGAGTAGTAAATGCTGTTGTTTATTGAGAAATTGATTGAGCTGAAATACTTCTCCATCCAGGTCTTCCAGGGTAAAGTCTGGTACCGGTGCACCAATCTTATATTGAGCCAGAATAGGAGTGGTAGCGAAAAAGAATATGGTGATAAAAATAGTTATTATTCTTATTATGAAGATAATACCAAAACTTGTTTCCCTTTTTTTTATTTTTTTTAGTATAACCATCTTATATCTCCTTACTATTTAGTTAGCTATTTAGCTAATTTTAGAATTAAAAGTAACATTACTCATTTTTTATTATTTTATCAAAAAGTCCACCATAATAAAATCGAATTATATTAAAATACTTACTGATATTGAGCTAAATAGACAAATTATTAAAATTGCTTTAATAAAAAAATCAAAAATATATTGACAAAGATAAATATAGTAGTATTATATAGCAAGTAAGCTATATAGTCAAGATGGTAATTTATTATGGAAAATATAGAAAGAACGGATCAAATGAAAAGATTAATAAATATATACGATATGCTCTCAGATAAGAATAGGCTTAGAATAATAAAATTACTCCAGCAAAAACCTATGTGTGTCTGTGAATTAACTTATCTCCTTGGTATTAGGCAACCCAGTGTATCTAGGCACTTAAAAAAACTAAAAAATAATGGTTTAATTGATAGTTGCCAGGAAGGGCTATGGCATGAGTATTTCCTTCCAGAAAAAGGAGATAAATATGTTCAGATGGTCTTAGGACAAATAAAGAATTTGCTTAATGACGATCCGGTAATATTAGCTGACCGAGAAAAAGTTACCTTTATTGATAGAAATATTATTTGCAGATTGAATAAATAATCTTAATATACAAAATAATTAATAGTCTTTTGCAAAATTGAGGGAGAAAAATTAAGGCAGAAAATATTTTTTATGAGTATCAAGAAAAACACAACTCAAAAATTAAGACGGGAGTATGTTTGTCATTGCTGGTGGGATGGCTGGAGCTGTATTTTCCTCAACATATTTAATTTTTATTTTGTTAATATTGAGCAGCAATTTACTAAATAAGGAGGAAAATATGAATAAATCATTTAAAACTATATTACCATGGTTGTTACTGGCCATTGGTCTGGCAACATTAATATATCCACGTATTACGGGGAAACCATTATTTCCAGTATACAATTATGGGCATTTAATCAATTATCCAGCTTGGCAGATACCTTTAGTTTATATACTGAGTTATTTTACCAGAGCCTGGGGTCCTATGATACTGGCCTTTGTTCTAGGAGGGATTATTGCTGTTTTTGTTCCCAGGGAAAAGATGAAGAGATATATGAGTAGTAAAAATCTACTCTCCTATCTATATGCCGGGTTGTTGGCACCTCTACTGACTGTCTGTTCCTGTGCCATGATTCCTATCTTTGGAGGTATTCTTATCTCTGGTGCGGGCATAGGACCAGCCTTAACCTTTCTTTTAGTAGCACCAGCTGCCAACATAATGGCCTTAATTTTTACCGGGAGTCTAATATCCTATAAGATAATGTTTTTTCGCTTCTTCTTTTCCTTAGTGGGAGCTATGGTTATCGGCTACCTTATTAGCTTAACTAACTGGGGTAAGGAACAGGAGTCCAAGTATGGTGCAATAAATTTTATTGAAGTTAAAGAGAAAGAGAGAACTTTTAGTGAACGCAGCTGGCAGGTTATGAGAGAAGCAGGGGTGCTTGCTCGTTTGGTTTTACCTTACTTATTTGCCGGTATCTTTGTAATTAGTTTTGTAGAACGGTATTTACCTGCAGAATTGGTAGTAGGATACCTTAGTGGTACTTTGGGTATTATTCTGGGAGCGGTTATTGGTGTTCCTACCTATACTCCAACTCTGGTAGAGGTTTTTTTAGTAAAGGCATTACTGATCAAGGGTATGTCTCCTGCTGCTGCCTTAGCCTTTTTGATTGGTGCCCCAATGGCCTCTATTCCTTCCATGTTTGGAGTATCCCGTATTATTGGCTGGAAATGTGTACTTAATTATGCTATCCTAGCAGTATTGGTGGCTATTGTAGCAGGAATTTCTTATCAATGGCTTATTGTAACTCTCTAAAATCTATTAAAATCTATAAAGATTATTTTGATAGAGAGTGTGTGTTTTAATAATAATTTTTAGCAATAGGAGGAGAAAATATGTTGAAGATAGAGATATTTGGAGGAGGTTGTCCTCGTTGTCAGAAGACCAAGATGAACAGTAAAGAAGCCCTAGCTCAGTTAGGTCTGGAGGCAGATATTATTGAGATTAAAAATCACTCCCAAATTCTCCAGAAGGGGATCACCATTACTCCAGCCCTGGCTATTGATGGAGAAGTGAAATGTATGGGAAGGATACCGGAAATCGAAGAAATCAAAGATTGGCTACTAGATAAAAAATAGATAAAGAAGCTTATTTGCAAGATAAGGATTATAGCACAATATTATTGTAGTTGAAAAGTTCTGGGAATCACCTTCTAGGAGAGTTATCGCTTAGGAGGTGATTTCTTGGCTTTGTTCTGCAAATGATAATTATACTAGTATAAAGATAAAAAGAGAGCGGATGGTTAGTATAACTTTAAAGGTAAATTCTTTGATATTAAGAGATTGAGAGGATTTAATGAAAAAGGTAGGGTGGATGATTTTAAATTATTAGAAATTAATAGGGAGCAGTAAGAATGAAAATAAATTGTCAAAAGTTAAAATTTTCTCTTCGTGATTATAGTCATACTTTTTTTACTATGTTTTTGTTAACATTATTCTTAACTGTTAATTTGAATATACTTTATACCCCGGCTTTTAGTCAGGATGCCAGGCAAATTACCCCAGATGAACAGTTACCATTGTATATTGCTGATTTTTTTGAGCCTGGTTGCCATGATTGTGCCAGAGTAGAAAAATTGCTGGATCAGATTGTCTTTCAATATCCTCAGATAGAAATTCGCAAATTTGATATCTCTACACCAGAAGGTGTAGCGTTCGCTGAACAGCTGGGGGAAATATATGGATTACCAGAATATGATCGATTATTAGTTCCTTTGGTTTATATAGGAGATCGCTATCTGCTAAGAGAACAGATTAGCTATGATAATATTGTCAACCTGATTGAAGAGATAAAAGAAAAAAAATTTCCTGCTCCCTGGGAAAGAGTAGAGGAAGACTTGACCTCAGTTCAGCAGCGTCTTATTGAACGGTTTCGGTCTTTTGGTATAGGAGCCATTGCCATAAGTGGTCTTATTGACGGAATAAATCCTTGTGCCTTTGCCACCATCATCTTTTTTATTTCCTATCTGGCTTTAATTAAGAGAACGGGAAAAGAATTGTTATTGGTCGGTAGTATTTTTACCCTGGCTATCTTCCTAACCTATTTTTTAATCGGTGCCGGTGCATTAAGGGTAGTAACTACCCTTTCTTTTTTACCCTTAGCCAGGCAAATATTTATATTTGTTACTGCTGGTATCGGTATAATTCTGGGGTTGTTAAGTCTAAATGATTATATCAGATATAAAAGAACTGGCAATACATCAGATGCAACTTTACAACTACCGCCTCGTATTAAACAGATGATTCATTCTACTATACGTACCAATGTCAAAACCCGTAATTTTATTATTATGGCCGGGGTAACTGGTTTTATGGTTTCTATCTTAGAATTGGCTTGTACCGGACAGATTTACTTACCTACTCTCATTTTCATCAGCAATGTTCCTGAACTGAGAGTCAATGCTTTGCTTTACCTCTTGCTATATAATTTTATGTTTGTGGTACCCTTAATCCTGGTCTTTTTATTTACTTATTGGGGAACCAGCTCACAGAAATGGACGGAGTTAAATAAGCGACATTATGGTACAGTAAAAATTATAATGACTGCTTTATTCTTTGGACTGGCCTTTTTATTGATTATAACAGGGATACTTTTTTAATATAATAAAGATAAGAATGGTTTTTAGAAAATTGTTTTAGTCAGGAGGTTACTATATCATTATTCTTATCAGAGTAATTGATGAATTGGTAAAGAGATTATTATTAACAGTTTTTGTTTTGATGTTTACAATTTATCTATAGGATAGGGTAAATCAGCGCCTTTGGGTATTGAATCAATATATTGCTTACGAAATTCCAGATCCTGCATTCGACAACTCTGTTTGCGAGTGCAGTAAGCAGGATGTTTTAAAATCTTTTCCCATAATTTTTTCAGTGGCTCTTCTCTAACATTTCCGAAGGTAAGTGGAGTAAAATCGCAGGGAGTAAAATCTCCTTTTGCGGTAATGTGTAATTGCCAGTGTGCCGCCAAACAGCCAATGAAGCGAGAAAATCCATATCCACTGTTAGTCCAGGTTTGAGTAATGATGCGCGATCTTCCCTTAAGTCTTTTATTTATTTTTTTACTGTCCTGTAATAGTATCTTCCTTGCCTTTTTATTAAGGGCAATACTTTATTCATCTTTCCAATTTCCAGTTTGAATACCATCAAAAACGGAAATTTCATGAACACCCCATTGCTCACAAAGGTCAGCAATTGATAAAATACTATGGTTAAGCGCTTTTCTATGGTAACATAAGTAGAGATTCCGACTAAAAGACCAGCTTCTAAGGCGTTTTGGACCCCCTTTTGTACTGAATTAAAAGAACCATTAACTCCTCTAAGATAATCATGTTCTGAAGGGTCTGCAGAATCCAAACTAATGTGTACACCAAAAAGCTCCGCTTTTTTTAATAATTTTGTCCTTTGGGCAGTTAATTCCAGTGCGTTAGTAAAAATCAGGACAATAGCCTGATCGGGAGAAATAGAAGATATTATTTCTTCTAAGTCTAAACGAAGGAGAGGCTCACCTCCAGTAAATGTGATATTAGTTATTCCCAGTTCAATACATTGAGGGGAAACTTCTTTTAATTCTTCAGTAGAAAGTATCGATTGTTTTTTAGAACAATCTTTAGCACTACAATGAAGGCAAGTACATTGACATTGGGTGGTGATACCAATGGTTGCAGCCATGGGAAGTGGTCTTTTCAGGAGTATTAAGGATAAGAAAGCAGAAAACATTCTATTATGAGCTTTGCTGGGCATTGGGGTAAGGTAAAGGGAGGGGACATTTGCTCCTTGATAAGTGGCAAGAGAACCGATTTTATCATAAAAAATAAAGTAGGTTTTAATAAGAAGATAAGCACGCAGTGAATATTTCCCACGAATTAGGGCACTTAACCTACCATTATCATTATTTACTATTATTCTTAAGTCTTTCCATTCAGGTAACTCAGGAAAGCGATATTCAAGCTCCATACCTTGTTATCCTTTACCTTTAGTTCAGTAAAGAAATAAAAATAAAAAAGTTTTTTTATTATATTATGTAAGGAAAATTATTTTCAAGAAAAAAATACCAGAGAGGAATTGGCTATACTGTAAACAATTATTGCCTATTTTTGGTGTGAAATGGAAAAATATTTTTATTATAGTATTATTATGGTATATTAAATATAAATATAAAAAGGGGAGTGATGGTCATGACAGATCAACAAAATAAAGAATTTTTTACTGTATCTGGTGAGAAAATTATAGAAAAAGTAAAAGAAATCATCAGAGAAGGAAATGCCCGTAGAATTATTATAAAAAATGAGAAAGAGGAAACAATTGCTGAATTTCCCCTTACTGCCGGAGCAGTTGGTGCTTTACTTGCACCAGCTTTAGCTGCTTTAGGGGCTATTGCTGCCTTGGTTACCAAATGTACCATAATAGTTGAAAAGAAAGAGCTATAATAATAATAGATAGAAAATTTTAAATACTACCAGAGGAGTCTTAAAGATGCAAAGTGAGAATAGAGAACAAAACACTTGGGCCTCTATTTTTGTGTTTTTACTCTTATTTTTTATTATCACTTCGCTTAGTGGATGTGGTATTCTTTATGGAGATGATCGCTTTATAGCAGAAGGAGAATGGAATTTAGTACAGAGTAACCATTTTAATATTTATTATAGACCTAATTCCTATGCGGAGACAAATATAGAAGAAATTATACAGGTACAGGAAGATGCTTATCAACATATTTTAGATCAACTGGGTATTAAATTTAATGAGAGAATTTCAATATATATTTTTTCTTCTCCCGAGGATGCTGGTTGGGACCATGTGCAAGGATTAGCTTATAATCGAGAAAAGATAGTGCTGGGTATATATAGTGAAGAAGGTAAGTCAATTGGTATAAAAGGAGCTGCCTGTCATGAAATAACTCATGTAATTACCTGGCATGCAATAGGTAAATCTGGAACAACTTTCCTTAATGAAGGTATTGCTGTAGCGATGGATGGACAGTGGCATAATATAGCTGAGAATTTTATAGATTTACACTTATGGGCTAAGAAGTTTATTCTGGAGGGAAAACTTTTAAAATTACAGCAGCTAATAAATAATTGGAGTTCCCTAGAGGGGAATATTGCTTACCCGGTAAGCGGTTCCTTTGTTACTTATTTAATTGATCAATATGGAGCAGACTTATTTAAACAGATGCTGATTGAAGCAACTAAGTATAATTTTAATAAAAAATGTCGGGATATTTTTGGTCAAGAATTTTCTAGCCTAGAAGAAGAATGGAAACAATTTGTGCTTTCTTACTAACTGCTTTGAAGCCACAGTGTTATAGAATTCTTTTTCATGCCACTTAAAGTTTAGAAGTATTATACAATAAGCATAAAACCATTAACTTTTCTTTGCTCTAAAAAAAATAATAGGAAGAAAATTATGTAATTAGGTAATTAGGAGACCAGTTAGTAGTAGAATTGTTTCTGCGGAAATTATTAGAGTATAAACAATTATCAAGGATAAACATTTCAGAGGGCATTAGTACAAAATAATGGTTAAGCTATTTGTGGAAAGTATAAACCATAGGGGAGAAGGGATTGCTCGTAAGAGTGGTAAGGTTATTTTTATTCCCTATGCCCTTCCCGGAGAGACCGTCCAGGTTATTATTAGTGAAGATAAAAAAGATTATTCCCGTGCAATATTGAAGGATATTATATTGAAATCACCTTATCGACAGGAGGCTAAATGTCCTTACTATTATCATTGTGGAGGTTGCTCCTTCCAGCATGTGGATTACCAACAGCAATTATTATTGAAACAAAGGATTGTTGAAGATGCTCTCCAACGTATTGGTGGAGTGAGCACTATAGTGAAGCCTATAATAGGCATGTCAGATCCCTGGTACTATCGCAATAAGGTAATATGGCATCTTGCTCCAAATGCTAACGGTATAAAAATGGGTTTTTATCAGTGTCGAAGTAATAAAATTATTGATATTTGTCAATGTCCACTATTATTACCAGGATTAAATGAATTAAGTTTGATTATTCAAGGAATGCTTCATGAACTCGAAATTAGAGAAAAAAGCTCTATTGTAATACGTCAATCAAATCAGCAGGATGAGATCATGCTTGAATTTATCAATTGTGTTCCCAAGAGAAAATTAGTCAATAAACTTACCGAGAAAGTTAGCTCAGTTTATATTCAGGAGCAGGGAAGATTAAGAATATTATTCGGTAAAAAGGAGATTTACCACAAGGCTGGTCATTGCTTATTTGCTTTGGGTCCTCATGATTTTTTTCAGATAAACACCATACAAAGCTTCAAGTTAATTGATATTGTGGGTCAGTATTTAACTCGTTCTGAATGTATGAAAATTTTAGATGCCTATTGTGGTGTAGGAATGTTTGCTCTAAATTTAGCTCAGTATGTCAAGCAGGTAACAGGAGTAGATTCGAATCATACAGCGATAAAAAATGCTAAGAAAAATGCCATAATAAATGGTCTGAAAAACTGTCAATTTATTGCTGGTTTGTGTGAGGAGATTTTATCCAAATTAGCCATAAAATTCCATAAAATTATAGTTGACCCACCAAGGGCTGGATTAAAAAAGGAAATAATTTACAGTATTTTATCTATTGCTCCAGAATCCGTATTATATGTGTCCTGTAATCCAGCTACTTTTGCTCGAGATATTAAACAGTTTGTTATTGCTAATTATACCCTGAAGGAAGTTCAGCCACTTGATATGTTTCCTCAAACTGCACATATTGAAAATATTGCTTTACTTCAGAAACCTTGATTTGTTAAAAAGAAAATTCTGCAATAACTGTAGCTCTTATCACAACCGAATCAGGAGTAATTGGTGTAGGTGGTACACTTCTAGCCATTTCTGCTTGTAATACGGTATCCTGAAAACGATAGGGGGCATAGAAGGTTCTTTCCTCTTTAATACTATACAATTGTTTGATAATTACACCTGCCCCTTTGGCAATAGCCTCGGCTTTGCTTTGAGCTTGTGTCGTGGCTGCAGTCAGGGCTTGTAACATAAATTTTTGAGGATCTCTTAGTTCAAAATTGATATAATTAATGCTATTAGCTCCGGCATTTACTGCTAAATCAATTATATTACCTACTGTATCTAGTTGGATGGTTTGGATTAGAATTTCATTTGTTGCCTGGTAATAAATCTGTTCCTCTTCTGTTTGAGGTCCAACCTTTACCCACTCGCGGTATGAATGTAATCGATAGGAAGAGGTTTTCATTTCTTCCTCGGTAAGACCAAAATCTAATAAGGTCTTTAAAACAGTATTAGCCAGTTGGGCATTTTCCTCAACAGCCTTACTTGCCAATTGATTCTTGGTTATAATGGAAATACTTATCTTTGCCAAATCAGGTTGGGCAGTTATTTCTGCTTCCCCATAAGTCTGAATAATCTTTACTCTTTCAGTTGTGGCGTATACCGGACTACTGAGGAGTAGCACAGTTGTCCAAAGAGAGAAAAGAATAAAGAAGACTAATTTATTACGCATATTTTGTACCTCCAGAAAATATTTATCCTTAAGGATATTTACAGAATAATTTTCGTTTCAATATTATGTCCCATAAATTATTTTAAGCTCTACCTACAATTATTTTATTTCTGATATATTAATTTACATTATAGGAAGGAAATATAATTAAAGCAAGGTAACTAAGGCAAAGTTGTAATAAATTACCTCTAGTATATTATTAGTATATTCTCTTTGTTAACAATTATAGCGCTTCCTATTATTTCATTTGACGAAGATATTAAATTATAATACAATCTAATTTAGCTAATTTAGCTTTAGGTAGCTTCTATTCTTTCCGGTCAATGCGCCCGTGGCTCAATTGGATAAAGCAACTGACTACGGATCAGTAGATTGGGGGTTCGAGTCCCTCCGGGCGCACCATTTCCATTGAGCAATTCGTTGGTAAATGCTTTTTTAATCATCTTTTTCAATTGCTAGTAAAATAAGTATCCAGAAGATCGGCTCTGTGGTAATGAACCAGAAGAGAAGAGAAAATAAACAGATTAACAACAGATTTGATTAAGTATTTCATAGTACTGGAGGGGTAAAGTTGGTAATAATGGAGGCCTTTCACCAAATAATAATGAAAGAAGCCCTTCAGTTGGCCTGGGAAGCTTTTTATAGGGAAGAAGTTCCTGTTGGAGCAATAATTGTTTTAGATGAGCAGGTAATTGCTAGAGCATTTAATAGAAAGGAAATGACCCATGATCCCACTGCTCATGCTGAAATTTTAGCCCTACGAGAAGCATGTGCCAGGGTAAATAGCTGGCATCTGGATAATGCAACAATATATGTTACTCTAGAACCATGTCCCATGTGTGCCTATGCCCTTATTCAAGCTCGCCTAAAAAGACTAATTTTTGGAGCATATGATCCTAAAGCAGGTGCAGCTGGTAGTGTAATTAATATTTTGGGAAAAAATTTGTTTAACCATGAGATAGAAGTATTGGGTGGTATTTTAGAGGAAGAATGTGGAGCTGTATTAAAAAAGTTTTTTCAAAAGAGAAGATAAAGTTTTAATTATTGCTGTAACTGGAGAGGTGGCTGAGTTTGGTTGAAAGCGCTCGACTCGAAATCGAGTAGGCGGGTAGTCCCTGTCTCGCGGGTTCAAATCCCGCCCTCTCCGCCAGTCAGAAGATGGCGGTGTCTTTTGGATGAAATCCGAACTTTTTTTGAACAAAATCCACTTGTGGATTTTGAATAATCCTACCTAGCGTTTCCGCCTCCAGTCCCGCTTTGCGGGACAATAGGCGGGCAAAAATTCATTTCCCCCAGACCCCCTTTTCTTTTTGCCCGCCTGCTCTTTGGCTTTGCCAAAAATTTTTCAGAAAGC
>CAZGKY010000057.1:0-12353 GCA_964525625.1 uncultured Atribacterota bacterium | reverse complement strand
AAAAAAAGAAAGCAGATCTTAGAGAACATTTAAGATATATTTAATAATTTTGTTATCTGGAGTAAATTAAAAAATAAAAAGATATCTCATTGGCTAACTTAAGGAAAGATGAAACAGACCATTACCAGAAATTCTATTAATTATGGTTCTATCTTGTTAAGGTCCAGGTTGTTATTGGGAATAGTTTTCTATTTATCATTTTCTATTATAAACAGCTTCGGCAATTCTTATGATATTACTCAGTCAGCTCTTTCTTACGAGATTATTGCTGTATTTCCTCATGATAATACTGCTTTTACTCAGGGATTAGTATGGCACAATGGCTTTCTTTATGAAGGGACTGGACTTTATGGCTCTTCTTCTTTACGCAAAGTAAAACTAGAGACCGGGAAGGTATTACAATATCATAGCCTTTCTGCTGATTATTTTGGAGAGGGTATTACTATTTTTCAAGATAGAATATACCAGCTAACCTGGAAGGAACAAACTGGTTTTATCTATGATGTGAAGACCTTTCAACTTATAGACACATTTTCTTATTGTTACGAGGGCTGGGGAATTACCCATGATGGAAAACATCTTATTATTAGTGATGGGAGTCCGGTGCTTCGTTTCTTAGACCCCTATACACTGGAAGAAGTGAAGCAGATTACCGTAAATTTTCATAAGGTTCCTGTGCATTTTATAAATGAACTGGAGTATATAAAGGGAAAGATTTTCGCTAATATCTGGCAAACAGATTACCTTGCTATTATTGAACCTGAATCGGGAGAAGTTACTGACTGGCTGAATCTGGAAGGTATTTTAGATAATATAGAGGTAGACCGACAAAAAATTGATGTTTTAAATGGAATTGCCTATGATGAAGAAAAAGACCGTTTATTTGTTACTGGTAAATTCTGGCCGAACATATTTCAGATAAAGATTAAGGAGAATATAATTAATTAAAATTTCAGGAGCTATATGGATGGTTATTCTTCCTTTGTATCTCACTTAATTGTAGGGAATCTGAAAATAACCTTTGAGGTAACTACTCCTCAGGCTATTATTGCCGATATTAATATTCTAAAAGAAGCCCCCTTGAGTATGCTTTGGGTTCTGAATATCATCTTTCTCATTGCTGGGTCCAATTTTAAACCAGATTTAATCTTTCCATCCTTAAAAGAAATTAAGATTTTATTAGATGAAATTTATTAGTAGAGAAGTACCTAGAAAAAAATTTGACTAAATTAGATTAAGTATTTATAATCAAATAAAAAAATCGAAATAAGATAGGACAGGGTGAAGTAGTTATATAATTAAGAAAAAAAGAGAGCCACTGGTGGTGAAAGGTGGTAATTCGGTTATATAACGAAGTGGTCCCTGAATTTTCAGCCTGAAAGAGTTGACTTGAGTAAGTGCTGACGGGTTTCCTCCGTGATCAAGGAAAGAGTATCGGTATATATTATCTCTGCTATTAACTATTTTATACCAGTACTTTGTAGAGTGGAACTATGTAGTTCTAAGAAGAGTGGCAACACGGAACAACCTTTCGTCTCTGAGAGATGTTAGGTTGTTATTTTTTAATAATGATTTTATATACCCGTATTCTACTGAGATGGATTGATTTATAATTATTCTAAATGTTTATAAATTAATTCAATAAGGGTGGCACCGCGAAGTAGGCTCTTCGTCCCTATTTTAATCAGGGATGGAGAGCTTTTTTATTTTATTGATTCAGATATGAGCGTTCACAAAATTATAAAGAGAGGAGGGATATAATAAATAAATACTTGTTAATAAAAATATTCAAAATATTGATTTTAAAAAAATAGGGAGAATAAATAATGAATAAAAAAATTTTATTATTAACAATTTTTTTACTGAGTATTACTGTATTTAATTTGTCGGTAGTGGCCAAACAAATTCAATTGTCCATTACCACTGGCCCTATGGGAGGAGGCTTTTATCCCATGGGTGGTGGCATTGCTGAATATCTTTCCAAAACTATTCCTGATTTATTCATAACGGCTATCTCATCTGGAGGCGTGGATGAAAATTTAAATCGTTTGGATCGAGGTGAAGCAGATATTGGTTTGGTTAGTACTGGGGATGCTTATATGGCTTTTCATGGATTATCTCCTTATGATCACGCTTATGATCAAATGAGAGGTATGGGTATACTTTTTGGTAATTGGGTAGAACCTTATGCTCTAAAAAAGAGTAAAATTGAAACTTATTTGGATGTAAAAGGGAAAATAGTATGTGCTGGTTCACCGGGAGGTTCTATGCATAAGATATTTTTTGAAATATGTGAATTTCATGGATTAGACCCAGAAAAGGATTTTAAAAAGATTGTCTATTTACCTGCTGATGCTGCTATCCAGGCTATAAAAATGGGACAAGTAGATGTAGTAATGGAGATAGCTGCTATTCCCACAGCAGGAATAACAGAGTTAGCCTTAACCCATGATCTACATATATTAAGGTTTGCACCAGGATTGCGAGACAAAATGGTTCAAGAGTATCCCAAATATATGGCAATGACCATTCCTGCAAGTACCTATAAGGGAATTGAGGAAGATATTGAAACGGTAGGGATGGGTGCTATGTGGGCGTGCCAAAAAGAGCTTTCGGATGATTTAGTATATGAGATGGTGAAGAATCTGTATAGTGAAGAAGGACTAAAACATATGGCTTCAGTTCATCCTGCTGCAAAAAGTATCTCTTTAGAAAATGCTGCCAAATGGGAACCGATACCTTTACATGCTGGAGCGAAAAAGTTTTTTCAAGAACAGGGTTTAATCAAATAATAATGTGTAGCTAAAAGCTAACAATTCCATAATGATTCAGATAATTCAATTTGACCGGTTAACTAAGAACTTTAAAGTTAGCCGGTCCCTAGAATTAAGAAAGGAATGTAATAAAAAGATAGCATGTTATTGTTCAAGTTACTGAAAAATAATCAGGAGAAAAAAGTAATTACTAATCAGTTGTTAATGAAAGGAAGAGAAATTAATTATTGGACAAAGACAATGGTAGAGGTGGGAATGGCTTTATTGTCGACATTAGTTCTGTATTGGGCAGTGAACGTTACTTTTGATATAATTACTAAACATGCTCTTTTTTTAATGCTGGTTCTGATATTGTGTGCTATAACCTATCCTTTTTCAGTAAACATGAATAAAAAAATATCTCTATATATCGATTATTTTGTAATATTTTTTATTATCATTAGTTCATTTTATATAATGTACCATCCCTATGAACGTTTTGCCCGATTGAGCTCTCTTACTTCTCTGGATATTTTTTTTGGTGTTGGAATGATTCTAATTGGACTGGATATCGGTAGACGAATAATTGGGTGGTCTCTTACCTTAACTGCAGGTACTGTTTTAATTTATGCTTTTTTTGGTCAATATATTTCCGGTAGATTTGGGCATACTGGTTTTTCAATGCAAACAATAGTCAGTCAAATTTTTTGTGGTATGGAAGGCTATTATGGGCTGGTTACCAGAATTATGATTCAGTATGTAGTGCCTTTTATGATTTTTGGGGCTTTTTTAGAAAAAACAGGTGCCGGAGAGTTTTTTATTAGATTAGCTTTTTCTTTAACCGGGAAAACGGTAGGTGGTCCAGCTAAAGCAGCTGTAATTGGTAGTGCATTATTAGGGTCGGTGTCAGGTAGTGCTATTGCTAATGTATCTTCAACCGGGATTTTTACCATTCCAATGATGAAAAGAATTGGTTATCCTGCCCATGTGGCAGGAGCAATAGAAGCCTCAGCTTCTACAGGAGGGCAGATAATGCCACCAGTAATGGGGGCAGTAGCATTTATTATGGTAGAATTAACCCAGATACCATATTTAACTATAATAACTGTAGCAGCTTTACCAATTATACTATACTATATTACTTTATATACTTTTGTGCATATTGAAGCGAAAAAACAGAATATCGAGGTTATTGCTAATGAATTCAATGAACGATGGATAGATTTACTAAAGAGTGGATGGTATTATTTCTTTTCATTGCTATTGATAATAGTGGTAATGGTGCTGGGATTTTCTCCTAATCTTGCTGCTCTAAGTGGAATTATAGTAATTATGGTTATTTATATGATTCAGAATCGAAAGATAAATATATCCTTAGTTTTTCAATCCTTAGTTTTAGGTGGAAAATATTCCCTCTTTATTGGTAGTCTTATCCCTTGTATCGGGATTATTCTGGCCATAGTCGGTTTAACTGGAATTGGCTTAAAAGTATCCTGGTTTTTATCAGGGTTAAGTAATAACAGTGCTTTTTTGGCTATATTATTAGTAGGAATTATTTCTACCATATTAGGTATGGGTTTACCTAGTAGTGCTGCATATATTATCGTAGCGATTACTGCTGGTCCGAGCTTAGTTGGTTTGGGGTTTCCCATTCTGGTTGCCCATATGATAATGATATGGTTTAGTATTAATTCTGAGATTACTCCTCCTGTTGGTTTGGCTTCCATCGTAGGAGCAGGCATTGCTGGAGCTGATCCTATTAAAACCATGTTCACCGCTTTTAAATTTTCTAAGGGTTTGTATATCTTGCCTTTTTTATTTTATTACCGTTCAGCAATCTTATTACAGGGTTCGCTATGGATGATTATAGAAACTATGGTTATGGTATTATGTGGACTGATTGCTTTTGCTATATTTTGTGAAAGGTATCTTTATGGATTTTTACCTTTGGGGAGACATATTATCATTCTAATTTCGGCCGCAGGTTTATTTTATCCTCAGAGAATATTTAATTATTTAGGATTAGGTTTGTTTCTTTTAATTTTATATCAACAAAGTAAAAATCCCCCCACAAAATGTGCCCAAAAAATATTCTATTAAATTTTTAACAGATATAAAAACTATTACGTTAGATATTGGAAGGTGTAATTAAATGAAACAATATACATTATGCCGATTATGTTCTGCCTGTTGTCCAGTAGAAGTAGAGATTAGAAATAATAAAATAACTTCAGTTCAGAGAATCAAAAGATACTCTGATGCTTTGCACCAGGTATGTCCTAAGGCAGAAGCAGCACCAGAGATTCTCTATTCAGAGAAACGTCTCAAAAGCCCCATGCTTAAAGATAGAAAAAATAAGTGGATAGAGGTAAACTGGGAGAAGGCCATTGATATGGTTGCTCAAAAGATGACTGACATTAAAGATAAATATGGTCCAGAAGCAGTTTGCTGGTTGAGAGGACAAGCTCCAGATTGGGGAGGTGCCTGGCACTATGCTATGCGATTGATGCATGCTTTTGGTTCACCAAATGTTATTGGAAACGGTTCGGTTTGCCATGCCGGAAGAGAAGCAATGCAGGTTTTTACTTATGGAGAGATGACTAACCCAGATTACAAAAATAGTCGATGTATTTTGTGTTGGGGTAGGAATGATAAAGATACCAATCCTTCTCTTTATGAAGATTTATTATATGCCAGAAGTCAAGGAGCAAAATTAATAGTAATTGATCCAGTAAAAACTGAAATAGCTGAACAAGCTGATCTTTGGTTACCTATTCAGCCAGGAACTGATGGGTTTTTAGCTATGGCTATGATGTACTGGATGATTAAGCATCAAAATTATAATCACGAATTTGTAAATCATTGGACGATTGGTTTTGAGAAACTCACCAAAGAAGTGTTGCATTATTCTCCAAAAAAAGTAGAAGGTATTGTAAAACTTTCAGCTGATGAAATTATTGAAGCAGTGCAATGTTATGTACATAATCAGCCGGCTTGTATTGCCGAGGGAAATGGCTTGGATATGCATTGTTATGTTTCCCAGGTTACTAGAGCCATTGCCATTTTAAGAGCAATTAGCGGAAACTTAGATCAAAAAGGAGGAGATTTACTTCCTCAACCCATCCCAATAAAGAATTTTCAATTAAGGAACTCTATCTGGCAGCATCCAGAACCAATTAGCAAAAATTATCCTTTATTCAGTCAATATAGTGAAAGAAGAGGTATTCATACCTTAGGGGTACTTACTGATGCTATTTTAGAGGGGAAACCCTATCCCATTAAAGGACTTATAGTTCAAGGGGCTAATCCGATAGTCACTATGGCTAATTCTAATCGTGTGGAGAAAGCATTACAAAAGCTGGATTTTCTAGTAGTTATTGACCCTATGATGACCCAGACTGCTTTTTTAGCTGATATTATTTTACCAGCGAGTTATTCATTTGAGCAAACCATGATTAGCAATCAAGCTCTATCTAATAATTTTATTCGATTGCATAAAAAGGTAATTGAACCTTATGCCCAAAGTCGTCCTGATTGGGAGATTATTTTTACAATAGCCCAAAAATTAGGATTTAAGAAAGAATTCCCCTGGCAAAGTGTGGAAGAAGCTATTACTTATCAACTCCAACCTTCAGGGATTGAAACTCATATATTATGGGACAAGCCAGAAGGAATTATCACAGAACAAACTCGTTATAAAAAATATTTAACGGAAGGATTTAAAACTCCAACTGGCAAAGTAGAGATAGAATCCACCTTGCTAAATAAATATGGCTATGAGGCACTTCCCAAGTTTTGGGACAATCTTCGGTTTCAAGAGCCTTCTTTCTATAGACAAAAAGAAGAATTTCCATTTATTGTTTTAAGTGGTAAAAGACCAAATTATTTTGTGCATTCACAATTCAGACATATTTCTTCCTTGACAGAAAAGGGGAATTTTCCTGTCATTGATATTAATCCTCAAGATGCCGAAAAGAATAATATTAGACAGGGAGATTTAGTTAGGGTGAGCAGTCCAAATGGTAGTATAGAAATGAAAATTAACATTAGCTGCTTGGTATTGCCTGGAATGTTAAGAATAGCCTGGGGATGGGGCGAGGTAGAGAAATGTTATAATTTAAACTTGTTAACAGATGATTTGCTAAAGGATAGTATTATTAGTACTACCAGCAATCGTATTTTGATGGGTAAGTTAACAAAAATTTAGTGGGCTTCCTCTTTATAGTTGTGTGATATCAATAAAACTACATATTATCTGATTATCTGAATATTATCTAATTTGAATAAACTTTTCTTTCTAAGGAGTAATAAGTTTTATTATTTCCAATTTATAATTTATATGAAAAATTTTTTGTTTTTAATATAAGGTGAAATCAAAAAAATTTTGCTATTCGAGGTATCAAATATTATAATATTATTATTTATAGATTTTTATCTACTATTATAAGTAGGTAATAAAAAAGGAGTGAGAGAAATTGAATATAGCATTAGATGTAATGGGTGGGGATTATAGTCCAGAAGAAACTTTAAAAGGAGCCTTTCTTTTTTTAAAAGAACAAAATGATTCTATAGTGCTATTAGGAGAGGCAAAAATAATTGAAGAAGGATTAAAAAAGTACCCCTTTGATAAGGGGAAGATTGAGATTATTAATTGTCCGGAAGTAGTTAGTAATGACATATTACCGACTGAAGCTATTAGAGGGAAAGAAAATTCACCTATTATGAAGGGAATGGATTTGTTAAAAAAGGGGGTATCTGATGCTTTTGTTTCTGCTGGTAATAGTGGTGCGGTTATGGCAGCAGCAATTCTCAGGCTAGGTTGTATACCTGGCATTAGCCGACCAGCTATTGCTGTACTGATACCCACTTTTAATGGTAATAAAGTAATTCTAGATATAGGGGCTAATGTTGATTGCAAGCCAGTCCATTTACTTCATTTTGCCCTTATGGGGGCTTCTTATGCCAGGTATGAACTGGGTATTGAACAACCCAAGGTGGCCTTGCTCAATATTGGAGAAGAAATTAATAAGGGCAACCGACTGACTAGAGAGGCCTATCAATTACTACAGGAGAGGCAGGATCTTAATTTTATAGGAAATATTGAAGGAAGAGATATTTTTATGGGTTTAGCAGATGTGATGGTCTGTGATGGATTTGTGGGTAATATTGTCCTGAAAACTGCTGAAGGACTTATTAGTATGTTTATGACTGACTTCAAAGTTAGTATTTTAAGAAATCTTCCGGAAAATGATGCTATTAAAATGTTAAAAGAAAGATTCAGTGATTACACAAAAAGACGAAATTATAAAACCTATGGAGGGGCACCACTATTAGGAGTAAATGGATTGTGTTTTATCTGTCATGGTAGGTCTAAAGCCGAGGCGATAAAAAATGCTTTACATAATGCTTCAGTATTTGTAGAAAATAAGGGACTAGATCATCTGAAAGCACTTGACTTTCATTCAAAATATTCGACCCAGGATAAATCCTAACAACAAGCCAACCAAAAAAATAGTGGTAAGAATGCGGGCATCTTTAACCATGGCTATTCCTTTAAAACGAATTACAATTAAAGAAACAAAATAGGCCAGGACATTTAATGTAACAAAGATGGGCCAGGTAATAATTTTAGCCATCATAGGGCCGATATAAGGAATAGATTGAATTAGTGCTAAGAGAAAAGTAAAAATGTTGCTGAACATATCGATAGTTATTCCTACCAGAGCTATAATTACTGTAATAAGAAAAAGGTCTATATCAGTATATTTAAAAAGATAGTAGATCAATACCAGAAGGAAAGTAGCAAAGAAAAAGTCTGTTGCCGAAATTTGCGTTTTCTTAGGTATTCTGGGTTTGAATTCCTGTTTAAAAGGAATCTTTTGTCTTGACTTTTTGTTGTTCATATTTATTTTCACGTATATTTTAATTGTAATTAGGAAAATTAACTTATTAAATTATTTAAATTTCATCATTCATTCTCATATTTGCTATCATATAGAAAGGGAATATTACTTGTCAATCAAATTTTTAAATAGGCATATCCTAATACTCCATATATATTTATAGGTTAAGATATTTCAAGTTATTATTATCTTAAAATTACTTTTTACTTTTACAAAAAATGTAGCACACATTTTATTTGTAATACTTTTCAACAATGGTAAAATTTGTACTTGACTTTTATTGGTAAATAATTTATTTTTAATGGAAAAATATTCAGAACATCAGAAAAATATTACTTTTTTTATACAGATATAAAAAATTTTGTGAAGATAAGCTTAAGACTAACAAAATACTTCTTAATGTTTTCATCTTAATATGATTATATTGGTATGAAAATTAAAGCCCTAAGATTTATAAATCCATGAGCATTGTCCTTATAACAAATATTAATAAAACCATTGTAAAAATTTAAAGAAAGCTTTTTAACATTTTAAGGTTAAAGCATTTTGAACCTACATAGCTTAATTGTGATATTTGCAAGACGATAGAATAATACAGAGGAGGTGAGTTGTTAGAGATATTCAAATTAATCAAAGTAATTAATTTAATATTCAGTTTATTTTTTATAATTTCGTGTTTTAAAGATAAAACTAATTTATTCTTAAAATAAAGGAGGGTTAAAATGTATAAAAAATGGATAAACTATTTTAAGATTGTCGTGCTATCAGTTTTTATGGTGGTTTTTAGTTGTATAAGTTTAGCGAATGATACTAGTTATATTCAAGAGAATAAAGATAAACTGATTACTCTTGAAGAGAATGGAAAGCCACCTACTGTGATACCCGAAGGATTAATCCCACCTGAAGATGCCTCATTAACAGCTTTAAGACATAAATTAGATCAGATGATCAAGGAATACTTACCAAGAATGTCTGAAATGAGCGATTGGCTGTATTATAACCCAGAGCCTGGCTATTATGAATTTAATGCTTCAAAAATGTATGGAGCAGAATTAGAGAAATATGGTTTTGAAGTAACCTATGGAGTTGAAGGGTTGGAAGAAGGATATAACAGTGTAATTAAAGAGAGATTTAATGCCGAAGGTCTCCCCACAGCTTTGGTAGCGAAATATAAAGGCAAAGATGAACATCCAATTATTTGCTTTATGTTTGAAGCAGATGCATTGCGAGCTCCTACCAGAGAAAAAGGAGCTTTCCATGGATGCCAGCATAATATGCAGGGTGCAGTGGCTCTAGGAACGGCGATAAATTTAGCTAGATTAATGGAAGAAAATAATCTGCCGGGAAGTGTTTGGGCAGTACTCACTCCTGCCGAAGAGATTCCTCCTCCGGATAAATCAGCTATGACTAAGGCTGGAGTATTTGATGGAGTAGATGTTTTATTACGCAGTCATGGATTTGGGCATGAGGTAAAAAGAAGTGAAGCCGGCTTCGGGAATTGTTGTTATTTAATTGATGCAGCTCTATATGAATTCTATGGAAAGTCATCTCATGCTGCTTTTAGTCCTTGGAGTGGTCGAGATGCATTGGATGCTGCCAGGTTATTTCTGACTGCCGTAGATATGAGAAGAGAACATTCCAAACCAGAATTTAGATTTATGGGTGCCATTACTAAGACAGGAACTGCAGCTAATGTGGTTGATGATTTCGTTCAAGTAGACCACTGGATTCGTAATAGTGATCCTACTGCTCAAAAAGAAATTGATGAAAAGGCGGAAGAGATTGATAAAATAGCTCAGGGAGCTGCAGCTGCGGCATTATGTGAAGTGAAAATCAGACACTATGCCCATTATTATAATGGAATAGAGTATGGTTGGCTTAATAATCTTTGGTGGGAATATGTTAACCTTTATGGTGATGCAGAGGCTATCTCGGATGAATTAGGTAGACCAAGTGGTTGGGCAGAATGTGGATATCCTTCGGTGAATATACCTGGTATAACTGTCTATCCAGCTATAGCTAATGTACCAGAATTAGCAGGACATAGTGATGAAAATGCTGATATTACTATTACTGAGGCAGGACATAAAGCATTACTACAAACTGCTCAAATCTCTGGAGCAATGGCTTTACGAATTATACTTGATCCCAAACTCCTTGCTACTATTAAAGAAGAACAGAAAAACTGGCAAGAATATGGAGTAAAGACAGGTTTAATTACAGAAGATATGATTAGAAAATAAGCTATTTTGATGAAATAATATAAAAGGACCGGTTATGATTAATAACTGGTCCTTTAGTATTTTAAAATTGGTTTGGATTTAACATAAGGAAAAAATTAAAATGGTGATAAAGTTTTTTTATGGTATTTTATCTTTTTTAATTTTTTTGTCTATCTTTTCTTTAAATTCTTTACTGGTTTTTGGATTGGAGAAGAAAATTATTTGGCAGAAAACTTATGGAGGGGATAATTTTGATATTTCTTCAGAAATTATTTGTACTAAAGAAAATAATTTTTTAGTTGTGGGTAATACTAATTCCCAGGGTGCCGGCAATAGCGATGCTTGGGTAATTAAATTAGATCAAACGGGTAATATAATTTGGGAAAAAACATATGGCAGTCAAGCTAATGATGGTGCAAATTCTATTATAGAGACAGTAGATAATGGCTATATTATCTGTGGTTACACTTGGTCGCAAAGTGCAAAGAAAGATGATGGCTGGATATTTAAGATTGATGGAAATGGAATTAAAATATGGGAAAAAGTGTATGGAGGAAAGTCTTTTGACAAATTATTTTCTATAATAAAAGATAGCGAAGATAATTATATTGCCATAGGAACAAATAGCTCCCATGGTGGTGGTAATAGTGATGCTTGGGTATTAAAATTTGATCAAGAGGGAAATCTAATCTGGGATAAAACCTATGGTAAAGAGGCGAATGAAGGTGCTTATTCAGTAATAGAGACTTACGATAGGGGATATATTATTTGCGGTTATGTCTGGTCTGAAGATAAAAAAGATGATGGGTGGATATTTAAGATTGATAGAAATGGAAGGAAGATATGGGAAAAAACTTATGGAAGTATTAATAGTGATAGATTAGTTTCAGTAATAAAATCCTGGGACCAGGGATATATTGCTACAGGCTTTGCGGATAGGAATTCTTGCTCTCTTTGTGATGAACAAGGATATATTTGGGTAATCAATCTAAGTGAGGAGGGGGAGTTGACATGGGAGAGGAAATTTGGTGGAAGCGTATATGATATGGCTTATAAAGTAATTCAATCACAAGAGGGATATATTTTAGTCGGAAGAACAAAATTGCAATCCAGCAAAACATTTAGCGCTTGGTTGTTGAAAGTGGATAAAAAGGGAAATGTTTTAGATGATTTAGTAATTACTAATAATAAAGATAATTATTTTAAATCCATAGCTACAGATAAAGATGGAGGGAATTTTTTCATTCTAGGAGACACTTGGTTTGAGACCTCAGGTATGTCGGATCTTTGGTTATTAAAAATCCACCCTTGATTTTACTCCTAATTTTTACTCCAAAGTTGTTTTAATTTTAGCAAAATACTTTTTTTAAATAAATCTTTCTTTAGCTTTATAAAGATACCGTCACCAATTAATTCCCCTTGGGTATAGATTCCTTCTTTCCTATGTTTTATTTCACATAACAGAGGGTCATCTT
>CAZGKY010000056.1:0-12638 GCA_964525625.1 uncultured Atribacterota bacterium | reverse complement strand
AAGTTCTTTTCCCAGATAAAGAGTTAAAACATCAGGAGGAAGGAAGTAATATTCAAGATAAAGACCGTTTTAAGCCACCAGATGATAACACCTTATCAGAAAATAAGAATATAGAATCAATAGTAATAGAAAATAAACCAGCAAAGAGCTTTGAAAAAAGCCCAATAATTGAAAATAATCAACTAAGCTTCGATCAAGAGGATAGTGGTATAATCTTTAGTCCAAAGAACTCTGCATCACAAGAGGAAACAGGGGAAAATTCGGTTGAGCAAGATTTGGTACTTGATTTAACAAATTTTAATCTGGTAGATAATCGGATTATTTTGCCTAAAATTATTTCCTATCGTCTACCAGAATATCCTGATAATTTAAGAAAAAGGAATATTGAAGGCCGAGTACAATTAAAAGTATTAATTGATAAAGAAGGTAATGTCATAGAAGTACTAATAGATACTTCTTCTGGTTATCGAGCTTTTGATCAGGCTGCAATTGAGTCCATCTTTACCTGGAAATTTACCCCTGCAAAATTTCAGGGGAGTAACCAAAAGAGCTGGTTATTAATTCCGGTAGCTTTTCAACTGAAATAAATTAAAAAAATTAGCCTGATCCAGACATTCCTACTCCCTTAATTATTGCCCCACAGAAAGGACATTGCTCATCTTTAACCTTATTATCTGAGGAAAAATATTTTCGATAAATTATCGTCTTACCACAAGACGGACAAATAGTATTTTCTCCTTGTCCTATGTTACCCTGATATACATATGATAAACCCTTTTTTCGACCAACCTGATATGCCCGCTGCAAAGTAGATAAGGGAGTTGGAATGGCTTCATACAACTTATAAGTAGGATAAAAAGCAGTAACATGCCATGGTATGTCTTTATCAATATGAACAATAAAGTCGGCAATCTTTTCTAATTCCCCCTCTTGATCATTATATCCTGGGATAATCAGAGTGGTTATTTCAATCCAGATTCCCATTTCGTAGTATTGTTTAATCCGTTCCAAAACTGGTTTTAACTTAGCACCACAAACTTGGCGGTAAAACGTATCACTCATTGCTTTTAAATCAATATTAGCTGCATCTAGATAGGGGGCAATATAATGAAGAGCCTCTGAATTAATATAACCGTTGGTAACAAAAATATTCTTTAATCCTCTTTGTCGAGCAAGGATGGAAACTTCTAAAGCGGTTTCAAAATAAACAGTAGGTTCAGTATAAGTATAAGAAATGGATAAACAGTGGCTATCTAAAGCATTTTGCACTATCTTCTCAGGAGAAACAATCTCTCCTGCAATAATATCTCCTCTCACCTGAGAAATAGACCAGTTCTGACAATGTAAACAATGGAAATTACAACCCATTGCCGCAATAGAGTAGGATTGGGAGCCTGGGTAAAAATGAAATAAGGGCTTTTTTTCAATTGGGTCTATATGCACAGCAATTAATCGACGATAATTCAAACTATATAAAACGCCATTCTGATTTTCTCTGACCCGACATATCCCCCTTTGACCGGATGAAATTTCGCAGCAATGAGCGCAAAGCAAGCATTTTACTTTGCCTCCTTCTAATTTATTATAAAATAGTGCTTCTTGAGACATTATCATCACACCTTCATCTTTTTAAATTCCTATAGCTAAACGTTCAGCTAAAAATTGGGGAAGATTAGCTTTGAGTATCTTATCTTGTGCCTTGCTAATAGGATAACTTATTCGTCTGATACAAACGATATTTTTTTCGGAATCAAAAAGTACAAAACTCGCCTGTGGATTGCCATCTCGGGGTTGGCCAACACTGCCACAATTTATAATATAGCTATAATTATCTTCCAAGATAAATTCAGCCCCTGTACTGGCTTCACAATAACGAACTATTTTATTTTTCTTATGACAAGTAAAAAATCCCGCTATATGGCTGTGTGCCACAAAATACACTTTAAAATTAAACTCAAGGAAGATTTCTTCGGCAGTTTGTTTGTCTAAAATATATTCCCATAGAGGTTGGCGAGGACTACCATGTACTCCCAAAATATTTTTTGCTATGTCTATTCTTTTACCTAAACTATTAAGATAATTATAATTTTTCTCACTTAATTTTTTTTTAGTCCATAGAAGAGCTTGTCTTGCAGCCACATTAAAATAATATAAATCTAATTCTCCGGTTAGGGCACCCTCATGATTTCCTTTAATACATAAACAATCTATTTCTTTTAATTTTTCAATACAGTACTCTGGATCAGCTCCATACCCAATAATATCCCCTAAACAATAAATTTGCTCCATATCTTTTAGTTCATTAAGTACTACCCTTAATGCTTCAGCATTACTATGAATATCTGAGATAATCCCTATTTTCAAAATCATAATCCTCTCTTGACTATACTATTAAGGTATTTCAGGGGAACATTACCCTGGAAACCAACTTTTTATAGTACCAGTATATCGTAGATAGTCGTTTGTCGTTAGTCTTTGGTATTTAGTATAAATTCACACCATTAGTTTCTGATTTTAATTATATCGGGTATAAGTGAATGAGATTGCTTCGTCGCTGCGCTCCTCGCAATGACAAATTGGTCGTTAGTCGTTAGTATTTGGTATTTAGTGGTGCTTTGTGTATATTGCGTTATGCATATGGATTACATTAATAAAAAATAATCATATCGAAAAATATTCTACTAAAAACTAAAAACTATGAACCAAAAACAATAAACTAAAAACATTAAACTATAAACTATAAACCATACTGCTCTCAATTACTCCCACATAAACTATATACTATATACTAATGCAATATAAACTTCAGAGTCATTGCGAGCATTGCACCAGCAGTGCGTGGTAATCTCATTGCAGTATTCCGCCTTAAATGTCACATTAAATTATGTCATTAAGAACTTTTCCAGAAGTATACTATGCCATCCCTTACCTATAATATGGTGGTTGGCAATTGATTTATCTAAAAATTCCGTAACCGGTTCTTTAAGTCGTATCTTCAATTGGGTCCGACACATATCTGGTGATTCTAAATTACTTATCAATTTTCCTTCTGCTATAAAATATCTTTCTACATTTCCATCCAACTTAAAAATGGTAACTGGACCCTTTTGAACTTTACCGCTAACAGCAATACCCAGCCCCGATTCAAAATGATTTTTCCACTTAAAACTTTCACACATGTTAAGGGGGATAGTACAATGAGCAAAGATTATTTCATTATTTTTCTCATCAATACATATAGGATTAGCCATAAAAACCGGTTCACCAGTTAACTGATAAAGAATAATCATAGAAATCAATGCCGGTAAATCACCTTCACATCCAGCAAGTAAACTTTCTCGATTCAATAAAGACAGGGCCAAACAAGCTGTATTCTTATAAAATTCTATTAATTCAAAACAGCGAACGGTAATGGCATTAAAATTATATTCTGTCATTAAATTTTTTAAACCTTGATATATGCGCAGGGATTGTTTAATTATATCTTGATTAAATTCCTCAATCGAGATTATATGAACAGGGATATCTTCTTCTTTGATTTGATCGATGTGTCTAACCATCTCTTCTAAAGGAATATCATACACTTTGATCCCAAATCTTTTTCTGATGTCATTATAGTTTGACCCACTGGCTATCAACCACTCAGATGGTTCACCTAAAACACCAACACGATATGAATGACAAATTTTTTTTGTTTCCCATACTTTTTTTATCACTTTCAACCTTTGGGCAATCCATTCTGCCGAGCCATGTAAAATCTCTACCTTTTCTCCTCTTCTTTGTAAATAGGTTTTAATCTCCAAAGCAGCAGGTAAAGAATTATACCAACAACTAGTCAATAATATATAAGGAGGAGGAAATTGTTGATAAATCCGTTTAAATTTTTCTTCTACTCCACCAGATTTGATTAGAATAACTGGAAAGATATCTCCTTTTTTTATTTCTGATGGGTTAATAGTGAACAATTTTTCTCCTAATAATTTTTCAATTGAAGTCAAAAAAGGCTGGAGGGTAGAATCAATATCTTGTTTCTCCATGATACTGGAAACTAAATGATAACAACCAATCTTCAATGTCGTTCACCATAAAATAAAAAGGGTTCTAAATTCAAAGTATAAAAAGTTACTTACTTACCCATCACTGCTATAGCAGTGCCTCCTCTACCTATATGCACACTAAGAGCGGGAGATCCCTCTGCAATATAAATCTCGGACTGAGGGAAACGATTCTTTAATTGCTTCTGATACCAATTTGCTAAATTAATATCCTGAATGTGAGCAATGGCAAAACAAGGTTCCTTTTCTGTTAAAGCAAATTGACAGGCTAATTCTAAAGTCTTATCCCATAAACGATGCAGACCAACAACTTTAGCTGCTTCTTCAAAAGCTCCCTCCTGATTCAAGGTAATTACCGGTTTTAATCGCATCATAGAACCAATGAATCCCTTTATTCTATCTAATCGTCCACTTCTAATTAAATATTTTAAGGTAGGAATACTGACAAATATCTTACAATGCTGGATGTAATGATTTAATCGTTCTAGCAACTGATTTAGGGGAACCCTTTCTTCAATCAAACGAGCAGCCTCTAATACTATTAATCCCAAACCTACAGAACTAGTCCGAGCATCAATCACTTGAATCTTATCATGATACTCATTTTTTTTACTGGCTATGCAAGCAGCTTGGTAAGTCCCGCTTAACTTACCAGAAATATGGATAGATATAATTGCCTCATTCTCTTCTCCAAGTTTTTGATAAATATCATCAAAATATTGATATGGAGGTTGAGAGGTCGTAACATGTTGTCCTGGTTTTTCCAGAAGATTTACTACCTCCTTGGTAGAAATATTTATCCGATCTAAAAAACTCTGTTCATTAACCTGAACAGCAATGGGAACTATACTAATATTATATTTTTCTATTAATTCATCCGGTAAATCACAGGTTGAATCAGTGACCAAAGCAATCCTTGGTAACCTTATTCTCTCCCTAATATGCTCTGTTTGCTCCCACATATCATCTATTTTGGTTTCCGCAATAGTACCAAAAGAGCTGATAGTTGAAAAAACTATTTCCGGCTGATTAGTATGAAGATGAATTTTTAATTGCTCCTCAGATCCAGCTATTACCTGAGAATCTCCTAAAGCAGATAATAATTCTCTAATTAGCTTTCTGTTTAAATTACTTCCCTCTAATAGACATTCGGTACAATAACGAAATTTGGTTTTTTCCAGAGATGGAAGAATCGGTTCTTCTTTCTCACTCAATAAGGAGCTTTCTTGACTTTTTATTATTCTTAAGCGACCATATTCAATAAAATCAACAATACCTTCCAATAAATTGACAAATCCTTCAGCTCCAGCATCTACTACACCAGCTTGTTTTAAAATAGCCAATTGTTCAGGAGTCTTTAATAAGGAATTTTTGGCTTTTTTGAGTGATTTTTTAAACAATTCTACGAAATCAGGGGTCTTATGAGCTAATTTGTTAATATAATTAGCCCAATCTCTCATAACCGTAATAATGGTACCTTCACAAGGCTCTGCAATAGCCATTGCTGCTTGTTTTGCTGCCTTTACCGCAGCCTGGGAAAAGGCCACTGTAGTCAAGCGATGCATACCATGAGTTGCTTCAGCTAATCCCTGGAAAAACTGAGCTAAAATTGCTCCAGAATTACCTCTGGCTCCTCTCAGAGCAGATTTGGCTATACGCTGAATCATTAATTCAAAAGAGCTCTGGCGAAAATCTTGTACTCCTTCAACAATATTATTCATAGTTATCGCTAAATTGGTACCAGTATCTCCATCGGCAACTGGAAAGACATTAATATTATTGAGATGGTCTTTAGTTTGGGTAATACGCTGCGCAGAGGTCATGATAAACCTTCTAAAACGAATCCCATTAATATATTTAATCTGTATTTTCATAACTATATTCACCTTATGATTTAAGATTAAAACACTAATGCAGGATAGTCAAGGGGGAAACCCCCTTGAGAACCCTTTCTGTTTGTATATTGTATATCGGTATAAAGTATACCATGTAATATTGTAATTCGTATTGTGTGAATCATAGCTAACAATTATAGCCTACAAAGTTTAGCTAAAAACTATAAACCAAAAACAATCAACGTTATTGTCATTGCGAGTCGAGCTTTAGCTCGACGTGGCAATCTCATATAGATGTTACTGCACACATAAAAAATTATAATTTTATGGAGTATACCAGTATAACATATACCACATAACATATGTGTATTGCATAATGTGTCAATATTTTAATTTATCTATAAATACTTTAAATTTATTATATATCTAATATTAGTTTTTTTCTAATCTTTATTGAAAATATTTTTATTAATTCAATAATAAAAAAAGCAGGTTCAAAGCTTTACTCTATTATGTTTAGTATAAACCTGCCTATAATTTTGATATTTACTTATTATACAATTCCGATTTAGTAATTAGCTAAGTATTTTTCTAATTCCCACGGATGTACCTGGAGACTATACATTTCCCACTCCTGATATTTTGCTCTTAGATAATTATTAATAATATGTTCGGTAAGTCCTTGATGCAACACTTTATCCTTCTTAAATTCTTCTAAAGCCTCCTTCAGATTGGTTGGTAAACATTCAATACCATATTTTTTCAATGTTAAGTCATCCATAGCATATATATTTTCGTTAATAGGATCGGGAGGCATGATCTTCTTTTGTATTCCATCCATTCCAGCAGTAAGAATAACTGCAAATGCCAGATAAGGATTACAGGAAGGATCAGGACAACGAAATTCTATCCTAGTATTACTATCCCTTACCATTGGTATTCTAATTAAAGGACTGCGATTACGATGAGACCAAGCTATATAAACTGGAGCTTCATATCCGGAGGTTAAACGTTTGTAGGAGTTTACCAGAGGATTGGTAATGGCAGCCAACCCTTTGGCATGTTTCATTATACCTCCAATAAAATAAAGAGCTTCTTTGCTTAAGCCATATTTACTATCAGGATCATAAAATGCATTCTGGCCATTTTTGAAAAGAGAAATATTGGTGTGCATTCCTGAGCCAGGGATTCCATAGACCGGTTTGGGCATAAAGGTTACATGTAGATTATGCCACATAGCAATGGTCTTACTGGTCAATTTTAATACCATAATTCGATCTGCTGTGGTAATGGCATCAGAATATCTAAAATCTATCTCATGCTGACCAGGACCTACTTCATGATGAGAGGCTTCTACTTCAAACCCTAATTTTTCTAAAGTAATAACCATATCTCTGCGTAGTTCTTCGCCTAAATCTATTGGAGAAAGATCGAAATAACTGGCCTGGTCGTTGGTATTAGTAGTGGGTTTATTTTGTTCGTCTTTCCCAAAAATGTAAAATTCCATTTCTGGTCCAAAATTTGCTGTATATCCTGTCTTATTTAAATTAGCTAACACCCTTTTCAAATTAGTTCTGGCACAACCTTCAAAAGGTGTCTTATCTGGATTTACAATATCACAGATAATTCTACCTACATATTGTTCTTCCTCCCAGGGATTTATCATAAAAGTATCCAAATCAGGCTGCAGATACATATCAGATTCTTCAATTCGACAAAACCCTTGTACCGAAGAACCATCAAACATAATGTTTCCATCTAATGCTTTTTCCAGATCTCTTATAGGTACTTCAATATTCTTGGGAATCCCCATGATATCAGTAAATTTAAGTCGTACAAACCTTATTTTTAATTCCTCAGCTCTCTGTAAGATCATTTCTTTTGTGATCTTTGACATACCATATTTCTCCCCATTTCTTTATAAAAAGTTTTAATTTTAAAGTAATACATTTATACAAGTAAAAAAAATAGCTTTCTGGAAACCATCTTTTTTATTTTTTTAGCAATTTACTCGTTAAGTTCTTGGTATTTCTGCTTTATCTTTTTACGAATCTTAGCCACCATAGCATGTGAAACACCAAGCTTTTTTGCTATTTCACGATTGGTAAGCCCTTTTATCAGAAAATCAAGTAATATTTTTTCTCTCATAGATAATTGTTTGCTAAACTCATCGAGGTATAGATACTCATCAAGGAAATACTTATTATCAGACTTAGTGGCCAGTTCTGTTGCTTCTTTCATTCCATAACTCATTTCTTCACGAGAGGGATAAGGTTGTTTGGAAACAGCTACTGTCTTAATATTTTTTCTGATATAATTTTTTAAAAAGTAGTAACAACCCTGTAAGATGTAACTATCATTTTTATTTTTTAATTGTCCTTTTTCTTTTTCTAGCCATAGATACAATAAAATTTCCTGGTATAGATCATCGCTATCTATGTATTGACAGTTGATATTTATTTTCCGAATAATAGCTTTGAGTTGATATTTTATACTATTGATAATCTCATTTAATTCTCTATCTTTTTTCATTTCCCTAAGCGATTTATACTATTATTGTTGTGAATAACATAATTACTATAATACAAATTTCTTTTAACAAATATGATTATACTATTATTAGAATTATTTCTAGTGGTAAGAATCAAGTACTTTCAAGTAATTTGCCCTCTCCAAAAGAGCGGCCTGAGAAGAGGTTTTATGGCTCATGATACCATTAATTTCTTGTAATGAAAGATATTTATGATTTCCCAACCACTTTTCTACCTCAACTAATAAAGATTGTAGATAATCAATCCCCCTTTCTAACAATGCAGAAGCAATCATGGCTACCTTAGCACCAGCCATAATACTTTTCAGTATATCCTCAGCAGTATGCACCCCTCCAGTAATAGCTATATCTGTTTCAATTTTACTGAATAAAATTGCTGTCCATCTTATTCTTAATAATAATTCTTCAGAGGTACTTAACTTAATCATTGGTTGGATTTTCATTTTTTCCAGACTAATATCTGGCTGATAAAAGCGATTAAAAAATACTAGGGCACTGGCTCCAACATTGACTAGTTCTCTACTCATATTCGGTATAGAACTGAGAAAAGGGTGAATTTTTACTGCTACTGGTATAGCAACACTACTTGTAATCTTGTTAACCAGCTCCAGATAATGTGCTTCAATTGTACGACCATCCATCGTGGGATCCGTTGGTAAAAAATAAATATTTAATTCCAAAGCGTCAGCACCGGCTTCTTCCATAGCTATAGCATTATTAATCCAGCCACCAACTGAAATTCCATTAAGACTCCCGATTATAGGAATACTTACTTTACTTTTAGCCTCTTTAATAAAATTTATATATTTGTCAGGAGTTAACTTGTTTCGTACTACTTCAAAATAATAATCAAGATATTTGCGATAACCATCCTTTTCGTATAATAAGGAATAGCTGAGCTCGTTTTGCATTGCTTGTTCTTCAAATAAAGAAGGTAATACTATCGCCGCTGCACCATTTTCTTCTAAAAGTCTTATGGTCTCAATTTTTTCACCTAAAGGAGAGGAAGCAATAACAATAGGGTTTTTCAATTTCAGACCCATATAATTTACTCTTAAATCAATCATACCATTTCCTCCTTAAAATTTTCAGAAATTTTTTTGAAATACTATTATAATGCTAGTCTTGAATTAAATCGTCTGAACGGTCATTTAATATTCGGTACACTTCTAAAATTTCTTGCTGACTTTCCAGAGCCTTAATCCTATCAATAACGACTTTTCTATTATACTGATCTTCCAGAATAATGAATGGATTATCACTCTGGTCAATTTTTTCAACTAAATCTCGCATATTCCAGATTTTTTCTCCATTGACCCGATCCACTACCCAGTTACCAATATTTTGATAACCTTGATTCACATCTGCTGCTAATGTTTTTAACAGAACTACCACCTGCTGATCCTCTCTTTCCGGAATATTATTTAAGAGATAACATACCAGTTCTCGAGGAGCAGACTGATACCATTGTGAACCCCAAATATTCAGTAAATCTTTGGTTAAGGGGCAGAATATTAAACCACCAAATATATAATAAGTGGGAAGGTTCTCGTATTGTTCCATAGGTACCAAACGGTCTTTGATTAGTGAGCGGAAAAGGTTAACCGTTAATTCTTTTTTTTCTCCCTCTCGTAAAATAGTTAATTTTAGATCTTCACCAATCTGTTTTTGTTGAATCACATAATTTAAGTGTGTTCTCTCATTAGGACGGAATTCCACAGTTCCATCATTTCCAATGGTATAATCTTCAATTAATAGCACTACATCGCCAACTTTCAGCGGACCATCAGCTGGGGAACCTGGTACAATCTGATTAATAAGAACTCCACTCATCTCCCTATCCATGTGATAGTATCTACGTAAGCCTTCATTCTCCATATCTTGAATACTTATGCCCAAACTGGGATATCCATCCAGAACACCATCTTCTAAATCGGTAAAGAAATGACGAATGACTGGTATAGGTACCATATAACCGATATTCTGAGCAGAGGGAATTCCTTGCATCACTACTCCCACAATTTTATTCCCTACTAATACTGGTCCTCCACTATTGCCAGGATTAATAGCAGCATCAATTTGTCCTGCTAAAAAGAGAGAAGAACTGTGAACATAGGGTTGATGTTCAATACGGGAAATTACTCCTTTGGTAATACTTAAGGTATCACCACCTATGGGAAACCCATAAACCAGGACTTCTTGTTGTGTTTCTGGTAATTCACCAAAAGTTAGAGCTGGTGTCCCGGAAAAAAATTCCGGTTCCTCAACTGTTAATAATGCTAAGTCGGTTAAATGGGAAACAGCCACCACCTTTGCCCGGTAACGTTGAGTGTCTCCATATTTTCGCACCTGCAAAAAAGTTTGATTACTTACCACATGGGCATTGGTTAAAATTAGATTATTTTCAATAATACACCCCGAACCAGAACTTGCTCGTGGTCCCTGCATACTCCAGGGATTGTAATAATCTGGGTAATTGCTAACTGTATATACCTTAACAATTGCCTCACGAATATCAGTAGCAGCCAGAGAAACATAACATATAGAGATAAGCATCAAAAAAATAATTATGGCAGTTTTAATGAACAGTCCCTTTGTAATGCTATTTTTTATTTGACTTTCTCTTATCATTCTTCTTTACCTCACTTTAAAACTTTATATATTCATTTTACACCATAAATCAATTTTTTATTTTTAAAAATTTTAAAAATACTTCTGATCTTCTTTTTTTAAATAATTAAAATTCTATTTTATAAAACAAGTCAATATGCCATTTTTTCCCTAAACCTTAGCTTAAATAACTACTGATAAAATTAATCTTATAAATTGATAGGAGAGCAGAGAAAGAATAGAAAAGATTTAAAAAAGGCTGATTAAACTAAGAACAAAATCAATACAATAGGACTCTTTGCTTTAAATTAGGGAATGTATTGACTATTCTATCTTCTTGTTTAGAGGACGACTACTGCTGGCTATGGAGCTAAAAAATTTTTACAAATTATGATAAAAATTTCTTTTTATTTTATTATTTCCTGAATATTTGTGCCATTCCTTATCCATAACATCTCGCCCTCTTTGAAGATTGGCTTTATCAACTGCTTATCGTTTAAATAAGTCAAATGAGCTGAAATGGTTATGTGGGTTAAGACAAACTGCACACTGGATAATGGTAATTGATAATCATTGACTAATAGCTGTAATATTCTTTCTCTGGAGACTGGTTGCACGCAATAATTTATAATTTTTTGATTAATTATCTCTATCTGTTCTTGATTAATGCGAATCAAATTATTTATATCATCCGTGGGCTGGGCATGAGCAGGAACAAATAATTTTGCGGATAGTCCTGTTAAAAGAGAGTAAGTATCAAGAGTTTTTTCAATATCACTTTTTACGGTCAAGCCATATTTACTAATTATCTCAGGCGAAAATAGACTATCAGCAATAAATAATACTTCATCAGGTGTTTTTACTCCAATCATCTGAATAAAGTGACCTTCCAGAGGAAAAGCCTGCAAGGGAGTATCGTAAATAATTCCTTCGGTATCGATTAGTTGAGTTACTTTAGAAGCCTGAGCCTGTAAAAATTTATTTCTCAAGGCTTTAAAGGGAAAGGCGCCCCACAAGAAACAAGGTTCCAGGGATGGTTCCTGAATAAAAATCGATTCTAAAGCAGTAGCTAAAATATCGCAACCAGTCTTCTTCTGCAAATAAGCATTGCCACCAATATGGTCAGCATTGGAATGAGTATTAATAATTTTACTTAATTTCCATCCTTTCTCTTCCAAAAGTCGTAACACTTTTCTACCAGCCGATTCATCATTCCCGCTATCAATTAAGATAGCCTTTTTATCTTCCACAAAAAGACCAAGATTAGTCGGTCCCGGAATATAATAAGTATTTTCCGTAACTTTTCTTAATTCCATGGTATACTCCACAAATAATTATTGCTGTTTAGGATAATCAAAGTAATATTTTTCAGAAAAAGACCATCTCTATGAAATAGTCATTTTCATCTGATCATATGCTAATATAATTTCTGGATAGGATTTGACCAAATCATTTTCCCTCTTTATGGTATCCTGGCCAATATGCGTAAAAACAATGTTTTTAATTCCAAATTTTTTACACCAGTTAATCTGAGTCGGTATTCTGGTGTGTCCGAAGAGCATTTCGCCTTTTCTTCTTATCAAGTTA
>CAZGKY010000055.1:0-13115 GCA_964525625.1 uncultured Atribacterota bacterium | reverse complement strand
AATTTTTTTAAACTAAATTAGTCTAAAGTGTTAACACTACTCGAAATTAGTACAAATTAATTTATAATTTAGTACATTATTTTTAGTATTAAAGGTTTTTTTCTTGGTTCTTTTTCTGTAATTAAGAAGGCTTTGGGGATATTATTTTTAATTAAATTAAATTTATCAATATCATTATAATGGATAGTTGCTAACGTATCATTTTTCTCTACTTTATCACCAATCTTTTTTCTAAGAACCATACCTACCGATAAATCAATATAGTCATCTTTTTTTTCTCTGCCAGCACCTAATAACATGGTAGATTCACCAATTATTCGAGCGTCAACCTTTTTAATGAATCCTTTTTCCTGAGAATAAATATCTTTTTGATATTTAGCTCTTGGAAGTAAATCAGGTTTTAATATTTGACTTATTTCTCCATTTTGATTTTTAACTATTTCCATTAATTTATCTTTGGCTTTACCGCTAATAATGATCTCATTTAATAATTTAATTCCCTCCTGCTGTGTTTTTACAATTCCACCAGCAATTAACATATATGAACCAAGGCAAAGACATAATTCTCTTACATCAGATGGTCCTTTATTGTCTAATATCTCGATGGCTTCTTGCACTTCTAAAGAATTACCGATAGCTTTTCCCAAGGGTTGATCCATAGAGGAAATAATTATATAGACCTTTTTTTTATTACTTTTTCCGATATTTAGCATTATTCTTCCCAAAGAGATAGCCTCTTTAATATTACTTAAAAAAGCCCCACTCCCTACTGTTATATTTAGTACAAAAGCATCTGCGCCACCAGCTATTTTTTTACTCATGATACTGCTGGCAATTAGTGGAATAGAATCTACAGTGCCAGTAACATCTCTTAAGGCATAAATTTTTTTATCAGCCGGTGCAATATTAATGTTAGTACTAATAATAGAGGCTTTAATATTTTTAACATTATCAATAAATTTATTCAGAGAAAGGTCAGTTCGAAAATTTTGAATTGATTCTAATTTATCAATAGTTCCTCCGGTATGACCTAAGGCTCGTCCAGATATTTTTGGTACAGGAACTCCAGCAGCAGCCACCATTGGTATCAGGGCAATGGAAGTTTTATCTCCTACTCCCCCAGTACTATGTTTATCAACTTTAATTCCAGGTATAGTATCTAATTTTATTATTTCACCAGATCTAGCCATAGCCATGGTCAAGTTATTAATTTCTTGATAACTCATCCCATTGAACCAAATGGTCATAAGAAAGGCAGACATTTGATAATCAGGAATATTGTCTTTTAAATATTCTTTAATTACAAACTCAATTTCATTTTTATTTAATTTTATTTTTTTCTTTTTTTTCTCAATGATATTAATTATATCCATAATATCAATCTTATTTTAATAGAAAAATTTCAGAATAAATTATCTCTTTTACACTTCTATTATTCTTTAGTTTGTTTATTCTTTAAATTTATTTTACTATGTTAAGAAAGAAATAGTTTAATAATTAAAAAGTTCTATTTTACTAAAGTGTATTTTCCCTTACCTGGGAAATAATCCTTTTATATGAAAAGTGGAATAAAAACTAAAGATACAATAGACATAACTTTTATTAATATATTCATCGAAGGACCAGCAGTATCTTTAAAAGGATCACCAACCGTATCCCCGATTACACCAGCCTGATGTGCTGGAGAATTTTTACCACCATAATTACCTTTTTCGATGTATTTTTTGGCATTATCCCAGGCACCACCAGAATTAGCCATCATAATAGCTAAAAATACTCCTATAACTACTGAACCGAGCAACAATCCTCCTAATGCTTCAGGGCCAAATACGATTCCCACTAATACAGGCATAATAATTGCTAGCAATCCAGGAACAATCATCTCCTTTAAGGCGCCTTTGGTACTAATATCAATACATTTTTCTGGTTCTGGTTTGGCTGTTCCCTCTTTTAAACCGGGAATTTCTTTAAACTGTCTTCTTACTTCTGAAACCATTAAGGAGGCAGTTTTCCCAACTGCTTCTATAGTCATTGAAGCAAATAAAAAAGGCAAAATACCACCAATAAAAATGCCAATCATAACCATAGGATCGGTAATACTGATAATTGTAAGGTTTACTGAGCTGGCGTAAGCACTGAATAAGGCAAGTGCTGTTAAAGCAGCTGAACCAATAGCAAAACCCTTTCCTATAGCTGCAGTAGTATTTCCAACTGCATCAAGGGAATCAGTTATCTCCCGAACTTCAGGTTTTAAGCCAGCCATTTCTGCTATACCTCCAGCGTTATCGGCAATAGGTCCATAGGAATCAACTGAAACTGTCATTCCGACAATAGACAGCATTCCTACTGCTGCCACAGAAATACCATAAAATCCTGCAAAATAATTCGAAAGGTATATAGATAGAGAAATAACAGCTACTGGTAATGCAGTACTTTTCAAACCCAAAGCAAATCCCTCAATAATCGTTGTGGCTGCACCAGTCAAAGATGATTCGGAAATCTTTTTTACTGGTGAATAATCATATGATGTATAATATTGAGTAAAAAAGCCAATTGCTACCCCAGCAATTAAACCGGATACTGTAGCAAAGAATATAGATAAATTTCCAAATAATATATAGGATAATATTAGGGATGAAATAATTACTAAAATACCGCTAACATAAGTTCCCATATTTAGTGCTTTGTGAATGTTACTATTGTCTTTTGGTGAAACGAAGAAGGTAGCAATAATTACTGAGAGAACACCACAAGCAACGAGGATTAAAGGGTATATAATGTAATTAATCGAGTTAAACAATAAACTGCCAAGAATCATACATGAAATAATGGAACCAACAAAAGATTCAAACAAATCTGCTCCCATTCCAGCAACATCACCAACATTATCTCCTACATTATCCGCAATTACAGCTGGATTTCTTGGATCATCTTCCGGAATACCTGCCTCAATTTTGCCTACCAAATCTGCACCTACATCAGCAGCTTTGGTATAAATACCCCCTCCCACTCTGGCAAACAAGGCAATAGAGCTAGCACCCAAAGCAAAACCATTTATCAAATTAGGATCATCAAACAAGTAATATAAAATACCCAAACCAATTAAACCAAAACCAGCAACTGTTAATCCCATAACTGCTCCTCCAGAAAAGGCTATTTTCAAAGCCTTGCTTAAACCTGATTCTTGGGCAGCAAAAGTAGTTCTGGCATTGCTTTTGGTAGCTATTTTCATACCTATAAAACCAGCTAAAGCAGAACATAGAGCACCTAAAATAAAGGAAAAACCTGTTATACTACCTCTAACCCAGATTATTAAGAAACTAACAATTATTACAAAAATTATTAAAAAAGAATATTCTCTCTTTAAAAAGGTCATAGCTCCCTTTTCTATGGAAAGAGATAACTGCTTCATAACTTCATTTCCTTCTTTTTCACTCAAAACCCGCCTGGCCAATATCATGGCATATAATAGGGCAATAATACCGCTTAAAATTGATAGAAGTTTAAGGACAACCATTTTAAGATAACTCCTTTTTTATAATTAGTATAAAATAACAAAAAATATTAAAATGTTATAATTCTCACTTATTAACATTATTATATCATTACAATGGAAATGAAGGTGATTTCCTGATTGTGAAATTATTTAAAAGGATACCACCTTCATTTTTCATTAATATAATATTATAAAATATCGATTTTAAATTTCTAGAATAATTTTTTTTAGTTTTTTAACAATAAATATATTTATTCTGCTTTCTCTTTTAAAACTGCTTGTGCTGCTGCTAATCGGGCAATGGGAACTCGGAATGGAGAACAGCTAACATAATTTAGACCAGCACTATGGCAAAATTCAACAGATTTAGGTTCTCCACCATGTTCACCACAAATACCAATTTCTAAATCGGGATTAGTTTTTCTTCCCAACTCTACTCCCATTTTTACCAGCACACCAACACCATCAGGATCGAGTACTTCAAAGGGATTTTCTCTTAGGATTCCTTCTTCGATGTATTTTATTAAGAATTTTCCTTCCGCATCATCCCGGCTAATGCCAAAGGTAGTTTGAGTAAGGTCATTGGTACCAAAGGAGAAAAATTCAGCATATTCTGCTATTTCATTTGCCGTTAAAGCTGCTCGGGGTAGTTCTATCATAGTGCCAATTTTATATTCTAATTCTATTTTTTCTCTGCTCATAATATCTTGTGCTATTTTTTTAATCATATTATAGATTGGTTTGAGTTCATTAATATGACCAACCAGAGGAATCATTATTTCAGGTTTAACCTCAATTCCTTGTTTAATTAATTCAACGCTTGCTTCAATAATGGCCTTTGTTTGCATATCATAAATTTCAGGGTATAAAAGACCCAGGCGACAACCTCTTAAGCCCAACATAGGATTCATTTCATGTAATGCTTTT
The DNA here is from genome assembly GCA_964525625.1 of uncultured Atribacterota bacterium. Classification (GTDB taxonomy): domain Bacteria; phylum Atribacterota; class Phoenicimicrobiia; order Phoenicimicrobiales; family Stramentimicrobiaceae; genus Stramentimicrobium. The sequence continues at coordinate 8,692 of CAZGKY010000055.1, read as the reverse complement.
ATTCGTTCTAAGATATTTTCGTATTTTTCCAACTCCTCTTGATTATCATTGGTTAATTTTAGGGTAGTAACTTTAACTAAAGTGTCTTCATAACTCGGTAAAAATTCATGTAAGGGGGGATCCAGTAAACGAATAATCACTGGTAAACCATGCATTGCTTTTAAAATGCCAATAAAATCACCTTTTTGCATCGGCAATAGTTTATCAAGGGCTCTTTGCCGTGATTCTTTGTTATCAGCAATAATCATATCTTGCACAATGGGCAAGCGGTCAGGATCCATAAACATATGCTCAGTTCTGCATAAACCAATACCTTCGGCACCTAAATCTCTTGCTTTTTGAGCATCTTCCGGAGTATCTGCGTTAGCATATACACCGAGTTTTCTAATATCATCAGCCCAGGAGAGTAATAGGGTAAATTCTTCGCTCATTTTAGGCTCTATCATGGGAACTTTTCCTAAAAAGACCTCTCCACTTCCACCATCGATAGTGATAAAATCACCTTTCTTTATAATTTTATTATTAACTTTAAATTGTTCTTTATCCAGATTTATAACAATATCATTACAACCAGTTACACAGGGCATCCCCATTCCTCTAGCTACTACAGCAGCATGACTGGTCATTCCTCCTCTGCTGGTTAAAGTTCCCTTAGCTTCTACCATGCCATGAATATCATCAGGAGTAGTTTCGGGACGCACTAAGATAACCGCCTCACCTTTTTTCCCCATTTCTTCTGCCTCATCGGCAGTAAAGACTACTTTCCCTGAAGCTGCACCAGGAGAAGCAGGTAAACCTTTAGCAATCGATTCTATTTTAGCATTAGGATCAATTCTGCGATGAAGAAGCTGATTTAATTGAATAGGATCTATCCTTTTAACAGCAGTTTCTTGGTCAATAATCCCTTCTTTAACCATATCTACAGCAATTTTTAAAGCAGCCTGTGCTGTTCTTTTCCCATCTCTTGTTTGTAGAATAAAGAGCTTTCCTTTTTCTATAGTAAATTCATAATCCTGTACATCTTTATAATTTCTTTCCAATATTTTTACTGTTGTAATTAACTGTTTATAAACCTCTGGCATATCATTCTTTAGTTCCTCCAGGGGTTTTGGAGTTCTTACTCCAGCTACTACGTCTTCACCTTGGGCATTCAAAAGATATTCACCATAATTCTCCTTTTCACCAGTTGAGGGATTTCGGGTAAAACCAACTCCTGTTCCGGAATCATAACCCATATTGCCAAACACCATTTCCTGAACATTTACTGCAGTTCCTAGATTATCAGGTATCTTGTGAATTTTTCTGTAGGTAACCGCCCGTTTATTATCCCAAGAATTAAAAACTGCTTCAATGGCCATCTTTAATTGTTTTTGTGGGTTATCTGGAAAAGGTATACCAGCTTCCTTTTTGACTAATTCTTTGTATTTACTAACTAACTCTTTTAATCCCGTTACACTGATATCTGAATCAATTTCTACTTTCTCTCTTTTTTTGATTTCTTCCAGTATATGTTCAAAAAGTTCGCCTTTAATACCCATTACCACATTACCAAACATCTGGATAAATCTTCTATAGCTATCATAAGCGAATCTTTCATTACCAGACTTTTTTATTATTCCTTGAATAGTCTGTTCATTTAAACCTAAATTTAGAATAGTATCCATCATACCTGGCATGGAAACAGCTGCACCAGAACGAACTGATACTAATAAGGGATTTTCAGCATCACCAAAAATCTTGCCAGATCTTTCTTCTAACTTTGTGAGATTCTCCTGAACCTGTTCCATTAATCCTTCTGGAAAATTTTTCTGATTTTGAGTATATTCTATACAAGCTTCTGAGGTAATAGTAAATCCCTGGGGCACTGGTAAACCCATTTTGGTCATCTCCGCTAAATTAGCTCCTTTACCACCCAGTAATTTTTTCATATCCTTATTGCCTTCATCAAAAAAATACACATATTTCTTCATTTTATATTCTCCTTCTAAAAATAATATATTTAATTGTTTAAAAAGTAGTTGTTTAAAGTATATAATAATATCTCTTTATTGTTAAGTAAAATTTTAATGGTAGTCATAAGATTGTAATATCAATTAGCACCACCCTTAGATAAAGCAATTTTTGTCAAATCAGCAACTGTATTATATAAATTGGCAATCGATTTTAGTAAAGCCAATCTATTATGACGAACCCTTTCTTCTTTTACCATTACTAAAACTTTATCAAAAAAATTATCAATAGGTTTATTTAATTGTGCTAAATTGGTAAAAATTGTAATATAGTCATGTTTAGCAATTAAGGTAGTTACATTTTCTCTTACTTTAAGGTAAGAAAGGTAAAGAGTAACCTCTTCTTGTTCCTGAAAGAGGTTATTGTCAATGCTTAGTTCAGTAATGTTTCTGGATAAATTAAAAGCTCTGGTAGCTGCAGTTATTATCCTGGTAAAACTGGAAGTATGATAAATGTTTTGTATAGCTTTTATGCGAGCTAAAATATCAAGAATGCTATCTGGATTTATTGCCAATACTGCATCAATTATATCATATTTAAATCCTCTTTCTAACAGCAGAAAACGAAAACGCTGGAAAATAAAATATTTAATATCTTGAGTATCAATTCTCTTGAGAAAAACTTTCTGCTCGGCTAAATTTTTATTATTCCTAAGCAAATTAATATTCAAATTAATTATCTTACTTAAAGAAAATTCCAGATTATGTAGTAAAACAATATTTATAATCCCCAGAGCCTGCCTTCGTAAGGCATACGGATCTTGGGAACCATCAGGAATAATATTATTGAGGAAGCAGGCAATAATGTTATCTAATTTATCAACAATACTAAGTATACTTCCGGTTATAGTTTTTGGGAAATTATCACCAGAAAATCTGGGTAAATAATGTTCAAATATTGTTGTAGCTACTGCTGGGGCTTCCCCCTGGAGAAGTGCGTATTCCCGGCCCATAATTCCCTGTAATTCAGGAAATTCTTTTACCATTTCACTAACCAGGTCTGACTTACATATTTGAGCAGCCCTTTTTAATATTTGCAGTGAATTTTCGTTTAATCGGAGGTCTTCACCAATTTTTTGGGATAAAGTAATTAATCTTTCTACCTTATCATAAATGGTTCCTAAGTTTTCCTGAAAAATAATATTTTTTAATTTTTCTATATTGCCCTCTAAGGGTTTTAGACCGAGTTTGGCAATCTTTTGATCTTCTTGGAAAAAAAATTTGGCATCCTCTAATCTTGCCTTTAATACCCTTTCATTACCTCGAATAATATTTTCTATATATTGATTTTGGTTACCATTAATTACAACCAAAAAAAAGGGTAATAAAGAATCATCATTATTATAAATAGGAAAATATTTCTGATGTTTTATCATTACTGCTGTCAGTACTTCTTTTGGTAAATCAAGATATTTTTCATCAAATTTACCCAATAATACTTTGGGATATTCCACTAAATTTTTTACCTCTTCTAATAAAGATGGTTCCACGTATTCCTTACCGTTGTTATTTTTAATAATATTTTTAATTTGGCTTGTTATTTCTTTTTTTCTAATTTCAGCATCACAAATTACAAATCGTTCTTTCAGAATATTAAAATACTCACTGGCATTGGGAATCTTTACCATTCCTGGTGATAGCAAACGGTGACCATAAGTCTTTCGTCCAGATGTTAAATTATGTAATTGGAAGGAGATAATCTGGTTATTATACAAAGCTAATAACCACCTGATGGGCCTAATAAATCTAAGGGAGGTTGTTCCCCATCTCATTGATTTAGGTAAACTGATATTGGTAATTAGATTTAAGCAAATTTCTGGTAATAATAATTCTATTCTTTTTCCTTTTATTATTTTTTGTGCAAAAATATATTGACCTTTATTAGTTTTTTCGACTAATAAATCTTCTATCTTAACCTGGTTTGCTTGAGCAAATTTAATTACAGCATTTTGGGGTTTGCCATCTTTTTCAAATGCCACTGCTAAGGAAGGGCCTTTAATCTTATGGACAATATCCTCCTGTTGAGAGGAAATGCCTTCTATAAAGACTACTAAACGTCTTGGAGTGCCAAGGGCGTAGATGTTATGACAATCTACATGAAGTTGTTCTAATATTTTTTTTGTATCTTTTTCTAAACTCTCTACAATATTATCAATATAAAGAGAGGGAATCTCCTCAGTGCCAATTTCTAAAATAAAATTATTCATTGTTTCCACCTTTTATTAATGGATAACCTAATTCTTCTCTTTGTTTAATATATAACTGAGCACATTGTTTGGCTAATTCTCTAACTCTGGTAATATAACCAGTTCTTTCGGTGACACTTATAGCACCTCGAGCATCTAAAAGGTTAAAAGTATGTGAACATTTTAAAGTATAATCATAAGCTGGAATTGATAAATTTTTTGTAATTAGGTTTTGTGCTTCTTTTTCAAACATATTAAAAAGTGAAAGAAGCATTTTTATATTAGCCATTTCAAAATTGTATTTTGATTGCTCCACTTCTATCTGGTGCTGAATTTCCCGGTAAGTAATATCTTTACTCCAGAATAACTCATAAATATTATCCTTTTGTTGCGCAATCATAGCTAATCGTTCAATACCATAGGTAATTTCCACAGGAATGGGATTTAGATCAATTCCACCAGCTTGCTGAAAATAAGTAAACTGAGTAATTTCTAAACCATCTAAAACCACTTCCCATCCTAATCCCCAGGCCCCTAAGGTAGGCGCTTCCCAATCGCCTTCCATAAATCTAATGTCATGTTCTTTTCTATAAATGCCTATCTTTTCTAAACTTTTAAGATATATATCCTGTATATCATCAGGAGATGGTTTTATAATAACTTGAAATTGGTAATGTAACTGTACCCTATTAGGATTATCACCATAACGACCATCGGCAGGTCTTCTGGATGGTTCGACATATGCCGTTCGCCAGGGCTCTGGTCCTAAAACCCTTAAAAATGTTGCTGGATTCATAGTACCAGCACCCACTTCTGTGCCATAGGGAGTAAGTATAATGCAGCCTTTCTTACTCCAGTATCTTTCTAAATTAAAAATAATATCCTGGATAAACATTTTAATGTTCCTCAATAAATATTTTATGATATTTTTTTATGTGATCCGTCAATCTTATAAATAATATCCCTCTCTGATAAATCAACAGTCTGTATGTGAAAATTATAAAATTTAGGAGAGGGATAAAATTATAATCTACTCCCTTATTCAATTCCTATATCATTCTAGTAAAAAATTAGTCTTGCATTTTCATATTATAGTGATTTTAATGTTATAAATATAGCAAAATCAAATTATGATGTCAAAGATAACATTTAAAAAATTATGGCCAAGATTTTATTATAATCCTGTAGGATATTTTTCCCCAGAATAGGTAATTAATATGTTAAGAAGTAATATTTTCAAAAAAATTGTTATTAGAGAAAGGTTTTTGTCAAGTAAAAACAAAAACAACAAGTTTTTAAGGAAATAAATTGTTGCCTTTTATATATTTTTTTGAAGTAGAGTTAGTTAATAGTAAGTGGGGAAAGAGTTTATAAATAGAAATAATAAAAAAATAATGTTATATATTTCAAATACTATGAGAAGGAGCATGTGTTTAGTTTTTCAATGATTGCAATCTATTTAAGAAAAGTTTACTTTTATTCTCTATTTCAAAATGATGCGATAAGTATAACTCAGTAATTTTCCCCAGTTCAGATAAAATACCTGGATCAATCTTCCTATTATGTATTTTTTCTAAATCTGCCTCCCGCATACGCTGTAATAGCCTTAGTTGGTAGTCTGTTATCTTTATCTGGTAATAGCCTGTTCTATCCTGGCAATTCAGGCAGTTAATTCCACCTTTTACTATATCAAAAATATAGTATTTTTCTTTGCAATCAGCCATAGGCTTATGACAATAAACACATCGTTTTAATTCAGGTTGATAACCTAAAATGCCAAATATTTTCCATTTGAATGATTCAACCAGCAGAAGGGGATTCTGTTCATCTTGCAGTAATAATAACAATTTTTTAAAAAGATTATATAATCGATAATTTACATCTTCTTCAATTGTTAATTTATCAATAATTTCAGCACAATTAATAGCCAATCCATATCGGAAGATATCCTGGCAATAAGAAAAAAAGGAATAAATAATTTCTGATTGACTGATAATATTAATATTTCTTCCCTTAAAAATTAATAACTTTACTATAGTAAGATTTTCCATGCTACTACCAAATTTACTCTTTATTTTTCTTACTCCTTTGGCAATTCCTTGAAATTTACCATAATCATTGCTGAATATAGTTATTATTTTATCGGCTTCATTTAGCTTAATACTCTTTAAAACTATGCCTTCTGTTCGAAATAAGCGATTCATAAAATGTTAACCTATATCTCTTCTAGTTTAATTAAATATTTACGTAACATTCTTAAAATGAACTGTAACAAAATTTGTTTGTAAAACAACAATTTCTAATTTTTAAAGATAGCTTTTTCAATTTTTTCTTTATATGTGTTTTTTGTCCCCCTAATCTTATAAAAAATAATTTTTTCACTACCCAGTGGATAAATGGAAAAATATCATTGCTAATCAAAATATATTTTAAATTAAATAAATAATAATAAAGCAACTACTGCTATTAAGCGCAAACGGATAGGGCTAAATGTATCTAATAAATATCAAGAGTGTAGTTTCTTACCCTTAAAAGCAAATGGAAGTAAATCTTTTGCTTTTACAATTTCAATCATATTTTGCAGATTAGTCATTATTACTTCCATGTTAGGTGAAAATTCTATCATTACCTGTCGGCAAGCACCACAGGGTGAACATGGTTCTTCAGTATCTCCGACAATAGCAATTGCCTTAAAACTCTTAAATCCATTTGAAATTGCCTTATAGATAGTAACTCTTTCCGCACAAATAGTTATTCCTAAAGAGACATTTTCAATATTACAGCCAGAAAAAATAGTACCATTTTCAGTCATTAATGCTGAACCAACTGCAAAATTTGAATAAGGAACATAAGCCTTTAATCTGGCTTCTTTAGCCTGATCAATTAATTTTTGATAAATTTCTTTCATTTCTTTTTTTCCAGTAATTCTATTATTTAAACCAAATTTCTTTATCTGTTGATAATACATGCACCCAGGTTACGCCTTTGTTAATGGTTATTGGGGTACCCTCTCTATCAAAAAAGACCGTTTGTTCATTTTTACTGGGTTTTCTCCATTTTATTGGTTGAAAAATACCAGAGTGAAAAAATTTACCTTCCCCTTCTCCAATTAATTGTACTTCTACTCGGCCCAACTGGTCTCCCTCAATTTTTTTAATGGGCACATATTGAATAATAATATTGGCCACTTTAATATTTTCTTGACTTTCCAAAATTACATGTGGTTCATTGTTTATATAGCGATAATAATTATTTTCCTCTGGATTGTAATTATAGCTTATTAAATAATTTTCATTATATTTGATAGTAATTTTATTAATTTGATTTTTATTTTTAGTCCAGGAGGTCTGAAAATTAAGCAAGTTATGATTTATGTTTTCATTAATTTCAGCATAGATATTTTTGCTAATTTCTTTTTTTAGTTTTGCAATATCTGAAAACAGATTAATCCAGCCACCAATATTATCATCACGCCAAAAAGGTATATGATAAGTTATTTCATCAATATCTAATACCTGGTTATTTTTAAAACTTTGTCCACCACAGTGAACAAAAATTGCTGACCATTCAATAGCTACTCTTGAAAAATAATAACGACTACTTCTTATTGGGCCAATAATAGCTTGCTTATCTTCCAGATAAAGGGCCATTAACCTGGTAAAGGGGAACTCCACTTCAATTTCGTAAACTATATTTGCTTTATCTATTCCTTTTTGTACCTTCCTTTCCTGCGGGGAATTGCCAATCATCACCGCAATAGGTCTATTTTTTTCTAAAATCTGAGCATAAATACCATCATTACCGTTAAATAGAAAAAATATGGCTATTATTATAATAAGAAGATAAGAATAAATTTTGTTACCTTTTGATTCTACCATTTCAAATATTTTAAAATATTCTCTTTAAATCATTATTAGTACACTTATTATTTATTTTGCTTCTTGTACTGAATAAATAAGACAATGATTAAGCCAAAAAGGCCAACTAAATCAGTTTTAATATCAGGTGATATGAGCAAAACAGCGCTAATAAGTAACAAAATCCGTTCATAAAACTCTGTTTTTACTAATAAAAAACCACCAGCGGCAGCACCTAAGGATAAAACACCAGCTAAAGAAGTGAACATTAATTGAACAGTATGCCAAGCAGATCCCTTTAATCCCATTAACCCTGGATTGATGGCAAATATATAGGGGATCATAAATCCTGCCACTGCTAAACGGACAGCATTAAAACCGGTTCTCATAGTATTACCACCAGCAATGCCAGCACCGGCATAAGCGGCTACTGCTACCGGTGGAGTTAAATCAGCAATAACTCCAAAATAAAGTATAAACATATGTGCTGCCAGGGGTAATACTCCTAATTGTACTAAGGCTGGAGCCGCCATAATGGACAATATTATATATTTTGCTGTCGTCGGTAAACCCATTCCCAGTAAAATTAGATCGGAAGAGCCACGTCTGAACTCCAGTCACCGCTCATTATCTCGTATGC
>CAZGKY010000054.1:0-13478 GCA_964525625.1 uncultured Atribacterota bacterium | reverse complement strand
CACCACCACCCAATCCTACACTCTTTCCCTACACGACGCTCTTCCGATCTATCAACTCTCCCTATATAAATCTAATCTAAATAAGGCTTTCTACAATTTGATAGAAACCTTTTATTCTGGTAGTACAATCAATAACCTTTCCTGATATTTCATATTAATTTCCTGAAGTGGAACTTCTTCGGTGTTAATTTTCTGTAAAGCTGATTCCAGTAAATACCATTTATTAATTAATTGTTCTCCGCTTTCCAGTCGAACTTTAATCCGGTTATTGATATGAAATAAAAGAAATTCCTCTTCTGAAATAACTTCAATCTTATAGAATTGGTCAGGGAAAAGATGGTCTAAGGCAAAAATTATTCTTTGAACTTCTTTATATTCTTGATCTTCAATTACTTGTCCCGGTCGTTTTGAATTAACATTAAGACCCGTTATAATATATTTACTTAAATTATTATTAAACTGGTTTAAGATTTCCAGGATTACCCCCTCTGCAGTCACTAGATAATAATTGTTATTATGATAAAGAAAGGTTCCTGGCTTTTGTTCTATTATACCTATTTCTAAGTGGTTAGGATATATCTTTTTCATAGTAATATCTTTAATCCAGGGATTTTGGGCTAGCTTTTTACAGGCCTTTTCCAAGTCAAAATGAAAAATATTAACAGGTTCATTTAATTCGCTCTGATTTAAAATAATTGTATCTTGCAAATAATTTGTACCATAAACAGATATTTTCGTAATATCAAATAAAGGTGAAGTGAAAAGAAAATAGAAAATATTCCAGCCTAAAAACCCTATTATAATATAATATAATAAAACTCTGAATAAATTATATCCTCTATGTTCCTCTTGTATATTAGTATTTATTATCTCGACTTCATTTTCATAATCATCTCTATCCTGATTATTGACTAAATCGATCACTGGGCACTCACTCTTCTTTTCAAGAAGGACCTGGTAAGAAAACCTCTTCTTACTCCCTCTTTGACTATGCAAAATTTTCTAATAACTAATAATTCAAATAGATATTGACCCGCATGACTTATAGTTAAAAAGCTTCAAAAGAGGTTTAACCAGTGTTAATTCTATCTTCTTATTTCTACTCTGGATTCTTTTCGTTTTTTCCAAATTACTTATAATACGCTTGAATAAAAACAGTTACTACTTTGAATATTTTAGGTAAAAAATCCTTAAAACTGTTTTATTTCAATCTTTTTTAAGGTAATCTTTTTTGTTTAAGCATTACCATCTTTTAAGAGAATGGTTTTCTAAAGTTAAACAAAATTAACAATTGAAAATTAGCCATTGGAAGAGAGACCAATAAAATTAATCTCTCTCTCCAGCTTAATACCAAAGGTTTTTTCTACCATATGTTCCACTTTTTCAATTAGTTTTAAAATGTCTCTAGCTGTAGCCGCACCTCTATTGATAATAAAATTAGCATGTTTAGTAGAAACTTGGGCATCTCCAATAATTAAACCTTTTGCTCCTGATTTTTCAATAAGATAACCAGCTGGTTTCTCAGCTGGATTTTTAAAAATACAACCAGCTGATAAGAAATTAACCGGTTGACTTTTCTTTCTCTGTTCATAAACCTGTTTTATTTTCAAAAATATTTTTTCTTTGTCCTGAGTAGAGAGTATTAAATTAGCTTCCAATAATACAAATTCTTTACAGCCAAGGTTAATTCCACGGTAATAAAAGGAAAACTGGTTCTTATTAAGTGTCTTAATAAGGCCGGTATGGCAATCAAAAAGGGTAATCTCATTTACCACATCAGCAATTGATTCTGAACCAAAACTAGCATTATTAATTATAGCACCACCTAAGGTTCCTGGTATATGAGCAGCAAATTCAAGTCCACTGAACGCTTCACTGGCTGTTTTTTTTACCAGAGCCGGCAAGAGTATGCCAGCACCTACTTTTATCATTTTACCAGAATATTCCACCTTGTCGATAGTATGGGCAATCTTTACTACCAGTCCTCTTATCCCTTCATCCGGTATCCAAATATTAGACCCATTACCAATGATATATATAGGCAAATTATGATGTAAGGCAAATAGTAATACCTTTACCAACAATTCTAAATGGGAAGGAAGGCAAAAAAAATCGGCATTTCCACCGATTTTCCATGAGGTATGATATTTCATGATTTCATCTCTCTTAATTTCCTTTTCCAAACCATTATTAATAATTGCTCTCCAGATTAACTCCTTATCATACATCAAAACTTATTCCTTTTGCACCAAAATATTTTATCTTGTTAGCCAATTCTTTACCCACCTTCCAGACATCACCGGCCCCCATAGTTATGACAATATCTTTAGGAGATACTATATTTGTTAAGAAAGAAAGTGTCTCTCTTCTACCGGGAAGATAAAATACATTCTCTCCCTGTTGCTTTTTTATCTCCTGATATATTAATTCCGCTGAAATATGGGGAATAGGTTTTTCATTGGCTGGATAAATATCGTTAACAATAACAATATGTGAATCAAAAAATGCATCACCAAAATACTTCCATAATAATTTAGTTCTACTATAACGATGTGGTTGAAAAACGGTAATAAGCCTATAATCAGGCCAACCATTTTTGATTGCCTGCAGGGTTGCTTTTATTTCAGAGGGATGATGGCCATAATCATCAATAATCATGAACTGGTCAGAGAGCTGAAAAATAATTTCTTGCCTTCTTTTAACGCCTCTGAAACGAGATAAGATTTCTACTATATCCTGAAACTTTAGTCCTAATTCCATACCAGTAGCAATTGCAGCAAGGGCATTAGAAATATTATGATAGCCAGGAATACTAAGTTTAAGACTACCTAATTTATGTTGTTGAAAATAGACATCAGAAAGGGAAGTGTTTTTTATCAAACAGGTATTTTGCGCCCTCATCTGAGCATCAGGGTGAAAACCATAAGAAATAATGTGTTTCCCATCGAAAATCTTTTCTGCTACCATCCTGGTATTGGGACAATCCCAACCACATACAATACATCCTTCCTTAGGAACCTTCTCCATAAATAACTTAAAACTCTCTAATGTTTTTTCGACACTAATAAAATAATCAAGATGATCATTTTCAATATTAGTAGTTATTACAATATTGGGATTCAGTAATAAAAAAGAACCATCACTCTCATCAGCTTCTACCACCACATAATCCCCTCTTCCTAATTTAGCGTTCCCACCAATATCGTTAACTTCTCCCCCAATAGCAATAGTAGGATCCATATTCATTCCCTCCAGTAATAGACTAATCATGGAAGAAGTGGTGGTCTTGCCATGAGTACCAGAAACAGCAATACGATATTTTTGATTCATAATACGAGAAAGCATTTCTGCTCTAGGAATGATTTCTATGTTATTTTGTCGAGCAGCTAATACCTCCTTGTTTTCATCACTAATAGCCGATGATAAAACTACCAGACTGGCTCCTAAAACATGGCTACTATTATGTCCCTTATAAATCAAGGCACCTTTTTCTATTAACCTTTTAGTAGATACATTGCTTTGTAAATCAGAACCACTTATCTGATAACCTAAATCCAATAAAATTGAAGCAATTCCACTCATTCCAGCACCACCAATGCCTATAAAATGAATTCGCTTGCCAATATTGTTCATAATATCCCTTTCTAGTTTGCTCCAAGGTTAAACATTTTCACCTAATAGTTTACCCTATTTTTTTTATTATTTAAATATATTTTTTAGTTGAATCCTTATTTTTTAAATAATCATAAATAGCATTTACAATATTCGATGCCGCTTTACAGTTACCTATTCTTTTACTATTTCTAGCCAGTAAAGCCAATTTTTCCTTATCCTGCATTAGTTTAGATAATTCCTCAGCTAATTTCTTACCAGTTAATTCTTCTTCTTTAATTACCAGAGCAGCAGATTTATTTTCCAGAAATCGGGCATTATAGAGTTGATGATTCCCAGTAGCATAAGGATATGGAATTAACAAAGCGGCTAATCCCTTAGCAGTAAGTTCAGCTATGGTAGTAGCACCAGATCGACAAACTACTAAGTCGGCTAAGTCATAAGCATCTTCTATGTGATGCAGATATGATAAAACTCGAACCACTTCTTTATATTTAGATTGAGCCACTTTCTCTATTAAATTTAGATAATCTTCTTTTCCACTCAAAATTAGTATCTGCCATTCCTTCCATAATTTTTCATCAATTAAATCTAAGCACCCTAATACCATTTTATTTATAATACTGGCTCCTTTACTGCCGCCAAATACTAATATGGTTCTCTTCTGTATATCTAAATTAGTTTCTTGAATTAATCTATTCTTTTTACCCTGACCAATGCTTTCCCGAATTGGATTACCCAAACATACTATCCTGCTCTTTCTCCAAAAATATTTTTTTGATTCTGGAAAACTAATAAAAACCTTTTTACTAGTTAAAGATAAAATCTGATTAGTAATACCAGGAATAATGTTCTGCTCATGTATAAAAGTAGGAATACCAAGTAGAGAAGAGACTAATGCTATAGATGCACTAACATAACCTCCAGTTCCTATGACCAGATCTGGTTTAAATCTCTTTATTATTTGGCAGGAAGTAACCAAGGAACAGAGAAAGAGGAAGAAAGAAAATAAATTGTTGAGACAAATCTTTCGTTCTAAACCCCTTACATTTAAACCAAAAAACTGAAATCCTTCCTGGGGAACAATCTCTGATTCCATTTTTTGGTTAGTTCCTACAAAAATAATCTCGTTCGTCTTCTCTATTCTTAGAAATTCATGTGCTAAGCTGATTCCCGGATATATATGTCCTCCCGTACCCCCTCCGGTAATAATAATTTTCATACTATTGGACAACCTCATCTTTTGTTAGAGAATTTTTAGAGATATTGAGTAGAATACCACAACAAAACATATTAACAATAAGCGATGAACCACCATAACTGATAAAAGGTAAGGTAATTCCAGTGGTAGGAATTATTTTAGTTACCACACTGATATTCACTAAAGCCTGGAAAATAATCAGCGAGGTAATCCCAGCAGCTAATAATAAACCAAAGGAGTCTTTTGCTCTCCAGGCAATTAAGAAACCTCTCCATAAAAAAATTAGAAAAAGTAGAATAATAAAAGAGGTGCCAAAGAATCCCAGTTCCTCTCCAATAATTGAGAAAATAAAATCAGTATGTTGATCAGGAAGATAAAAAAATTTTTGTCTGCTCTGAGCAATTCCAACTCCCATTACCCCCCCACTACCTAAAGCTAATAAAGACTGAATAATATGAAATCCACTATTCAATGGGTCTTCCCAGGGATTTAAAAATGATAGTAATCGAACTCTACGATATTCTTCCCCTAATAGTAATGCTACTCCCGGGGGAAGTAGAAAGACCATCAGGGTAAATAATTGGATAATTCTACTACCTCCAATAAAAAGCATAATAAAAGAACAGCCAAGAATAACAATACCAGTGCTGAAATCAGGCTGAGCAAAAATTAATAGAAAAATAATAGCGGTAACAATAAATACTGGTAAAATTCCCCTTACAAAACTAGCTAAATCCTGAACCGTTTTTCTGGTTAAACAATCAGCTATATAGAGGATCAGTGCTACTTTGGCTAATTCTGAAGGCTGGAAGGGAAAGGACCCTATATATAGCCATCTTTTAGCTCCTCTGATATATCTGGCTACACCAGGTAGATAAAGTATTGATAGCAAAAATAAAGAAATAATTAAAATAGGAACAGCAAATTTTCTCCAGTAATGATAATCTATCCTAAGAGTTATCAAGAACACAATTGTAGCAATTAAAGAAGAGAGCAACTGTCTGTTAAAAAAATAGAAACTATCACCATACCATTTATAAGCCATAACATAACTAGAGCTGAAAACCATAATAATACCAAAAGATATCAAGATAAAGATAGTCGTTATTAAGATATAATCTGGCTGTTTTGTTATGGAAAAATTCATTTAAAAGTTATTCTCCTTACTTTCGATATTCTCGAATAAAATTAACAAAAAGGATAGGCAAGTAATCCCAGTACTGCAAATACTAGACCCATAGTCCAGAACATAATAACGATATTTATTTCCTTCCATTTCATCATTTCAAAATGGTGATGTAATGGACTCATTAGAAATATAGGTCTATGATTTAACTTAATAGATATAACTTGAATGATAACTGATAGTGTTTCCAAAACAAAAACACCACCTATCAACAATAAGAACAATTCACTATTACTAAAAATTGCTATAGTAGCCAAAGCACCTCCCAATCCCAAAGAACCAATATCACCCAGGAAAATCCGAGCCGGATAAAAGTTAAATACTAAAAATCCGGCACAAGAAAGAGAAATAAGAAGAGTAAAGATAGTAAGATTTTTTTTACCTTGAGTAAAAGTAATTAGGGCAAAGGCTAAAAAAGCTATAATAATAAGTCCTGTTGCTAATCCATCCAATCCATCAGTAAGGTTTACAGCATTAGTAGTAGATAAAAAAACAAGTATTACCAAAGGTATATAAATTATGGGAGAAATAATTAAAGAATTTGACTTAAATGGAATTAATAGAGTGGGGTCCAAAAATTTAGTGGGAAGAAACCAATATAAAAAGAAAGTGCTTATTATTAATTGTAATACAATCTTGTTTCTGGCTTTTAAGCCTAAAGACCTTCTCTTAAAAAATTTTATAATATCATCAATAAACCCCACCAGACCAAAACTGCACATCAGAAGAAAAGAAGCAATTATCTGATTATCTTTGGGATGAAAAAAAAGTAAAGACAGGCCTACTGAAAGAAAAATTATTAAACCTCCCATAGTAGGGGTACCAGTCTTATGCTGGTGAAGACTAGGGCCTTCCGTCCTGATTCTTTGCCCAATATTATACCTTTTCTGAATCCTAATAAAGTAGGGAATTAAAACCATTGGACTACAAAAAGCGATTAGAAAAGCTATCGTCACTTTAAGCATGATAAGCGCTCTCCTTACCTTTGGAAATTATCTTCCAGTACTGGACTATATCTTCCATACGCATATCTCGCGATCCTTTAAGTAAGATAATACTATGTTCAGGAACTGATTGTACTAACCAGTATACCAATTGCTCCTTTTCCTCTTTTCTAAAATAATATATTTTATCCTTTCTCATTCCCTCTTCCTGGGCTCCCTGAATGATAAAATCACCATAATCACCATAGGCAATAAGTATATCATAGGAAAGAGCAGCTGCTAAATGTCCCACTTCTTTATGGTAGTAAATGGAGGAATCTCCTAACTCTAACATATCCCCCAAAAGAGCAATCTTAAATCTACCTTCTGCAATACTGGCTACACTTTGTAAAGCCTCTTTAGTAGCAGTGGGGTTAGCATTATAATAATCCTGAATTAATGTTATACCCTTATCCAGCACTAAATATTCCATACGTAGATTGGTACCTTTAAAATAAGATAAACTATTTATAATTTCTTTGATAGGTATATTCATCTTTATAGCAACAGCTATAGCAGCTAAGGCATTTGATACATTAAATTTCCCCAAGAGCGGTAAAAAAACCTGAAATTTATCTTTACCTGATAATAATAGTTCAAAATAAAGTTCTTGCTCATTTTTTTGCCAGAAATTTAATGCCCTTATCTGCGCTTTAGGGTGAAAGCCGAAACTGATTATTTCATTATGATCAGAAATGCAATTGCTCAGGTAATCAAAATAGGCATCATCACGATTTATTATTGCTGTTCCTTTATCTTTCAGCGCCAAGATTAATTCCGATTTCTCCCGTGCAATATTGTCTTTACTTTCAAATAATCCTAAATGTGCTTCTCCAATATTAGTGATCACAGCAATATCGGGTCTAACTATTGATGTCAATTCCTTTATTTCTCCTGACTTTCGTGCAGCCATTTCCATAACTAACACATCATGGTCAGATGCTAAATCAAGAATAGTAAGCGGTACCCCTATTTCATTGTTATAATTACCTTTAGATTTTAATACATGATATTTATTAGCTAATAATTGCACAATCATCTCTTTAGTAGTAGTTTTACCGTTGCTACCGGTCACACAAATATTGAAAGGTCTAAATAAAGAATGATAATACTTAGCCCATAATTGTAAGGCTTGTATAGTGTTATCCACCACTAATATAGGCTTTGGAAGTTCTTTCGATAATAAGGGATGTTCTTGATAGTATCTTTTTTCTACAACAACTCCGGCAGCACCCTTTTGACAGGCAACCTTAATAAAATCATGACCATCGTGTTTTTCCCCTTTCAAGGCAATAAAAAGAGCTCTCTCTTGTATTGTCCTGCTATCAATGGAAATATGTTCCCAAGGGGTATTTTGGTTTCCTATTATAATAACTTCAGGAATTATCTTAGCCCAATCATATAAATAAAACATCTATTCTTGATTCCTTTTAGTTAATATTTTGCGAACAACTTCTTCATCATTATGGTAAATAATGTGATTATGATAAACCTGTTCGTGTTCCGGTCCCTTACCAGCAATCAACACTATATCATTTTCTCTAGCAATTTTAAGGGCATAACTAATTGCTTTAACCCGATCTAGAATTATTCTATAATTACTATTTTCTACTTCTTGCAATCCTCTCTCTATTTCTTTAGAGATTATTGCTGGATCCTCACTACGTGGATTATCAGCAGTAATTATACTAAAATCGCTGTATGTTCCTACTACCTTTCCCATCTTCTTTCTTACTCGATTATCCCTTTCTCCACCATGACCAAATACTGTAATTATCTTATTTCTTGGAAAAAGTCTTAGCGTGGTTAAAATATTTTCTAGCCCATGAAAATTATGAGCAAAATCAATAATAATAGTATATGGTTGCCCATAATCCAATATTTTATATCGCCCTGGTGCTCCGGTAAACTTCCGAAAAGCTTGGGCAATGCCATCCAAAGAAATACCCTCACTTGCCGCTGCAGCCAGAGCCGCAAGGGCATTATAAATATTATATAACCCACTCATATTCAAGAAAATTTCTACTTCTCCATAGGGAGTTTTAGCAATAAATCGGGTTTCTTTCATATTTAAAATAATATTGCGGGCATGAAACATTCCTCTTTGTGTAATTCCATAAGTCAATACCTCTGTCTTTAGACAATTAATAAATTCATGAGCATATAGCTCATCAATATTAACAATACCTCTTTTACTGGAATTGTCTTTCTGGGACTCATTTAAAGAAAGGAATAATTTCTTTTTGCTTTCCAAATAATGGGAGAAGTCCTTATGAATCTCAAAATGCTCATCACTAATATTGGTAAAAATGGCTATATTAAAATCACATCCCTCTACCCGGGATAGACTTAGTGCATGTGAAGATACCTCCATAATGGCATATTCAGTTTTACTGGCTATCATCTGATAAAAAGTCTTTTGTAAATCAAGTGCTTCCATAGTGGTCATCTTGGAATAAGTAGCTTGATGATTAATAATATTTTCCACAGTTGTTAGCAATCCTATCTTTTTACCTGCTTCCTCAAAAATAGCTTTTAGCATATAAGCCACTGTGGTTTTGCCATTAGTACCAGTAATACCTACTAGTTTTAATTTTCGAGAAGGGTACTCATAATAACGATTAGCTAAAAAAGCTAATGCTTTTCTGGTATCCTTAACTAATATTGTAGTGATTCCGGAATTAATAGGGAGATCCCTTTGAAGTAAAATAGCCCTAGCCCCTTTGGAAATTGCTTCAGGAATGTAATGATGCCCATCAGTTACAAAACCAACAATACAGACAAATAAATTACCCCTTTCCACTAATTTAGAATTTTGAGATATACCACTTATCTCTATTTCAGTAGCTCCCTGTATTTTTTCTACAGGCAAATCCTTGATTAAAGCTGACAACTTCATTACCGATTTTCCCTTTTAATCTTATTTTGTTTAATTGCCCATACTAGTATTTTGTATGATACTCCAGAGGAATCTTCTTCTTTAAAAACCTCTTAATTTAAAGATCAAGTAAATTTTCTTTCCCAAGTAACAGGAAAATATTGCCTTGATAATTTGAAAAATAAAATTATTATTTTTTCTAATTAAATATATAATATTTAGCTTTTCTTATTTCTGTATCTAGCATTAGTAAATTTTGTACTATATTGATGATGAGATATTATTAGTCAACAATATTATTAATTATTAATATAGCAACTGTTAAAAACCTAATATTATAACGGTAAAGATAGCCACCCCCTAGATGGTGATTTTACCAAACTAATGAAGAAATATTATTTAAATTAATGACCAGGAATATCTTACTTGATATTTCTAAAAAAGTAAACTATTCTTTTTTCTCTTTATTCAGGAGGAATGGAAAGGTAGGGCAATACTTTGGAAGCAATCTCTTGAAAAACCGGTGCTGCTACTGTACCACCATAATAGCTACCTTTTGGTTCATCGAGCATTACTAAAATAGCAATTTGGGCCTCGTCTACAGGTGTATATCCTACAAACCAGGAAGTAAATCTTTCATTAGAATATCGGCCTAAGGAAAAATCAAATTTTTGTGAAGTGCCAGTCTTTCCCGCTGCTGTATAATGATTTAGCTTGGCCCGAGTACCAGTACCATCTTCTACTGCTTCCTGTAATATCTGTGACATTATCTTTGCCGTATATGGAGAAACAACTTGCCGTATTTCTTCGGGATAATATTCTTTAACAATGTTATACTCTTCATCTAATATTTTACTGACAATTTGTGGTTTCATTAAAATACCATTATTGGCTATTGCCGCTACACCCATTACCAGCTGTAACGGAGTAACAGATATTTCCTGTCCAATAGATAATGAGGCAATAGAAATTTTTGACCACTGGTTCACTGGTCGGAATAAACCTGGTGACTCACCAGGGAGGTCTACTCCAGATTTTTCACCAAATCCAAATTTTCGTATTGATTCAGCAAAGATGTTTTTATCTATGCGAATACCAACTTCGATTACCCCAACATTGCAGGAATTTTTTACAATTCCGGCTAAATCTTGATAGCCGTGAGGATTAATATCCCTGATTACTGTTCCTTGATAGTTAATCCAACCCTTACAGTTAAAATGATCAGATAAACTGGCATAACCATTTTCCAAAGCAGTGGCAATAGTAAATATCTTGAATGTGGAGCCAGGCTCATAGTTATCAGTTATAGCCCGATTTCGGCGATAATCTTCTGGTGAATTCTGATAATTATTAATATCAAAGGAAGGTTTTACAGCCATACTTAAAATTTCACCTGTTCGGGGATTCACCACCAAAGCAACTGCAGATTTAGGATGATATTGCTGGAAAGCCTTATTTAGAGCCTCTTCAGTTATGTATTGTATTACTTCATCTATAGTTAATACAATTGACCATCCGTTTCTTGATGGTTTTATTTGCTCTATGCTCAGAGGGATCTTGGCACCTGAAGCATCTCTTTCCATAACCATTAAGCCAGACTGGCTTTTTAATTCTTTATCAAAATGTAGTTCTAGACCTTCTAATCCTTGATTATCAATACCAACAAACCCGATTACATTAGCAGCAAGGGAATCTTTGGGGTAATATCTTTTATTTTCAGTGACAAAATCTAGACCATCCAATTCTAAGTTTTTGATTTCTTCATACTTGTTCTGAGGCAGCTTTCTAGCAATCCAGACAAAATATCTTTCCTTCCTTAATTGATTCTCTATATTTTGATAAGATAAACCAAGCTTAGAAGAAAGCAACTGAGCTATCTGTTCAGTTTTCTCAATTTTATAGGGTATAGCAAATAATGATTTTGATTCAATATTTACTGCTAATCTTTTTAAATTCCGATCAAAAATCAATCCCCTTTTACCTTCTACAATATATGAGGTAACATGTTCTTTACGGGCAAGCTCATTTAAAACACTTCCCCCCATTACCTGTATATTATAAAGTCGGTAAATAAGAAGAATGAAAATAATTATAAATACAATAAACAAAAAAAGAATTCTTTCTCTTTTTTCTAAAAACTGCACCAAAACAATTTGCCTCGTCCATTAAAATTGTTATTTAATGATTGGAGAAAATATTAAAGTTAGCAAATTCTTTAAAAAAAGTACCAGCTTCTAAAAATTTATTGTTCTGTTCTGCTTCTGAAGGTTGATTGGCTATCAGCGTATTATTAATACTATTAGGAATCATAGCAATAAATTCTATTCTTTCCGGTCGACACATTCCGAGTTGCTGAATAGCAATCTTTTCAATTCTAGTTAAGGATGACAGATTTTCTACAGTAGATTCCAGTTGATATTTTTGTATTAACAGTTCATCCCTTTTCTGCTCAAGATTAATGGACTGGTATCCTAATTTCATCAAGATAATATTACTACCTATATAGGCAATGACCAGTAAACTTATTATAATTATTGATAAAAAGAAAAAAGAGAATGACAATCGCTGATTCTTCCCTGATATTTGCTCATTTTCCTCTATAAATACTGAACTTTTCATTTTTCAGACACTTCCTTCCCGTATACTTTTTCAGCAAATCTTAATTTTGCACTTCGAGCTCTAGGATTCTGTCTGATTTCCTCATTTTCTGGATAAATCGGTTTTTTAAATAGCCTTCTTAAACCATAACCATACTGATCAATTATTTCCTTCTTTTCCCATTCCCGAAAAGTATTTTTTACTACTCTATCTTCTAAAGAATGATAAGAAATTACTCCTATTCTTCCCTTTGGCTCTAAAAGTTTTATTGCCTGAGGCAAGGCATTTTCTAATACCAGCAACTCTTTATTTACTTCAATTCTAATAGCTTGAAATACCTTAGTTGCTGGATGTATACGCCATCTGCTCTTCTTATGTTTAGCATAAAAATTGACAATCAATTGTGACAACTGATCTGTGGTTTTCAAAGAATTCTTTTTTCTTTCTTTCACAATCAACCTTGCCAGTGAACGCGAATAACGTTCTTGCCCATATCTGCTAAATATTTCGGTCAACTCTTTTTCTGAATAATGGTTGATAATATAACAAGCATCAACTTTTTGGCTTAAATCCATTCTCATATCCAACAAACTAGCTTTACTAAAACTAAGTCCCCTAGCTGAAGTATCGACCTGGTGGGAAGAAATTCCCAAATCAAAAAAGATACCAGAAACTTTTGTAAATCCCAAACTATATAAAACTATTTCTAAATCAACAAAGTTAGTTTTTACTAATACCACTTTATCCTGATAGTTGGTAAGCTTTTCACGGGTAAATTCCAGTGCCTCAATATCCTGATCAAATCCAATAAGCCATCCTTGGGGATAAATATTCTCAATTATTTTTTGGGAATGACCACCTCCTCCTATAGTACAATCAACATAGATTCCTGCCTTCCTGGTAATAAGATTTTCTATAACCTGCTGAACCATTACCGGAATGTGAAAAAACATTATTATTCTGGTCCTTCTTTCTCATAAATACGTTCAGCAATCTCCTCATAGGATTGTTCTGTTTCTA
>CAZGKY010000053.1:0-13995 GCA_964525625.1 uncultured Atribacterota bacterium | reverse complement strand
AAAATTGGCACTACAAAAAGGGGGATTGGCCCAGCCTATTCTGATAAACTAACGCGCATTGGAATTCGGGTAAGTGATCTAATTCATTTGGAAAGTTTGGTACCCAAATTGGATTTTATACTACAAGAAAAAAGTAGGTATTTGTTAAAAAATTTTGGCATTAAAATTTCTAAAAAATTTTTAGAAGAAATTAAAGAAAAATATGTCGGATTTGGCAAATTAATCAAACCTTTTGCTTTAGATGGTTCTCTTTTTTTAGATGAGCAGATTAAAAAAAATAAGAATATTCTTTTTGAAGGAGCACAGGGAACCATGCTCGATGTTGATCATGGGACTTATCCCTATGTTACTTCATCCAATACTGTGGCGGGAAATGCATCTGTCGGTTGTGGTATCAGTCCCGTTTATATTGATAAGGTTATGGGTATTGCTAAGGCATATACCACCAGAGTGGGCGAAGGTCCGTTTCCTACTGAGCTAAGTGGGGCTTTAGGGGAGAAAATCAGGGAATATGGACATGAATACGGTGCTACTACTGGACGCCCCAGGAGGTGTGGATGGTTTGATGCCGTAGTAGTTAAATATGCTAATCGGATAAACGGCATAAAAGAAATCGCTTTAACTAAGTTAGATGTCCTTAGCACTTTCCCCAAAATAAAGATATGTAGAGAATATATAATTCAAGATAAGTCATATTATTATTTTCCCGGTGATAGCGAACTAATTCCTTTAATTAAGCCTATTTATGAAGAAATTGAAGGTTGGCAAGAAGACATCAGTAATATAACAACTTATCAAGATTTACCAGAAAAAGCAAAAAGTTATATAAAAAAAATTGAAGAATTTACTGAATCAATAATATCAATCATTTCTGTGGGACCAGAAAGAAGACAAACTATTTTCAGATAACAATATCTTTTTTAAATTATTATTAATCAAAATTAATTATTAATAAGGATTAAAGAAAATTAACAAGGGGTATAAAAATTGATTACACGATATGCACGGGAACCCATGAGGTCTTTATGGGAAGACAAAAATAAATATGATACCTGGTTAAAAGTGGAATTAGCCGTATGTGAAGCTAAAAAGGAATTAGGTGTTATAGATGAAGAAACTTTTCATTTAATTAAGAAGAGGGCTATTTATTCTATTGATAGAATTAATGAATTAGAAAGGCTTCTAAAGCATGATATCTTATCTTTTACTACTAGTGTGGGTGAAAATTTGGGTGAATACTCCAGATATTTTCACCAGGGATTAACCTCTTCTGATATTTTAGATACCTCCTTAGGTATTATATTAAAACAAGCTTCTCAAATCATTATTACCGATATCATTAAAATTACTGAAAAGTTACAACAATTAGCATTTAAACATAAAGATACCATTATGGTTGGAAGAACTCACGGAGTTCATGCTGAGCCCATCACCTTGGGTCTTAAGTTTAGTTTATGGTATTCTGAAATGAAAAGAAATTTAACAAGGATCAAGATGGCTAAAGAGGAAGTTAGTTATGGAAAGATATCTGGAGCAGTTGGTACATTTGCCCATATTGAACCAGAATTAGAGGAAATAGTATGCAAGAAATTTGGTTTGAAACCAGCAAAGGTATCAAGTCAAATATTGCAAAGGGATCGATATGCTCATTTTGTCTGTGTTCTGGCCATTATTGCTGGTTCTCTGGAGAAATTTGCCACTGAAATTAGAAGTCTTCAACGTACTGAGATTTTGGAATTAGAAGAAGGGTTCTTCAATCATCAAAAAGGTTCTTCTGCTATGCCTCATAAAAAAAATCCCATTATCTGTGAAAGAATATGTGGTCTATCCAGAGTTATTAGGGGTTATGCCCTTTCTGCATTGGAAAATAATAATTTATGGAATGAAAGAGACATTTCTAATTCTTCTGTAGAAAGAATTATTTTACCTGATAGCACTATATTATTAGATTATATGCTGGAAAGATTCTTATTTGTCTTAACCAACCTGAAAATAAATAAGCACAATATGCAGAAAAATTTGGAGCTCACTGGGGGATTGGTCTTTTCACAAATTATTCTGCTTAAATTAACTGAGAAGGGCTTATCTCGTGAAAGGGCTTATAAAATTGTGCAAGATATTGCTTTACAGTCGTGGGAGACCAAAGAGATTTTTCAAGAAAAAATATTAGAAAATAAGGAAATTAGAAAATATTTAACAACAGAGGAGATAAGGTCTTGTTTTGATTATCTATATTTTATCAGAAATATAGATTTCATATATCGTAGGTTATATGGGAAATAAATTTTTATTAATAAATTGAAATATTTTATTGGGAGGTAGAAAAAAGATGAAAGCTGAAAAAATATGGATGGATGGTAAATTTGTAGATTGGGATGAGGCAAAGGTACATGTACTTACCCATGCTTTACACTATGGAAGTGGTGTTTTTGAAGGCATAAGGGCTTATAAGACTGAGCAAGGAACAGCTGTTTTTCGATTAAAGGATCATGTTGATCGGTTATTTAACTCTGCAAAATTACTCAAATTAGAACTTTCTTATTCCAAAGAAGAAATTTCTAAAATAATAAAAGAAACGGTGCGAGTCAATCGGTTAGAAAGTTGTTATATCAGACCTTTAGTTTATAGAGGATATCAAAAACTGGGATTAAATCCCTTCAGCTGTCCAGTTCAGATTATGATAGCAGCCTGGGAATGGGGAGCATATCTGGGGGAGGAAGCACTTTCTAAAGGAATTAAGGCTATAATATCATCATGGCAGAGAAGTCACATTAATTCAACTTCAGCCAAGGCAAAGTTGTGTGCCAATTATATTAATTCAATATTTGCCAATATGGAAGCCACAGAGTCTGGGGCAGATGAAGCTATTCTTTTAGATAGTAACGGATATGTTGCTGAGGGGCCTGGAGAAAATATTTTCTGGATTAAAGATGGTATTATTTTTACGCCACCTTTAACTTCGATATTAGAAGGTATTACTAGAAAAACTGTTATAACTATTGCTCACGATATGGGATATGAAATTAGAGAAGAATTAGTAGCGCGTGATGTATTATACATCGCCGATGAAGCCTTCTTTGTAGGGACTGCTGCCGAATTAACACCAATTCGAGAAATTGACCATTATCTTATTGGTTCTGGAAACAGAGGTCCTGTAAGTACAAAAATTCAGGAAAAGTTATTCGATGTATTTCGGGGTAAAGAGAAAAAATATTGGGAATGGCTAGATTTTGTATAAATAATTTTGTAGAAAAATTTTAAAAAACAGAAAGGATTGATAATATGAGTATATTAGCTGATCGTATAAACAATATTTCATCCTCTTTAACTTTATCTATTACCGCACAAGTTTTAAAAATGAAGTCAGAAGGCAAGAAAATAATTAGTTTTGGTGCCGGTGAGCCTGATTTTCATACCCCTGATAATATTAGAGAAGTTGCCATAAAAGCTATCAGAGAAGGTTTTACCCATTATACCACTGATTCAGGTATTTTAGAGTTGAAGCAAGCTATTGTAGAAAAATTACAAAAAGAAAATAATCTTACTTATAAAACCAGTGAGATTTTAGTATCTAATGGAGCAAAACATTGTTTATATAATGCCATAATGGCTCTTTGTAATCCAGGCGATGAAGTATTATTGCCCACCCCTTGCTGGGTAAGTTATACCGAACAAATTAAATTAGCTCAAGCAAAACCAGTATTTATTCCCACCGAACAGAATAATCAATTTAAACTTACCGCTAATTTAGTAGAACAATATATCACTGATAAAACCAAGGTGCTATTATTAAATTCTCCTAATAATCCCACTGGTTCAGTCTATGATTTAACAGAATTAGAAAAGATTGCTCAGTTACTGAGGAAGAAAGAAATATACTGTATTAGTGATGAAATTTATGAAAAGTTGGTATATGATGAAGCTAAACATTACTCCATTGCTATGTTTGGTCCGGAAATTAAAAATAGAGTAATTCTAATCAATGGTGTTTCAAAATCATATGCCATGACTGGCTGGAGGATAGGTTATGCTGCTGGTCCTGAAGAAATAATTAAAGGTATGTCTAAATTGCAGGGGCATTGCACTTCTAATGCCAATTCCATTGCTCAAAAAGCCAGTATTGAGGCATTAGCAGGCAATCAGGATTCAGTTAGTGAAATGCATAAAGAATTCGATATGAGAAGAAAATATATGGTTAATCATCTTAATAAAATAAATGGTTTTCAATGTGATTTACCAAAAGGGGCTTTTTATGCTTTCCCCAATGTCACTCATCTTTTAAATTCAGGAATAAAATTTCAAAATACAGAAATCAAGAATTCCCTGCAGCTAACAGATTATATATTACAAAAAGCGGAAGTTGCAGTTGTTCCCGGTAGTGCCTTTGAAGCTGAAGGTTACCTAAGATTATCCTATGCCACATCTATGTCTGAAATTGAAGAAGGTTTGGAGAGACTGAAAAGGTTATTTAATTAAGAAAGAAAAGAGAAGAAACAGGAAAAAAGAAATATTATAATTTTATAACAAATAAATCTTTGAATTTCTTCCCGGTAAGACTATCATAATGATGAAGAATCAATTTATAATCCAGGGTAATATCATAAGTGCAATATCTGTTAACAGATAATATAGCCCTGGATTTTTAATTATTTAATAAATAAAATTGTTGGTACTATTTATATGTTTTCAACTGAATTGGTCTTACTACTAATAACAAAAAAAAGTTATTAAATGTATTAGAGTATAATATGGAAAAAATACACCTACACCTAACTCAAATATTTTTAAATTTTAATATTATTACTTAGTATCGTTTTATTGATGATCTAAAAAATGTACCTAAAGACAAAACAAAATAAATTTATCGAAATACTCTAAAAAACTCATATTCATTTTAAACACTTATATTAAGGAAGATTGTATACTATTCTTTAATCAGCTCCAAGTATTTTACTATATTTGCCATATCTTCAATATCTTTTAAATATTGGTCAAAAGCCTGTTGTTGTTTTTGTGGCAATAATTGGTATTTAATTTCTTCCTTTACCTCATCCAATTCAATATAATGAGCTGGTTTTTTTTCTATTATTTTGAAAATATGAAATCCTTTTTCTGTAGGAATGATTTCACTAATGTCTCCAGGATTTAAAATGAATAATTTTTCTTCAATTTCAGCAATTAAGGTCCCCTTACTGATAAAGCCGAGGTCGCCTCCTTTGGAAGAACTGGCAGAAATAGAAATTTCTTGTGCCAAAACTGAAAAATCCATACCCTCATCTAATTTTTTCAAAGCATCAATTGCCTGATTTTCTGTTTCTGTAAGAATATTTAAAGCATGAATTTCTTCTTTTTGCCAATATTCTTCTTTATGCTCTTCGTAATAAGATTGAATTTCTTCCTCACTTAATTCGGTCTTTTCAATAATTTCTTTTTCAATTAAATACTGGATTAATATCTGTTCAGTTGCATTTTTAATTTGAAAGGCAATTTCTGGATTGTTTTTTAATTCAATTTCTTCAGCTTTCTGAATAAGTAAGGATTGAATTATTAGTTGATCTAATAAGTTTTCTTTACTTAATTGAACTTTATATTGTTCAGGAATATTATCCCAGTATTGGTTAAAATCATCTAATGTAATGGCTATACCATTAACAAGAGCAAGAACAGCTGTAGTATCCTCAGTTGGAATATTTTCTTGACCAATTATTTTCAGGGAGAAAAAAAGTAGAAAAGAAAAAAAGATGATCATAAAAAAGATAGAAGTGTGTTTAAAAAATATTTTCAATTCTGATACCCCTTTCCAATTCTATTTATATTAATATGGATTTAAATTAATAAATACCAGTAAACAACTTAATTTGATTAGGTCATCTTTCTAGAATAAAACTAAAAATTGGTAAGTTTATATTAGTCTAACATAATTTATCAACTAAGTAAAGCAAAGAAAAATTATTCAAATCTTTTAATTTGATTTAAATTTTATTAGAAGTAAGAATTGATTTCTTGAAACTTTTTTAATTATATAATATAATCTAATATAATTTGCAACAGTAAAAATGAATGATACTTACTATTAAATAAAGGGGGTGAAGGTATGGCAACTATAATAGTAAGAGAAGATGAAGAATTTGATCACGCTTTAAAGCGTTTTAAAAAAGAATGCCAGAAAAGCGGGATTATTTCCGATATTAAGAAACATGAATATTATGAAAAACCCAGTGAAAAAAGAAAAAGAAAATTAATAGCAGCCCAACGAAAAAAGAAAAGGAGAGGCCGAAGTTAATTGGTGGAAAATAATTCCTTGGAAAATAGAATAAGTAAAGACTACCAGAAAGCCCTGAAAGAAGGAAGGAAAAATGAGGTATCGATTTTACGTATAATTCGTTCAGAGTTAAAAAATCGGGAAATAGAAATAAGAAATAAGTTAAGCGAGGAAGACATCGTTAAGATATTAAGATCTTTACTAAAAAAAAATCTTGAAGCACTAGATTTCTTTATCAAAGGTAATAGAGAAAGTTTAATTGAAAAAATAAAAGCTGAAATAGAGATAATTAAAAGTTATTTACCAGTAGACCTTTCTTCAGTAGAAATTGAAAAAATAGCTCGAGAAATTATTGTTAAAAATAATATTGAAAGTAACAAAGATATTAATTTAGCCATCAAGTTAGTTATGAATGAAGTTAAAGGTCGAGCAGATGGTAAAACAGTTAAAAAAATTATTAGTAAAATCCTTAATAAAAATGATTCTTGACAGTTTCACTTATTACAAGAAAGACCTGGCTATTAAAACTGGGTCTTTCTTTTTTCTCTACTAATTCAATAAAGTTTAAAATATTTAAAAAAACTGCAAGATGATTGATTCTAATTGACAAAATTAATAAGTGTTTTGGTCTATAGAATAGGAAGAAAAATACCAGATGAATTGTTCTAATATATGAAATATTTTATTTATATATTTTATGAAGATTTTCACTACTAAAAAAGGTACAGCTGAAGGACGGTGAAATATGATCAGTAATGCCTGAACAACTTATAATAATAAAAAGTGAACATGAGTTAAGAGAATTATTTGGTTATCTTGATAATAAAGTAAATTTTATTTCAAAATCATTATCAGTTAATATATCTACCAGAAATAGCAACTATCTTACCGTTTCCGGTAATAAAAAAAATGTTCAACGAGCAGTTTCTGTTATTGAAGATTTACTGACAATTATTCGAGGAGGAAATCCTGTTGATTTATCTGAAATCAGATATCAGGTGGAAATGATAAAAGAAAATAATGCTTTTCAATTAAACGAACTATACAATCTAGAAATAGAGGTTTTTAAGAAAGATAAGGTAATTAGACCAAAAACATTTGGACAGAAACAGATATTGGAAAAAATAAAGATTAATGATATTTTATTCGTTATTGGTCCAGCCGGTACCGGGAAGACTTATCTGGCAGTGGCTATTGCTATTTCTGCTTTGAAAAAAAAGGAAGTTGATAGAATTATTTTAGTTCGTCCTGCAGTAGAAGCTGGAGAAAGCCTGGGGTTTTTACCCGGAGATTTAATGGAAAAAATTGATCCTTACTTTAGACCTTTATATGATGCCATGTATGAAATGATTCCTTATGATAAATTTCAAAATTATTTAGAACGGGGCATTATTGAGGTGGCACCTTTGGCCTATATGAGAGGGAGAACATTAAATAATTCTTTTATTATTCTTGATGATGCTCAGAATACCACCTTAGGGCAAATGAAAATGTTTTTAACTCGTTTCGGTTTCGGATCAAAAATTATTATAACTGGCGATATAACTCAGGTAGATTTACCTCAGAAAACTAATTCAGGCTTGATCAGTATTGCTGATATCTTAAAAAATATTCCAGGCATAGACTTTATTTATCTGGGGAAAAAAGATGTCATTAGACATAGATTGGTTAAAGAAATAATTCAGGCTTATGAAAATGCCTATAAACTTGATAAAAATAATTTAAAAAAACCAGAAAAAAATAATGATAAAAATGAAAATAAATAAAATAAATAGAAAGAATATTAAAATTCTACAAAAAGACTTTTTACAAAGATTATTATTCTTTTCTTTAATAGTTATTATTATAACTTTTATCTTAGCTATTAATTTTATTCCCGGCAAGATTCTTCTAAAAGCGGGAGAGGTCGCACCAAGAGATATTACTTCCCCGGAAACGATCGAATTTATAAATAAAAAGGCTACTGAAAAACTAAAAGAAGATGCAGCAAAATCAACTCGTGAAGTTTATAATTTAAACTTAGCCAGCATAGAAAGTGTAGAAAAAGAATTAATTGATTTTTTTTCGGATATCAGAGATCTTAAAAATAAACATAAAAATATTATTGAAAAAAGAATTAATGGTGATCAAATACCTTATGAATCCGAGGACTTGTTTAGTGAATCTTTAATAAGTAATGATTTAGAAATATTAGCGGAAAAATATGCTCTTGATATAGAAAGTACAGCATTAAATAATTTATTGAGGATGGATCAATTCTCATTAGAAGAAATTGAACAAAATATAAGTCAATCTATAAAAAAGATTATGCAACAGGGTATCAAAGAAAATGATCTGGAACAAGCCAAGAAGCAACTTATTAGAGAAATCAGCGAATTATCTACTAGCCCTTATGTTGCTATTTTGGCTGTTGAAATTGGAGAACATTTTTTAAAACCAAGTCTTTTTTTTGATGCAGAAGCTACCCAATTAAAAAGGCAAGAAGCCATAGCTTCAGTGAGGGATGTAAAAGATATCATCAGGAAAGATCAAATTATCATTAGAAAGGGCGAAATTGTTACAGATGATCATATTGAGAAGTTAGAAGCTTTGGGATTACAAAATCCAGTTATGCGTTTTAAAAATATATTTGGTTTGTTTTTGATTAATGCTATCTTAATTTTTTTATTAACTTTATATATTTTTTCCTATCACAAAGAAATTTTTGGTAACTTCCATAAACTAACCTTATTGGGAATAATATACCTTGCCACAATATTAATAGCTAAGATTGCTAGCGAGATTTCTGGTTATCTTATACCAGTGGCCTTTGCTTCTATGCTTATTGCGATTAGTCTTGATTCCAGATTAGCTATATGGATGACTTTTTTGCTCAGCTTTAATATAGGATTTATCATTTTGGGTGATATTGGCTTTATGATAGTAGCTTTGGCTGGTGGTTTAATTTCCATTTTTAGTATTCGGAAAGCAACACAACGTTCTAGTTTAACCAGGGCAGGTCTTTTTATTGCCCTGATAAACGTTTTATCTATTTTAGCTCTTGGATTGATAAATAGATACCCTTCTGAAATTATACTACAAAACAGCTTGTGGGGTGTATTGAATGGATTTATTTCTGCTATTTTAACTATAGGAGTTCTTCCCTTTTTAGAAAGCTTCTTTGACATTTCCTCTTCTTTTCGTTTAATGGAATTATCAAATCCAAACCAGCCCTTACTAAAACAATTATTAGTGGATGCTCCAGGAACTTATCATCACAGCATAGTAGTTGGTAATCTGGCTGAAGCAGCTGCTGAGGAGATTGGTGCTAATTCCTTACTAACCCGAATAGGTGCCTATTATCATGATGTAGGAAAA
Organism: uncultured Atribacterota bacterium; assembly: GCA_964525625.1. Taxonomy (GTDB): domain Bacteria; phylum Atribacterota; class Phoenicimicrobiia; order Phoenicimicrobiales; family Stramentimicrobiaceae; genus Stramentimicrobium. The sequence continues at coordinate 4,376 of CAZGKY010000053.1, read as the reverse complement.
TTAAAGAGACCATATTTTTTTGCTGAAAATCAGGAAGCTTATAAAAATACTCATGATGATTTAGAACCAAGCTTAAGCGCCCTAGTAATTGCCTCTCATGTCAAAGATGGCATAGATATGGCTAAAAAGTATAAATTACCTAAATCAATTATTGATATTATTAATCAACATCATGGAACAGGACTTATTAGTTATTTTTATCACCGTGCTTTACAATCGAATGGTGATAATAAATCCAGTGAAGTTAACGAAGAAAGTTATCGTTATTCTGGACCTAAGCCTCAAAGCAAAGAGGCAGGAATAATTCTACTTGCCGATATACTGGAGGCAGAAGCAAGAACTCTAAATAATCCTACCGCCAGTCGTATAAAGAATCTAACCCAAAATGTTATTAATAGAAATTTAGTAAATGGTCAACTTGATGATTGTAATCTGACTTTAAGAGAATTAAATAGAATTAAAGATGTCTTCTCCAGAATATTAACTGCTATGTTTCATAATAGGATTGAATATCCAGATGAAGAATTAATAAGAAAATTAAAGAAGGAACGATCTCAAAGTGAAAGTACTTATAAAAAACAACCAGAAAATACCCCTGAATTTGCAGCAACTGAAAAAAACATTGCTGAAAGCGATGAGATTAACCAATCAAAAAGAAACGAGTGAAGTTAGTCTACTGCTTACTGATGATAAAGAAATACAAATACTAAATAAAAAGTATCGCAATATTGCTGCTCCAACAGATGTTTTAGCTTTTAGTCAGTTGGAAAATGAAAATAATTTCTCTTCATTTGATTTAGAAGAAGAATATCTATTAGGAGATATAGTAATTTCTGTGGAAACAGCCCAAAGACAGGCAAAAAACTTTGGTCATTCCCTACAATACGAATTAATTGTTCTGGTAATTCACGGTTTCTTGCATCTTCTAGGATTTGATCACGATTACCTTAATGAAACAGATAGAATGAAAAACTTAGAAAGAGAGATACTGAATGATATTCTATCAAAAAATATGATAATTTAATAAGTTGAAATTTTACTAAAAATGAGGCATAATATTGTTAAAGATTAATTATTTTTTTCTGAGGTTATTTTTGAAAAAGGGGAAAGGAGTGATAAGCAAAAAAAATTTAGATAATTTTATTTTATATCAAAATAATTTTTTGGAGGTAAGTTAATTTTATGAAAAAATTTATGACTATTTTGTTAATTATTATTTTTCTTTTAGTATTTTGTTTAAATGGTTCAGCGCAAAAAAAATTTATTGCTATTGCTACTGGTGGTACAGGTGGAACCTATTATCCTTTAGGTGGAGCTCTTGCACAATTACTCTCTAATAAAGTTGAAGGTTTAATTGTAACAGCTCAAACATCTGGTGCTTCAATTGCTAATTGTAATTTAATTGCTCGACATCAGATTGAAACAGCCTTTTCTCAAGCCAATACTACATATTGGTCATATACTGGCACCGGTCTTCAGGCTGGCCAACAACCCATTACTAACCTAAGAGGAATTGCCTCTTTATATCCCGAAACAATACATATCGTTGCTACCAAAGCCTCTGGAGTTAAAACCATTGCTGATTTAAAGGGAAAAAGAGTTGGAGTTGGTGCTCCCAATAGTGGAACTGAAGCCGATGCTAGAATTATTTTAAATGCTCATGGTCTTACCTATGACGATATGAGTGTGGATTATATTAACTTTAACGAAGTTGCCGATCGATTAATTGACGGACAGATAGATGCCGGTTTCGTTACCGCTGGTTATCCTACCTCCAGTATTATCAATATTGCTACTATTCGAGACCTGGTTCTGGTGCCCGTAGATTTAAAAGTTGCTGAAAAATTGGTTGAAGAGATACCTTATTATGGAATTACCGAAATACCAGCAGGCATCTATACTGGTATTCAAGAACCTGTTTTGGCCTTAGCTACTCCAGCACTCTGGATTTGTGATTCTCAGTTAGATCCTACTCTGGTTTATAAAATGACTAAGGCTCTTTGGGAGAATTTAGATATATTAGTTCAAGTGCATGCTCAAGGTAAGAATATCACTCTAGAGACTGCTTTGTCTGGAATGGCTATTCCACTTCATCCAGGTGCCGAGCTATATTATAAAGAGGTTGGGTTAATAAAATAATTAACTACATTTATATAATAACTTAATTAAAAATTAATAGCAAAAAATCCGGGTAATATTACCAAACGGTAATGGTACCCGGTTTTCTTTATCAAATTAAAATTGTATATCTAAATATCATCATGCATAATTTTCATTAAATTAAAAACCATAATCAATTTTTATGAAAAGTAGGCAATATTTATATTTTTTTTTCTTTACGTTATCATTATTGATAGTATTTATTCTTTTTTGGACTAATGAGTATTTCTATATTTTCATTATAAAAACTTTTCCCGAGGAACAAATTATTTTTCAAAAAAAAATATCTCCAGATGAAGAATTTGCCTTAGTATATGTTCATTCTGTAGCCCAAACACCAGTTTGGGAATTTTTCAAATTTGATAATAATGGTAAAATGATACTTACAGAAACTCATTTTTATGACCATGGAGCAGGACTTCCTTATACCTCCTTTGGAGAAGAAATCTTCATTACTGAAAATAACAAGTTTAAAATAAAAAATATGTATAGAGAAATCTCTCTACCACTGTATTACAGAGTATATCGAGATAGGGAAAATATTATGATATATAAGAATCAGGAAATCAATTTATCAAAGATAATAGGGGATAGATTATTATTTATTGATATTAATCGGATAAATAAATTAACTTTTTTTCTTAATAATATCAAAAAATATTATTTTTTTGGAGGTAATCAATAATGGCTGATTTATCTAATATAAATAAGTCTAAAGAAAAAATTATACCTGGAGAAGAAAAAGAAAAAATTGATGTGCAAAAATTATTAGAACAGTACGATAGCGAATCCAATGTCAGAAGGCCAGTTGGTTATATTGCTATCATTATTTCCATTATAGCTATTAGTATGTCTTTTTTTCATTTTTATACCGGTGGTTTTGGTCTTTGGTTAGCATTAAAACAAAGGGCTTTGCATTTAGCTTTTGCTTTAGCATTAATATTTCTGCTCTACCCCACAACCAAAAAGGGTATTGGTAGTGATAAATCAAAGGTGCCTTTATTTGATTTAATTTTAGCCTTTTTGGGAGCTGTAACTAGCTTATATTTGATTATTTATTATAAAGAGCTTGTGTTTCGTGCTGGATTACCAAGTAAAATCGATCTTCTTATGGGTGGAATTACTATAATACTGGTTTTAGAAGCCACCAGAAGAGCAATTGGTCCAGAGCTACCATTAGTGGTAATCGTATTTTTGTTCTATGCTTATTTTGGTCCTTATATGCCTGGTTATTTTGCCCATAGAGGATATTCTTTAGAAAGAATTATTGAACACCTTTACATGCAAACTGAAGGTATATATGGTATTCCCTTAGGTGTCTCTTCCTCTTTTGTCTTTCTCTTTATCCTTTTTGGTTCAGTATTGAATAAAACTGGAATGGGGAAATTTTTTATCGATTTGTCTATGGCTCTGGCCGGTCATACTACAGGGGGTCCTGCTAAGGTAGCAGTAATTGCCAGTGGTTTTATGGGTTCTATCAATGGAAGTTCAGTAGCCAATGTAGTTACTACTGGTAGTTTTACTATTCCCTTAATGAAGAGTATTGGCTATAAAAAAGAATTTGCTGGAGCAGTAGAGGCAGCAGCTTCCACTGGCGGACAAATAATGCCCCCGGTTATGGGCGCGGCAGCTTTTGTTATGTCAGAATTTTTAGAAATTCCCTATATAAAAATTGCTGCTGCTGCTGCTATTCCTGCTATCATTTACTATATCGCTGTTATGACAATGGTACATTTAGAAGCTTGTAAAGATAATCTTAGAGGTTTACCCAAAGATAGATTGCCCAAGGCCAAGCAAGTATTAAGAGAAAAAGGTCATCTTCTTCTGCCCATTTTAGGTCTAGTTTATTTATTAGTTAGAGGTTACACGGCTCTTTTTGCAGCTTTCTGGGCTATTGTGATGAGCTTAGCAATAAGTATGCTCAGAAAAGAAACAAGACTAAACTTAAAAAATTTTCTGGGTGCCTTTGAAGATGGAGCCAAAGGGGCTTTAGGAGTTGCTTCAGCCTGTGCCTGCGCCGGTATGGTAGTGGGTGTAGTAACATTGACTGGATTAGGTTTAAAAATTGCCAGTGGAATTATTTCCTTAGGGAGGGGTAATTTATTATTAACCCTATTTTTTACAATGGTTGCCTCAATTTTACTGGGAATGGGTTTACCGACGACAGCAAGATCGGAAGAGCGTCGTGTAGGGAAAGAGTGTAGGATAGGGTGTTG
>CAZGKY010000052.1:0-14124 GCA_964525625.1 uncultured Atribacterota bacterium | reverse complement strand
GCATGTGTTAGGCACGCCGCCAGCGTTCGTCCTGAGCCAGGATCAAACTCTCCGTTCTCTTTAGGGGGATTAAGAAGGGAAGAACCGAAATCCTTCCCTGCTCTCTCCCCCTAAAATTGACACCGTGATGGGCTGTCTCTTACGATAAGGACAACCCAGGGTTAGATCAAAGCATCTGGCTGGGTGCTATTCCTTTATCAAAGAACATAGCCTTCTGGGGAAACCACAGAAGGGTTTCCTCTTAAGAAGGGCAAATAAGATATTAACAGAGTTAGGGGAAGTTGTCAAGAAAAAATTATTAAATTTTTATTGACCCATTTTTAGAAAATATTGGTGTATCCTTAAATCATTTCCCAACTCAGGGTGAAAGGAAGATACCAGAATATTCCCCTCCCTGGCCAATACAATATTTTGGTTAAAATAACATAATTTCTGAACCTTTTCTCCAGCTTGAGTAATATAAGGTGCTCTAATAAAAATACCCTTAAAGAAAGGAGGTGTAATCCCGGCAATTTCCAGTTCAGCTTCAAAGCTGTCAATCTGTCTGCCAAAGGCATTTCTCCTGACAGCAATATCAACTAACCCCAGGGTAAACTGTTGTTGTCCTTCTACTTCTTTTGCCAATAAAATCATACCAGCACAAGTTCCAAATATTGGGATGTTGGTCTGATTATAAAGATCAATAATCCTTTCTCCCAAATTACTACTCACCATTAGTTTGGCAATAGTGGTACTTTCCCCACCAGGTATGATCAAGCCTTTTACTTTTTGCAATTCAGAACTTTTTTTTACCAGAATCACCTCTTGTTCACATTGCCTAAGCATCTCTAAGTGCTCCCAAAAAGCTCCTTGTAGAGCTAAAATCCCAACTTTCATATTACAAAATACTCCTTCTGCTACAATTATGGTTCGAATTTTTCACCATTACTAGCCCTTGGGATATTATTATTTACCAACCCCTTACCTGCATCTTTTCTTCCTCAGGGATTTTATCTATAGCAATTCCTTTCATCGCCTCACCCAATCCCGCTGAAACTCTGGCAATAAGTTTCGGATCATTATAATGAGTAGTTGCCTCCACAATTGCTCTTGCCCTCTTCTGCGGATCTTGTGATTTGAAGATACCAGAACCAACAAATACCCCATCACACCCCAGCTGCATCATTAACGCCGCATCAGCAGGTGTGGCAATACCACCAGCTGCAAAGTTAACCACCGGTAATCTCCCCAAGGATGCAGTCTCCATTAATAAATCCAAGGGTGCACCATATTCTTTGGCTTTAACTATCAATTCTTCTTCATTCAATCCTTTTAATGCTCTAATTTCCTCATTCATACAACGCATATGTTTTACTGCTTCGATAATATTACCGGTACCGGCTTCCCCTTTGGTTCTAATCATTGCTGCACCTTCTGCTATTCTTCTTAAGGCTTCTCCTAAATTTCTAGCTCCACATACAAAGGGAACTTTGAAATTATGTTTATTGATATGATATTTTTCGTCTGCTGGTGTAAGAACTTCACTTTCATCAATATAATCAACTTCCAAAGCCTCTAAGATCTGTGCTTCAACAAAATGACCAATTCTAACTTTAGCCATCACCGGAATAGAAACTGCTTCCATAATTTCCTTAATCTTGCTAGGATCGGCCATACGTGCTACACCACCGGCAGCACGAATATCAGCTGGTACTCTTTCTAAAGCCATTACTGCTACTGCACCAGCATTCTCAGCAATCTTAGCTTGTTCTACTGTTACTACATCCATAATTACTCCGCCCTTTAACATTTGAGCTAAACCCCTTTTAGTTTTCTCGGTAGATTTTTCTATCATTATTAAGTCCTCCTTGTCTTTTGATTTGTTGTCCATAGCTATTTACTATTAATCCTTCTCCTAATATATAATTATATTACACTTGTAAACAACTTTTAAGAAGATAAAATAATAAGATAAGACAAAATAGACTGCTCCCACAAGTAGATACAATAAAGAGCAGTCTATCTTTTTATGAACAATTTACTTCCCCATAAAGATAGGGAATTATCCTATTCTTGTTATTCTTATTAATAATTATTTTATTATTTATTACTTCTCTCCACAAAGAATAAGCAATCTTTCCCAATTATCATCAATGTCTTTTTGAATCTCTTCTACTAGTGACTTATTCTCTGGGGTAAGGAGATGCTTAAATCTACCCTGAGGTTTTAACCATTCGGTTACTGGTAATCTCTCTTTTGGTTTATAGTTTAATTTCCATTTCCCATTTTCCACTTCATATAAGGGCCAAAAATTCGTTAAAACAGAAATTTTTGCCATTTTGATTGTATATTCTGAGGGGAAACGCCATCCCCTGGGACAGGGGGATAGCACATTCAAAAAGGCTGGCCCTTTAGTATAGAAAGCTTTATGGGCTTTATCTATTAGGTCATTCCAACGCCATATTGATGCCTGTGCAACATAGGGAATTCTATGGGCGGCCACAATTCCTGTTAAATCCTTCTGATATTGAGTCTTACCTGGAATTACATCACCACACGGTGAAGTAGTAGTCCAAGCACCCCGAGGTGTAGCACTGGACCGTTGAATCCCAGTATTCATATATGCTTCATTATCATAACAGACATAAACAAAATCATGACCACGTTCTAAGGCACCAGATAATGACTGTAACCCTATATCATAGGTTCCCCCATCTCCACCGAAGGCAATGAATTTTATCTCTTTGTCAATCTTTCCCTGTTTTTTAAGTGATTGATACATAGACTCTACACCACTTATCGTAGCAGCGGCATTCTCGAAAGCATTATGAATGAATGATGAACGCCAGCTGGTATAAGGATAAATGGTGGTTGCCACCTCCAAACAACCAGTGGCACTGGCTACTATGACCGGATCATCACTAGCTGATAATATTTGTCGAACAGCAATGGAGGCACCACAACCAGCACATAAACGATGTCCGGGACTTAATACATCCTGTTTCTTGGTTAATTCTTTTAATTTTGCCATTTTTTCTCACCTCTCACTCCCTTACTCCAACATATTGTACTCTTTCCTTCACCCTACCTGATCTTACAATTCCATCTAATTGATCATAGATACCTTTAATATCTTGCTGATTAATATCCCTTCCGCCTAATCCATAGATTATATTAATATTCTCCGGTATTTTGCCCGATTCTAACAGAGCAGACCTAATCTCCGTAAACAGTGGTCCACCAAAACCTCCGAAAGAAACAGAACGATCTAAAATTGCTATAGCTTTAAGATGGGATAAGGCTTGAGCAATTTCCATATAAGGAAATGGCCTAAAAATTCTTGGTTTTAGAAGACCCACTTTTCTACCTTCAGCTCTTAAATCATCAACAACTGCTTTGATAGTACCAGCAGTTGAGGACAAAGCAACCAGAGCAATCTCAGCATCTTCTAGATGATAAGCTTCAAATAGACCATATTCTCGGCCTGATATTTCCCTGAATTCCTTGGCAATTTCCAGGATAACTGGTTTACTGTTGTTAATATCTTCAGCCTGCTGACGTTTATGTTCAAAATAGTAATCATAGAGATCCAGAGGACCAAAAGTTAAAGGCTTCTCCACATCAAGAAGTGGATAATTGGGTTGATATTTACCAACAAAATCACGAACAGTGGTATCATCTAAAAAATCGACCCTATCAATTCCATGTGAGATAATAAATCCATCATACATTACCATAACTGGTAATCGGACCTTCATATTTTCAGCAATACGAACAGCTTGTATAATGTTATCATAGGCTTCCTGGGCGTTCTCAGAATAAATTTGTATCCATCCTGCATCTCTGGCACCCATTGTATCACTGTGGTCACAATGAATATTAATAGGTCCAGACAAAGCCCTATTAACTACCGGCATAACAATGGGTAATTTACTGGAAGCAGCTATATATAGAATTTCAAACATCAATGCCAGGCCATTGGCAGAAGTAGCAGTCATGACTCTCCCTCCAGCAGCAGCAGCTCCAACACAGGCACTCATAGCACTATGTTCACTCTCTACCGTGATAAATTCAGTATCAACCAGTCCATCTGCCACATATTCAGAAAAACTCTGAACTAAATCAGTTTGTGGAGTAATAGGATAAGCAGCTACTACATCAGGATTAATCTGTTTAAAAGCATAAGCAGCTGCGCCATTTCCAGTAATTGCTACTGTCTTCTTACTCATTTTTCTATTCCTCCTTTTCTCGAAATTCATTTTCATCTATCATAGTAATAGCCTTTGCCGGGCATTCAGCAGCACAAATACCACAACCTTTACAATGTTTATAATCAATATCTTTAATCTTGCCCTCCTCAACAATGATCGAGGAATCTGGACAAAAAACCCAACAAATCAGACAATGAGTACATTTTTGTTCATCTCTTACCGGTCTTTGAGAACGCCAGGAACCAGTTTCATACTGTTCGGCATTCCCTGCTTCCAGAATCAATCCTCCCTTGGGAATCTCCTTCCATCCCTTTTGTTTTATAGCACTCATTCGCTCTTCACCTCCTGATATGCTCTTTCTATTGCTTTTACATTTCCTTCAATGACTTTTTGACCAAATTTACCAGAAAATTTACTCTTAATATCATTAATCACATTTTCCAACTTTAATAATCCGGTAGCTTTTATTAAGGCTCCTATCATGGGGGTATTAGGTAGTGGACGGCCTAACTCCTCTTGGGCAATTTTGCTAGCATCAATAGTAAATATTTTTTTACCCTTTAAAGCAAGCTTTTTTCTGATGTGAGCAGGAGTTTCATTAGTATTCACTACAATTATACCCTCATCAGACAAACCCTCAGTAATATCAACAGGTCCAATTAAAGTAGGATCAAGCACTACTATAATATCGGGATTAGTTACATGACAATGAATCTTAATTGGTTCATCACTTATTCGAGTAAAAGACTGAATTGGTGCCCCCATCCTTTCTGGACCATATTCAGGAAAAGCCTGAATATACTTGTCTTCAGCAAGAGCAGAAGTAGCAAGTAATTTAGAAGCGGTAACTGCGCCCTGACCGCCTCTACCATGCCATCGAACTTCAATAATTTTTTTCATATGAAATCCCTCCATTTATTATTTGTCAAGTCCTTTTTCATCCTGGTAAACTTGCCTTCCAAGTAAGGCCTGTGTTAAAGTTACTTCATCAGCATATTCTAAATCACCCCCTATGGGTACTCCATAGGCTATTCTGGTTATCTTTATCCCTAAAGGTTTAATCAGTCTAGCAATATAGGAAGCGGTAACTTCTCCTTCTATATTGGGATTAGTAGCTAAAATAACTTCCTTTATTTTCTCGTTTTGTAAGCGAGAAATAAGATGATCAATAGTTAGATGATCAGGTTCCACTCCATCCAGAGGTGAAATTGCCCCTTGTAAAACATGATATAATCCCTTATATCCTCCGGTCTTCTCCAATGCCATGAGATCTCTTGCTGTTTCTACAATACAAATAATATCTCTTTGTCTGGTTTTATCCTGGCAGATATCACAGGTATTCTGGTCAGTTAGATTATGACAAATCTGACATCTTTTAATCTGTTCTTTAGCATTTATTATAGACTGAGCTAATATTCCTGCTTCTTCTTTAGAAATATTTAGAATATATAGAGCTAACCTCTGGGCGGTCTTAGGACCGATACCAGGAAGTTTTGATAATTCATCAATTAATATAGCTAATGGTCTGGTATATTGATAAGTCATTTTTACGAACCATTAAAATAACCCTGGTAGATTAATTCCACCAGTTAATTTCATTATTTCTTCATTTACCATCTCTTTAGATTGCTTTATTCCCTCATTAACCGCGGCCAGAATTAAATCCTCTAACATTTCTTTATCTTCAGGATCAATAATGTCTTTCTCAATATGAATCTCTTTAATTTCTTGTTGACCATTAATTACTAGCTCTACCATTCCACCTCCCGAGGTAACCTTAATCTCCTTTTGAGCAAGTTCTTCTTTTATTGCTTCCATCTTCCTCTGCATTTCTTGAGCCTGCTTCATTAGAAACTTCATATCCATATTTTACAACCTCTTTTCTTATTCTTCGCTAATTTCTCCACCAAATAAATTGTGAGCCATTTTTAAAATTTCTTCCTCGTTACCCATTTTTGTTTTATTAATATCATTCTTTTTCCCCGGACCCACTGCTATCTCATCAATAGAGTGGTTATTTTTAATTATATCCCTTTCTTTTGCTAAGACAGAACTATTAACTTCTCCTTTTACTTCTTCTTCAATAATACACTTTAATTTGATTTCATGTTCTGTTTCTTCTTTAAATATTACCTCAACAATTTTTCTATTTTCTTTTTTTTCCAAACTTTCTTTATGAAAAAGACAATCTGAAGAAAAACTGATCACTAATTGATCATCTTCAAGGTGAATATTATGTCCAGCAGTTAAAAAGGCATAAAGAGATATTCTTTCCTCCTTGATTCTGGATAGCACTTTGGTCCATACTTTTTCCAATTCATAATTTTTCTGAGTCTCTTTGCTTCCTTTCTTTTCCATTTTAGTAGGATATACCTCTTTATCCTTATCCTTCTTTATCACTATCTCCAGTTCTTTTTCTTCTTTTTTAGTAGCAACATCATTGTTACCAATAATACTTTCCTTAATAATTTGCTTCTGTGTTGATATCTCTGTAATACAAGTCAGTTTTACCATCATTAATTCCAATAAAACCCAGGGATAGTTATGAAACCTTATCCTTTCCTCAATTGCTTTTAACTCTTCAATAATATCAAGAAATCTTTTGATATTAGTACTCTCCATTAAAGTCCATATCTTCTCTAATCCCTTCTTTCCCGGATCAAAATTAGAAAAGGGGTAATCTTTACCCAGAACCTTAACAAGAGATATATTATGAACATAAAGAAGTAAATCCTGAACAAATTGACTTAAATCTACTCCTTCTTTGACTAATCTATTAATTAGTATCAGTCCTGCTTCAGTATTATTGGTAAGAATAGCTTCCATTAATCCCCAAAAAATTTCATGCGGGATCAGTCCTAAAATTTCTCTTACTTCTTCAGTGGTAACTTTATTCTCGCTATAAGTTATAACCTGATCTAAGATACTTTCCGCATCCCTCATAGAACCGGTAGCATTCTCGGCAATTAAATGAAGAGATGATAAATCGATATTCAATTGCTCTTGTTCAGCAATCCTTTTTAATTTTTCTACTATCTCTTCATTAGAAATCCTGCGGAAATAAAAACACTGACAACGTGATAAAATAGTTTTGGGCACCTTATGTAGAGCAGTGGTAGCAAAAATAAACAATACTCGAGTTGGTGGTTCTTCTAAAGTTTTTAACAATGCGTTAAATGCTTCTGTAGTAAGCATATGTACTTCATCGATAATATATACTTTGAATTTACCTTCTGCCGGAGCAAAGCCTATTTTACTCCTTAACTCTCTAATTTCTTCAATTCCTCGGTTTGATGCTCCATCAATTTCTAAGACATCCAATGATTGTCCCCGACTAATACTAATACACTGCGAACAATGGTTACAAGGGTGCTCGGTGGGACCATTCTGGCAATTAAGGGCTTTAGCCAAAATTCTTGCTGTTGTTGTTTTTCCCACTCCCCGAGGACCAGAGAAGAGATAAGCATGGTTAATGCGCTGCAACCTAATAGCATTCTGTAAAGTTTGGGTAATATGATCTTGACCTACAATATCTTCAAAAGACTGCGGTCTCCATTTCCTATAAAGGGACTGATATTGAACCATTAATAATTTCCATCAACATTCTAATTGAATTGTTACTCAGTAATGACCGTGCCCTATCCTCGATCTACCTTCCCAAGCGATATTGGAACAGTTAACTCCAACCAGGCTTCCCTGCGGCACCCAAAGATTTTTACTTACCGCTGCTTCCTTCCGGACCTGACGGGGTTTGTAATTCTTTGCTGCACAGGACCCAATTTTCAACGCCACTTATTCCAGTCAGACCTTGAAAAGGTAAGACCTCAAATAGGCTTTCGACCCTGCTCTAGCGGATTGCAGGTTCAGGGCACCGCTAACTCCCCATCTAGCACGGTCATCATTCCAAAATATGGCGGAGAGGGCGGGATTCGAACCCGCGAGACAGCTTTTGGCCGCCCAATCGCTCTCCAGGCGATCCCGTTATGACCACTTCGGTACCTCTCCAAAAATATTATACCAACAATAATTAATAATAAGTGTACTATACCAATTTAATTGTTAACCAGTATATTTATTAGTATAATTCTTTGTTTCAGTTTTATGATTTAGATTTATAGCCTTGGTCAGTACCGTTTAAGAAGTTTAATCACATAAAATATAGGTGTGATAAATAAATTCATTTACTATAAATCTTACTTAATCTATACGTATAATCTCGAAAATTACCAATCTATTAGTAATAATTTTGCTACGTCCCAAGAATTTTTTAGGATATCACTCAAAGACAGTCTTTAATTTTAATACATTTTTATAAAAAAATCTACTTTTTTTCATAATTTCTTCAGGAAAAACTCTTCCATTACCATTCTTTCCTCTGAAAAACTGAGGAACAAGGCCAATTAAATTTTAATTTATACTCTTGTCTTAATGTTGTCATTACTTGATAAAGACCAGAGCATCTTTTAATTATCTTTTTTTATTTATCGAAACTTAACAACTCCCACCTGCTGGCAAAAGGAAATAATCTTACATTGTGAACACCAGGGTGATATAGGCTTGCATATGTTCTGACCATGGGCTACTAAATAAGTATTAAAAGAAATCCAATATTTTTGGGGTAATATCTCCATTAAATCCTGCTCTGTCTCGGCAGGATTTTTGCTCTTAACCAGACCGATTCGGTTAGATATACGATGAACATGAGTATCTACAGTAATGGTATTTATATTAAAAGCAATTCCTAAAACTAGATTTGCGGTCTTTCTACCTACTCCCGGTAACTGCATTAATTCCTTAATATTATTAGGTACCATCCCTTTATATCTCTTATTAAGTATAGAAGCAATATTTTTTATATTTTTTGCCTTTATTCGGTAAAACCCCACCGGATAAATTAAACTTATAATCTCTTCTTCAGTCATTCGACATAAACTTACAGTATCTGGTGCTCTTTTAAACAGTCTTTCTGTAACCTGGGCAGTTATTTCGTCTTTAGTTCGAGATGATAATACCGTACTTATTAAGACTCTATAAGGGTATTCTTCTTGTTTTTTTATCCTATTAATCAAGGGTAGATAATGAAAAGTGGAGACTTCAGAATGTAGCCTTTCCATTAATGCCTCAAAATCTAAATCCCGAGCATGAGGTAAAATCATTTATATATACTCCAAATATAGAAAAACATTTATTGTGGACTTATTTAGGTATCAAAAGATTGGACAAAGGAAACTATCTCTTCAATATTTTTCTTACAGGTGAAATCTACTGGTTTTTTATAAGCATTTAACATCCCTTTTTCATCGGGGGTCAAAATCTTCTTCCTCTTTAGTTTTAATAGTAATAATATCATCAGTATTTTATCTAAAAAGGGTAATTTGTGATAATTAAAACCTCCACGTAGATAATAGAATTTGATGTATTTCTGTTCTTCTTCAGAAAAATTTCTGCGCCTAATCTCTTGGATAGCCTCTTCTCGTGGAGGTGAGGCACCAACAGCAAAAACAATTATCTTCTTATCTTTCCATTTATCAAGATTCCGGGTAATTAATTTTATTCCACAAATCCCCACAGCATGAAGACTGCCGCCATAAATAATAATATCATATCTTTCCATCTGTTTCAGCCTTACCGTATGATAATCACAAATATCGGCTGATAGCTCTTCGGCAATCCATTCGGCATATTTCTTGGTAAACCCTGTTTTAGATTTATATACTATTAAACATTTCATATCATACCTTGCCCTTTTTCTATTTTTTTTATTTCATGAATAAATTTTTTAAACCATAGCTTTAGTTACTTTACATAAATCTATTCAAAATAACTCTACATCTCTTTTTCCTTAATCTATCTTATGAAACAAGACTAATTTTATTGCTAGGTTTAATTATCTTTATCATTGTAATAAATCTTCTTCACTTTTATTATATTATCAATGTAAACTAAACCCTTAAGTCTTACTATTAAATTATCGACTGCAACAAATTCTTTTTCTTTTTCATTATTTATTCCTACTGCACCTTTATTATATAAAAAATAGATTAGAAGGGGGTCAGGTCTTGAAATATCAGTTTTTTATTATATTTCAATACCTAACCCCAACTCCCCAATTTTTTCTAGGAGTTATTTTCTAATTTTCAAAATCTTACCCTTATTATTTCTTTGCAGTTCTTGTGGGGAAATTTTTATAAGCGAATATTCAGAACCTCCTCCAGTCAAAATACTATCTTTTTCCATAACCGCAAGATCAATAAGAAATTGTGCCTGATAGCCAAAGGAAGGAGTTCCTCCACAGGGATAACCTGTTTTTTGTAAAATTTCATCAGGTGTAGCAATACGTGGTCGATCTATTTGTAAAGCCTTCCCAACCTTAGCAGTGCTTACTCTATCATTACCTTTAACAATAGCTACAATAAGATTATCTTCTGAATCAATTAGACAGATATTTTTTACACAATCATCTGGATTCACATTTGCTGCTCTTGCTGCTTCTGATACTGAATGACATGATTGATTAAATCGTAGATACTCGCATTGAATATTATTATCCTTAATAAACTTTTGTAATTTTTCTTCATACTGGTTCATCTTTTTATCCCTTTACCTCTTCAATATTCTTAATCTTAATTAATCAATCCATTCCATAAAATCCTTTGGAGGCACTTCTTCAATAAACAGACAAGGATAAACTGCTTTTTTAAGATTATTTAATTCCACCACTTTCCACGGATTTATATTCGGCGAACCAAAAGCAATATAAGCCTTTTCGGCAGTAAGATCAAAGATAATAGAGTATGTTGTTCCCAGAAATTTCCGATAATATAAAACAGCTATTCCATCAGGATATTTCTGGGAGCAGAATCTTTGCAGGTCTTCCCGGGATAATTTTTCCTTTGATCTAAATAATTTTTCTATAGCTCTATATCTAATGACAGAGTGTTTCAAAGACTTACCAGAATATTTCTTGATCTCAGCTATTAGGGCATGGTTTGTTGACCCTAAAAATGGCTTATGGTCTAGCCTTGCCGTAGCTTTTTTCCCATCAAATGTTTCCAGAAGACAGGCATTTCCTTTTTTATCAGTCATCAGCAGATTAATATTATAGGCAATATCAATATTCCTGGTATAAGCGATAGCTTCAGTGACATCCTGACAATTTTCCAGTATTCCCCTCAGGATTAACCAGAATTGAGATCCGCAAAGAGCTGGAGATCTAAACCATTTTGTAGCTCCAACACCCATTCCCGTGGAACTCATCGTAACACAAAGCCCCTGGTCATTAACTCCATCATTTCTCCCGAAAAGCATGGTGGAAAATCCGGTATGACTGAATTTACCACTTATCTTTGTAGTGCACAGCCTGTAATCCTCAACTTCATAATTAAAATCATAATTACGGCAGACATAGACATGGCCATCAGTGGATTTCTGAGGCAAAACACAAAAAGTGCTGCAATGCGGGCGAAGATAAGAATGATAGTAGAAGGACATATTTTTAAGGGGAATACTGAAATAATCAGCCATTCCCTTTAATTCATCATTAAGCCCTGGACACACTTTTTCAAAAAAGATTTTTACTTGTTCAAATTCTTTATCGCTAAATTTTGCTTTTGCGGTTTT
Source organism: uncultured Atribacterota bacterium (assembly GCA_964525625.1). Classification (GTDB taxonomy): domain Bacteria; phylum Atribacterota; class Phoenicimicrobiia; order Phoenicimicrobiales; family Stramentimicrobiaceae; genus Stramentimicrobium. Next base: position 2,314 of record CAZGKY010000052.1, on the reverse strand, counting down.
AATAAATCTGATCCATGCCGGATTATTCTTGATGAGTTCTGCCTGCTGTCTTCCAACTTCATAGGAATTGCCTTCTAAAATTATATGATTGAATTCTTTTTTTATTATTCTCATCATTTGTTTTAACCAATACTTACTTTGTGTTATTGAGGTTATTCTGTTATTTTTCCATTATAGATTCCAATTTCATGACCCCAAAATGTACCATTTCCTTTCATAAAAGAGAATGGCAAAAAATAATCTCCTTTAATAAAGTCTGTTTTATTGAACAATTAGCAACTGACTCCTCTATCTTTTCCTTTTGGAGATTATTCAACTCAGCATTAATATTATAGTGATAGTTAAAAATTGTTTTTCCTTCTTTATTTCTCATCAAATTAACTGTCACAAATACATTATCTGCCTTTATTTTTAATTTATCTAAAGTCATCCGAATGGTAATATTTAAACAGGAAGCTAAAGCTGCTTCCAATAATTCATGAGGCCTGATTCCTTCTTCAGAACCGCCCTTCTCCTTAGTGGTATCTGAAAATATTGAATAATTTGAAGTTTCAATGATACATTTATATCTTTTATCTAAATTTTTACATTTAACCATTTTTAAATATCCTTCTTCTAAAAATTCATTTTTAACTATTTATAAACTTCTTCACTTAAATACAGAAAAGATTATCAGATTATAGTTAGACAATGAAAATATTTTCTTTGGTTTGATTAAAATACTTGTTACTTAATTAACTTATTATCTTAAAAATTTTATTGATTATTAAAACAGCTAAGCAATTATTGGTTACAATTTTTCTCTTTTTCTCTGATAACCTTACGAAGATATTAACCATTGTTACCAATCTCTTCCCCCCTCCAGAAATTTATCAATTCCCCCTTTTTTGATTTTTCTAAGATTCTTAACATGCCCCTCACCATGTATGGGTTTTAAGAAATTTAGTTTTCCACAGTTTTCAAATTCTTCGCATTCCCAACAACCAGCAATAGCTTTTCTCTGACCGCACAATCGTATTTTACAACCTGGGTTTCCGCCCCCATTACGACATGATTTTTTGCATCTGAGTCTAACCATTGCCCCAAGAACATTATAGCATGTTTTATATTCATTAAACTCTTTAAAGTATTTAGAAAGCCCTGCAGAAACAGTGTCAAATTTTGCTTCTCTAAGTTTCTTTCTCAAATCTCTTGCTAAGTCTGCAATTTCACCCTTGTAGTTAAAGCAATCTCCACAATACAGGCCACAGTATGCTAATAAATTTCTGTCTTCTTTCAATGTTATTCCTCCTTGGTAAAGAATTCTTATTTTTCTGTTTCACTTCAGCTAATCTTTTATCCCCTTCTTTATTACCCAATTCGTATTTTTATCTTTCCATTTTATCCTCTTGGTACATAAATTCCTAAAAAAACAGGATTATTTCTTTTGCTTATTACCCTCAAAAGGATAGCAATTAATACTTCTCTCAATTATAATATCCCTGACATCATTTTTTATAATTTGACATCCTTCAAGTATTTTAGGTAAATATTTTTTACTCCATTGTTCTTTTCTCCTGCTAAAATTTTTGTGAATTCTGGAATAAGTTCTCTTTTTAGCTTAGAATTGCTTTTGGCAATTTCAGTTAAAGCAAAAGCAGCACTCCATCTTACCACAGTACCTTCATCCTTGGTGTTTTCTAGAAGCTTAGGTATTGCTTGTTTTATTTTATCAGGAAAGTTTTGAGCAACATTACCTATTATTCTGCTGGTTTCCCACTTTATTCTCGGAGCATTATAGTTCAGGTACTTGATAACAAACTCAAGGCAATGCTTGCCAAAATTAGGATTTTCTTTAGTAATATATTCTAATGCTTCCATTAAGTAACCTCTTTCAGAATCAGAAACTTTATCAAAACATTTTATAAGCTCGTTTAGGGCAGTTTCTTCTTCATTTAAAATTGTTACTAAAAGGGTTAACTTTTGTTTTGGTTTTTCTTTTAATTTGAGTATTTCTTGTATTGTTGGCATTTTATTTGCCTCTATTATTTTGGTAATAATTTATATTTTAACATAGCGAAGGTTGGATAGGTTATACAACTGTAAATGGTTATCTGAAGTCCTGATGAAACAAAAATCTAGATCAAAACAGCATTGTGTGAAGCCAGATTGCTATATTTTATACCTTGAGTAAAAGTAAGAGCACAATGGAATAGGGAATCCGAGACCTTCCGTTAGTGATGTAATGATGAAGTCAGGCCTTGAAATATCAGTTTTTTTATATTTCAAGACCTGAACTTCCCATCTGAAAAATCAAGATATTCTCTAAACTTTT
>CAZGKY010000051.1:0-14147 GCA_964525625.1 uncultured Atribacterota bacterium | reverse complement strand
TATCCTACACTCTTTCCCTACACGACGCTCTTCCGATCTCTATACAGGCAAAATTATTAAGAGTGATTCAGGAAAAGGAATTTGAAAGGGTAGGTAGTTCTACCAGTATAAAGATTGATACCAGAATTGTAGCAGCAACTAATAAGGATTTGGAAAAAGAGGTGAGAGAAAAAAGATTTAGAGAAGACCTCTTCTATCGTCTCAATGTCTTTCATATCAATGTTCCTACCTTGAGGGAAAGGAAAGAGGATATACCGCTTTTAGTACAACACTTTATCAAAAAATATAACCAAATTTTAAATAAACGAATTTCTCATATCTCAAAGCATGGGTTATCTTTATTAATGGATTATTCTTTTCCTGGAAATGTACGAGAACTAGAAAATATTATAGAAAGAGTGATGATAATGTGTAATAGTGATATTATTGATAAAGAATTACTCTTCTTTTTAGAGCAAAAAAATATCAATCATCATGTGGGGACTTTAAAAGAGATGGAAAAGGAGATGATAAAAAAAAGTCTTATTCAGAATAATGGTAATAGAACAAAAACTGCCCAAACACTGGGTATTAGCAGAAGAAATCTAATTTCTAAATTAAAGGAATATCAGATCAATATTAAACCGGCTAAACAATAATAATATTGCTAATAAAAGTGAGGTCAAGGCATTATGTTATTAGTAGTTGATGTAGGAAATACCCATACCGTTATTGGCATCTATGAAGAAGATAAATTAATAAACCACTGGCGTATAGCTACTGATTCCAGAAAGACTGAAGATGAATTAGCCATGCTCTTTAAAAATTTACTGACTGAACAGGAACTGAACTTCGGTAATATTACAGCAGTAGCAATATCCTGTGTAGTACCTACTTTGCTCTGGATTCTAAAAAAAATGTCTCGAGAATATTGTCATATTGAACCGTTGATAGTTAACTCAAAGATTAAGTTAAATATTAAAATAAAGACTGATTTTCCTGAAGAGGTGGGAGCTGATAGAATAGTAAATGCAGTAGCGGTTTATGCACTTTATGGCGCTCCGGCAATAATTATTGATTTTGGTACTGCAACTACCTTCTGTGCTTTAGATAAAGATGGAAATTATTTGGGAGGGTCAATAGCACCTGGTCTGGAATTATCCAGTAATGCCTTATTTGAAAAAACCTCTAAACTGCCCAAAGTTGAACTAAAAAAATGTAAGCAGGCTATTGGTCGCAATACCATTCAAGCTATTCAATCAGGTGTTTATTTTGGTCATCTAGGATTGACTAAAGAATTAATTGAACGGTTTAAAGAAGAATTATCTGGCCATCCTATAATTATTGCTACCGGGGGATATGCTGAATTAATGGGGGAAAACACCACCCTATTCGACAGAGTTGATCCCTTGCTTACTTTGGAGGGATTAAGAATAATCTATGATTTAAATAATTAAATGCGATACGATTGCTACCAGAATTGATATTGTAATCAATCACTTTTTACCAAGAGGAAGATCGGATTAAGAGGAGTTTAAATCGGATATCAATTCTTTTAGTTAACTATCTTCGGTAATTTTAACTTAACCATTAATAACAGTTCTTATTATAATTATAAGTTTTAAAAAATTAATAATTCTGTTTATTGAGTAATTTATTCCCTATTATCGGTTGACAGCTTTTATAATAAGAGATAGGATTGATAAAAAATTAACCAGTGTCTTTAAAAAACTGAGAGGTCTTTTTAAAGTTAACAAAGGGAGAAAGGAGTATTTTAATGTGGGAGGAGAAGTTTATTCAAGAAGAGGCATTAACCTTTGATGATGTTTTGTTAGTTCCTCAAAATTCTAAATTACTACCAAAAGAAGTGGATTTACATACCCCATTATCCAGAAATATTACTCTAAATATTCCATTGGTGAGCGCTGCGATGGACCGGGTAACCGAATCAAGATTAGCCATTGCTCTTGCCCGGGAAGGAGGTATCGGGATAATTCATAAAAATATGTCCATTCAGGAGCAAGCTCGGGAAATTGACCGAGTAAAACGTTCTGAAAGCGGGGTAATAGTAGAGCCAATAGCCTTAACTGAAGATAATAAAGTTAAAGCTGCTTTAGAATTAATGCAACATTATCATATTTCTGGTATTCCAGTAATAAATCATAGCAAAAAGTTGGTAGGAATATTGACCAATAGAGATATCCGATTTTTAGAGGATGAAGAAATACCAATTAGTAAGGTAATGACCAGAGAACCTTTGATTACGGGCAAAGTAGGAACGACACTGGAAGAGGCAAAGAAGATCTTGCATCAGAACCGTATTGAGAAATTACCTCTGGTTGACGAAAACTATATCTTAAGAGGGCTGATTACCATCAAAGATATTGAAAAGGCTAGACAGTATCCTAATGCCTGTAAAGATGACAAAGGTCGATTAAGGGTAGGTGCAGCAGTTGGCGTTTCTTCTGATACCTTCCAGCGGGTAGAAGCAATTATACAAGCACATGGTGATGTAATAGTAGTGGATACTGCTCACGCTGATTCGGAGAGAGTGTTGAACATAATCAGGGAAATAAAGAAAAGATATAACATAGAGTTGATTGGGGGAAATGTGGCAACTTATGAAGGTGCCAGGAGATTAATTGAAGCTGGTGTTGACGCTATTAAAGTAGGTATTGGTCCGGGTTCTATCTGTACAACCAGAATAGTCACAGGAGTAGGAGTACCTCAAATCTATGCTATTTTTGAGTGTGCCAGAGCCTGCAGGGAAAAGAATATTCCACTAATTGCTGATGGAGGAATACGTTATTCCGGTGATATCTGTAAAGCTCTAGCTATTGGTGCTGATTCTGTAATGATTGGTAGTCTTTTTGCTGGCACTGAGGAAAGTCCGGGGGAAGTGGTCCTATATAAAGGCAGAAGTTATAAAGAGTATAGGGGAATGGGTTCTATGGGAGCGATGAAAGAAGGAAGTCGAGACCGCTACTTCCAGGAAGAAAAAGATGATACCAAATTGGTTCCTGAAGGTATAGAGGGAAGGGTACCTTATAAGGGTTCATTGTCCAATTGTGTTTTTCAATTAGTGGGAGGATTGAAGGCTGGTATGTCTTACTGTGGTGCTGCCAATATCAAAGAGTTGCAGGAAAAAAGTCGCTTAATAAAAATTACCAGTGCAGCTTTAAAAGAAAGTCATCCCCATGATATTATTATTACCAAAGAAGCCCCAAATTATGAGATTGAATAGTATAAACTATTATAATGAAAAACTAAAGCCCTAATTTATAGAATATTAAAAAATTAAGGAAAGTAGAATAAAAGAATGAGCTATAATATAGTGTGTGATGCTCACTGTGACACAGTAATTGACTTATTAAAAAAGAAGAGAAAAATGGGAGAATTATCCTCTCAAGGTCATGTTGATATCCCCCGTTTACGAAGAGGTAAGGTTAATGTTCAGGTTTTTGCTATTTATATCGAGAAACAATATAAGCCTGACCGTTCTCTAATCAGAGCTCTGCAGTTAATTGATTGTCTCTTGCTGGAATTAACCGCCATAATAATAGTATTAAACTGGCTACCTCTTCTCAAGATATAGAGAACATTGTATCAGCTAATAAGATTGCCGCTATACTGGCTATTGAAGGCGGAGAGGCAATAGAAGGTAAATTGTATAACCTCAGGAATTTTTATCGCCTGGGAGTCAGAATAATGACGCTGACCTGGAATCAACGTAATGCTATTGCCGATGGTATTGATTACCCGGATTCAAAAAGAGGACTAACCTCCTTTGGTAAAAAAGTAGTTAATGAGATGAATCATCTGGGGATGATAATCGATGTTTCTCACCTTTCTGAATACAGTTTTTGGGGGGTAATAAGAGCAACTTGTCAACCGGTTATTGCTTCCCACTCCAATTGCTACCAGCTCTGTCCACACCCCCGTAATCTAAAGGATAATCAGATTAAGGCCATAGCCGAAAATGGTGGACTGATCTGTGTAAATTATGTTCCTGATTTTTTGATTAAGGAGAAAGGAAAGGCAACCATAGATGATGTTATCGCTCATATTGACTATCTGGTAAACTTGGTAGGTGTTGAATTTGTTGGTCTCGGTTCTGATTTTGATGGATGTCGGATTTTACCTGAGGGATTGGAGGGAGTCGATAAGGTCTTTAGAATTGGAGAGAAATTAGCTCAAAATGGGTATTCCCAAAATGATATTAACAAAATTATGGGTAAAAATTTTCTGCATTTATTTAAACAGGTTTCTGAAAGTTAGGTAAGTGGCAAGTGACAAGTGGTGAGTTACAATAGATTTTTAGCAAGAAATGTCCTATAGTATAAAATTTTTGACACAATTATCATTATTATATTTTCTTAATAATAAGATTATTGACAAAAGTTAAAAAAATAAAGAAGAAAAGGACTGAAAAATTATGAATATCTCAACCCGACATATTTCTTTGATAAGCTTATTAGTTGCTGTTAGTATAATACTTTCCCGCATAGCCAGTATTAGAATTGCCATAGGTAGTGTAGAAGGAATACGGATAGGTTTTGGAAAATTACCTATTATTCTGGGCAGCTTTATGTTGGGGCCTTTTTATGGCGGTTTAATTGGCGCAATTTCTGACCTGGTGGGATATTTTATTCAACCCATTGGTCCTTATATGCCCCACTTTACTATAATATCTGCTTTATGTGGTATTCTTCCCGTAATTTTCTTTCGCGTTTTCGGAGAAAACGAAGAACAAATAATCAAGATAGTTATCCCTATTGGCCTTACAGTCAGTATTACTGAACTATTCTTGATACCATACAGTCTACATATTATTTTTGCTATACCCTGGCAAATATTGATGATTCCCAGATTGATCAGTGCTCCTATTACTATTGTTATTTATTCTTATCTTATTCATGTCTTTATTCGCCGTAAAGTAGTGCAAATTATGCACCAAAAGGGATAGAAGAAATTCATATTTAAAAGGATAGGGTACCAATATTTTGTCTATCTCTGGCTCTTTATAAGCATTTTATTTATTTATACTTCTTTAGTTATTCATAGTTACCTGAGAATTAATTTTTTGTTATAATAATAATGGTGGTTTACCAGGACGAAACAACTAAGAAGAATAATTATTTTTATGGCATAAGAAAAAAATATTATTAGGAGGTCAAAATGGTAGAATTTAAATTAGAAAAAGGTCTAAAAGGTGTTGCCCAGATGGTGGTAAATCCAGATAATATGGCAGAGAAATTTTCCAGGCCTATGCCCCCTTCTTTTGCTACTCCTATGCTGGTTTCGCTAATGGATAATGCAGCAATTGAAGCAGTGAAAAAAGAATTACCACCAGGATATATTACGGTTGCTACTTCTATTACCATAAAACACCTAGCACCAACACCAGAGGGAATGACTGTGACTGCTCAAGCGGAATTAATAGATGTTTATAAGAATCGACTTATCTTTACCGTAAGTGCCTTTGATGAAGTGGAGAAGATTGGAGAAGGCCAGGTAGAACGTTTTATAATTGATTTAGAAAAATTTTCCCAGAAGGTATTAGAAAAGAAGAAAAAGGAAGAAAATCCCCTTTAGGATTAGAAGGGATAGTTTTTTTAAGCTTGCTATACCGATTTATCAATATTTTCTAAGCTTCTAAGGGAAACTGAGGTATAGTATTATTAATAACATTAACTAATAAATCCCGCATATAGCTATATGCGGGATTTATTAGTTAGAATTAATTATAGATATAAGACATAATGATAAGAGGGGAGGTGAATTTAAAATTAAATATGAGCTGATTCTTTTTCTACTTTGCCTTGTGCCGGTTTTCCATTACCATTATTATCTGAATTATTGGAATCTAATTTAGCGCCTTTGCTAACTCTGCTACTCATTTTATCTTTTGGAAGGTTGGTTCTTCGGTTATCTGTGCTATAAAAACCACTTCCTTTCAGGATGAAGCTACCATTTTTACTGATTAAACGGAATACCTCTCCATGGCATTTAGGACACACTTGTACCGGTTGCTCAGTAATAGATTGGAATTTTTCGAAAACATAACTGCATTTTTTACACTGGTATTCATAGGTTGGCATATTTATCAGCTCCTTCCCTAATTATTCCGATAAAAAATAATATTTTATTTTAATCAATTTGTCAAGATATTTTCAAGTTTTACTCATATCTATTTGATAATCCCAAAACCCATTTTCTAAAATAGCATACTCACCAGAGGCTAACTTAAACTAATTATAAGTTTCTCATCACTTTAACATCTCTCTAATTCCTATACCTTGCTTTCCATAATAGCTTGGTCTTTAACTAATTTTAAAAGGCAGGCACAGGTAAACTTATAAATTATATCCAGTCTTTAATTCCTTAAAATCATTAAAACAAACTTTATTATGGAAATAAAAATTCAATTTGCTAAAATGTAAAAAATTATGGTTAGGAGTATATTACACGCTTCAGTATTTATTAATAATCTTCTGTATATGTTGCAGTGAAGAAGTATAACAGACAAAGATGTAAAAGGTATTACTTCCTCAGGTGGGAGAGGCATTGCTTTATTGTGCAATCATGAAAACGACGAAGAAGTAAAAAAAAGTTTTTGAGCATATTAAAGAAAAATAAGGAAAATTGGATATGTTGGTGTACAATATTTTAGTTACTGCGGAATTGGCAAAAGAGTATGGCTTTCAGGATATTGATGGAACTCAATCTATACCATATGACAAATAATAATGTGTTTTAATAGATAATATTTATTATTAAAAAATTATAAATAAACCTTGAATATGAAATAATATTAGGGTAGTCAAATAAATAATTTTTATGTACAATCAGGAAAATATCCAAATGTTAATGGACAACTTTAATATCTGGAGAAAACTAAAGTAAATGATTAAAGTTTCCAATTTAGAATTTACTTATCGACAGTCGGTAAAGAAAGCAATCAATGGAATTGATTTTAATATTAATGATGGAGAAATATTTGGCTTTCTTGGTCCAAGTGGTGCTGGCAAAACAACTACACAACGTATCATCATCGGACTGTTGCGCAACTATAGAGGGAGTGTAGAAGTAATGGGATTGGAAAGAAAAAAATGGGGAAGGGACTTCTTTGAAAAAATAGGTGTAGTCTTTGATTTTCCCAATCTCTATGAAAAGCTGACTGCATATGAAAACCTTAATCTGTTTAGCTCTTACTATCGTAATAATAAGGCAAATATGGAAGAATTACTGGATAGTGTAGGTCTGCTTCCCGATCGGGATAAACGTGTGGAAAATTATTCCAAGGGCATGAAAATGAGATTAAATTTTATCCGCTCCATCTTACACGATCCAGTGCTGCTTTTTTTTGACGAACCAACCTCGGGATTAGACCCGGTTAATGCCAAGATTATCCGCAATATGATTTTAGCATTAAAGAAGAAAGGCAAGACAATTTTCCTGGCGACTCACAATATGACTGAAGCTGATTTTCTTTGTGATAGGGTTGCTTTTATTATTGAAGGCAAGGTGCCTGTTATCGATAGCCCGGCTGAACTAAAACTTAAGCACGGGCGCAAAATAGTTGAAATTGTTTATTATCCTGGTAATATTACTGGTACCGATAATATAGGTATAGGTAAAGCTATTGAAGGTGTTTCAAGTATTAGTAAAGAAGCTGATATAGGCAATAATAATACCGACCCTAAAAGCAAGCAATATCTAACAGCGCAATTTCCACTTGCTGGTATAGGGAGGAATAAACAATTTCTGGAAATTCTAAGCCGTTATGAAGTGCGTACAATGCATACCCAGGAAGCGACACTGGAAGATATTTTTATTAAGCTAACCGGGAGAGAACTGCAATGAGACTGCTTAATGCCTTTCGGGCGGATATTCGGTTTCAGTTCAAACAGGGATTTTACCTAGTCTATGTCCTGCTCACTTTTATCTATATGATCGTCCTGGCTAAATTTCCCCATGAATGGAAGGAATTAGCCGTACCTCTGGTGGTCTTTTCAGACCCATCTATGGTGGGATTTTTCTTTATAGGGGCTATTGTTATGCTGGAAAAAGTGCAGGGTGTCCTCCAGTATGTTATGGTTACACCTTTGCGCTCGATCGAATATTTGCTGGCTAAAGTCCTCTCATTGACCATTCTGGCGATAACTGCGGCTACTATGATTGTTCTGGTTACCTATCATGAACCACTCGACTGGTTTATATTGATTGTCAGTATTACCCTTACTTCTTCCTTTTTTGTGTTATATGGCTTTATCGCTGCTGCTGACTGCAGCACTATGAACCAGTATTTTATCAAGATGATTCCCTATATGCTCTTGATTGTATTGCCTTGCTTTTCTGTGATTGGCTTTTCTTATTCATGGATTTTTAATATTTTTCCCAGCGTGGCTGGATTACAATTGCTTTTTGGAGCGTTTAATGGAATAGGGAGCAAAGGCATTCTTACTTTAACTATTTACCTTCTTATTGTTAATGCTGTCTTGCTTTATCATGTAAAAAATATTTTTGAAAAGATAGTAACAAAGGGAGAGTAGTAAATGCTAAATCAAACTACAGTGAAAGCAGATCTTAAACTAATTTTTCGTGAACCCATTTTGATTATCTTCATGATTCTACCTCTTTTTATTATTGCTATTGTGAAATTGGTGTCTATCTATGGATTTCCACTATTGTTCCAATATACAGGTTTCGATATCTTTCCTTATTGTGGATATATCTTGGCCGTGATTCTTCTGATGGCACCGTTTATGTTGGGAACGGTTTGCGGTTTTCTAATGATAGATGATCGTGATGCACACATATTCGAATTAATGTCAGTTACTCCCTTGGGCTACCTTGGTTATATTATCATGCGTTCCTTGATTTCCTTCAGCACAGCCTTTATCTATACAATCATTGGATATTATTTTATCGATATCTATTATATTAACCTTTTCCTACTTGTTTATATAGCTTTCCTGAATAGCTTGTCTGCGGTACTAATTGGTCTGTTTCTGTTTGCCTTTGCAGAGGATAAGGTCAAGGGAGTGACTTATTCCAAGGGTTTAAGTATACTAAATGTATTTGCCGTGGCAGACCTTTTCGGACTACCCTGGTTAAGTGTTGTCGGAGCACTAACTCCTTTTTATTGGGTAGTGAGATTAATCAACACTTCTTTTGATATGGTCAATTTGCTTCAGGCAGCGATGATACACCTGATATGGCTGATTTTTATGTTCAAGTTACTCCACCGGAAAGAGTAAATAGGGTCTATAGTCTCATTTTACACTATGGCTAATTTGATAGTATGTATTATATATTATGATCTATTATTATTGGATCTATAATTGAAAATAACACTCCAGCTGACTTGATAATAGAATAATCTGAAATATCGGGATAGTTAAATAAAATGCTTTATGCCAGAATAATAACATATAATCAAGGAGAATTTCTATCTTAAAGAAAAGTTTTTAGAATAATTACTTTTATCTAAGTTAACTATGGTAAAAACTTTGTAGCATAACTTAAATTGCCAATGATAAAGATTTGACGTTTTTATTTCTATATGATTGTGTATGGAGCTAATATGAGAAAAAATATAATTGCTCCATGTGGAATAAATTGCAGCCTATGCATTTCCTATCAATTTTTGAAAAAGGACCTGAACGGGCAGGGATTCTATAAGAAGTATTGTCCCGGATGCATTCCAAGGGGAGAGCATTGCACTCATATGGGCGATAGGTGTAAATTGCTTGGAAAAGGAATGATTCGGTTTTGCTTTGAGTGTCAGGATTTTCCCTGCAAAAGATTAAAAACACTGGATAAGCGCTATCGTACAAAATACCATATGAGTATGATTGAAAATCTCGAATTTATACAGAACTATAGCCTGGAGAGATTCCTGGAAAAGGAAGAAGAAAAGTGGAAGTGTCCGGGATGTGGTGAGATAATATGCTGTCACAATGGATTGTGTTTAAATTGCGATTTCGATATATTTCTTCACAATAAAAAATACCGCTGGGGTGAGAGGTAGTCTTATGGCATCATTCAAAGAATATATTCAAGAATACAAGAATCAATTAAGTAAAGGGAATATTCAAAAGCTTACAGGGGAATCATGACATTTATCTAGCCTGAAAACTTACCGGGAGAAGAATTACCTGGATTTTGTTGTGAGCTCCTATATTTAGTCTATTTAGATATGACCTACTTTACATTTACTCTTAATGATTTCAAGAATAAAAAGCTGAAAATGGTAATTTTATATTTGTATGAACGGGGACAATTAGATGTTTGATTAGGTGGGAGCAAATAGAAAGATTAAAGCTGAGTATTTAGAGAGAATGAGTCATTTTTAGGTAAATATAAACTTTTCTAGATGTTGCTAGAAGTAGATTCCATTATTGAATCAATCCTGATCGAACACCCGGATTTTGATAATCTTGAAAAACTTAAGATGCAAACTGAAAAGAAAGCAGAGATTAATACCATCTTATATGATTGCTCAGAATTGGGCAAAACCTTATCAAGGTACTGTTCAGGGACTTTTTTTTAAATTTTTATAAATTGATGGCAAAATCTGAAGCATAGATCTAAAGTAGAAAAGGATAACCAATTCTAATGAAAATTGTAATAATACATGGTAGTCCTAGAAAAGGCAATACTTATAAAGCAACGAATGTTTTTAAAGAAGAGATGAAAAAACATGGAGAAGTTGAATTTGTAGATATTTTCTTACCAAAAGACCTGCCTGAGTTTTGTTGTGGTTGTAGGGCATGTTTCTTAAAGGGAGAAGAAAAATGTCCTCATGCCGGATATACGATACCCATATTAGAGCATATGATATCTGCTGATGCACTTGTATTCACAACGCCAGTATTTGCTCTTTCTTTGAGTGGATGCATGAAATCATTTCTGGATCATTATGCCTATATTTTTATTGTGCACAGGCCAAGAATTGAAATGTTTAAGAAAAAAGCTTTTATTATATCTTCTACCGCTGGTGCGGGTACAAAAGCTGCTATAAAAACTATATCTACCAGTTTGAAATACTGGGGCATCAATAGGATTTATACTTATAGTTTTGCAACATTTGGAGATGAATGGAACAATATGAAAGAAGATAAAAAAGAAAAATTATTGATACAGTTGAGAAAGAAAGCTACCAGGTTCTATAAAGAGGTAGCTTCCGGTAAAAGACATAATCCTTATCTCATGATAAGAATAATGTTTTTAGTTAGAAGAATGTTAATGAAAAAATATGATGATGATAATTCGTTGGATAAGAAATACTGGATTGAAAAGGGTTGGTATGACGGAGCTAAAAGCCCGTTTAAATAATGATTACCTTATATTGTAATTTGGGGGACTTAAACTTGACCTTAATATTACCTAAAGAGAAACAAAAGATATAAAAGCTGATATAGATCAAAATTAGTCGAACCATCATATGAGCAACAGTTTTCTTCTATTCAGGCAACATGAGAAATAAAAAATTATTATCATTTGGGAATTATTTTTATCGTTACTATTATTTTTTGAGATATTAAGTATAATTTTTGTTTAAAATTGTATGGTAGATCATAGCCCAGGTTCAATATGAGATTGTTTAAAATAAGAATTTATGATAACATTTCAAGAGTGTAATATTTTTACTATCACTATAATAGTAAACTCAGAATAACTTATGCTATCCCTTACTTTGAATATAATTGATACAAAATAAATAAAGGAGAGAATGTATTATGTATAAGGCATTAGAAGATATCAGGGTATTAGATTTCACTCAATATTTGTCAGGACCTCATTGTACATCAGTTCTTTGTGAGCTGGGAGCAGAGATTATAAAAGTAGAGCGGCCAGGAACAGGGGAACCGGAACGGAAGGCTGCACCGATGACTCCTAAAGGAGAATCATATCAGTTTATGGCTTATAACCGGGGAAAGAAAAGTATTACTTTAAATTTAAAGAGTTCTGAGGGGCTGGAAATTGCTAAGAAGCTTGTAGCTCAATGTGATGTTCTTGTAGAGAATTTTGCTCCTGGTGTTATGGTACGCTTGGGTCTTGGCTATGAGGTTGCCAGTAAAATAAATCCTGGTATTATCTATGCCTCTATTTCAGGTTTTGGTCAAACTGGTCCACGTCGTGACCAGATCACTTATGATGTAGTGGGGCAGGCTATGGGTGGTTTAATGAGTGTAACTGGATATGAGAATGGAGAACCACTTAAAGCAGGAATTTCTCTGGCTGATTACATGGGAGGATATAATGGGGTTATTGCCATCCTGGCAGCGCTGCATTATAAGGATGTTACTGGAGAAGGCCAATATATTGATATATCTATGCAGGATGGAATATGGGCTATGGTCTTTCCTGACAGAGCTGATTATTTCGACACTCTTATTCCACCAAAAAGAATCGGCAACAGACTCAGTAGTTCTGCTCCTTTTGGTTCCTACAAGGCTAAGGATGGATATGTGGTAATTTGTACCATCACAGATGACCAATGGCAAAATGTACTTAAGGCCATTGGACGAGAAGATTTAAGTAATGATGAACGTTTTCGCACTCGTGTGCTTAGGGCTAAGAATATGACAGATGTTGAGAATGTAGTAAATGGATGGTTGAAGGAAAAAACAGTTGAGGAAGCTCTTCAAATATTTAAGGAATTTCAGGTTCCCTGTTCCCCGGTTCCTACTTTCGAACAAGTGGCTAATGACCCACAGATATTGCATCGTGAGATGATTATCGAAGTAGAACAGCCTCTTTCAGGAAAGGTAAAACTTGCTGGGTCCGTTTATAAGATGTCTAAAACACCAGGAAATAGGAATATGCGTATACCATTGGTTGGTGAACACAATCAGGAAATATATATAGATCTTTTAGGTTTTAAGCAAGAGGAGATCGAGAAGCTTGCAGAGAAAGGTATTATATAAATTCCTTTGCCGGGACAGTTCTCTTGAAAAACTTTTTTAAGAAAGAAAATATTATATCAAGAGAACTGTTCCCATAACCGTGTATCAGGAAATTTCTAGAATGTTAAAGTCATTTTCTTCTAAATTGATTAAGAGCAGTTTATTTTGTAAAGGTTTTCCTCTCCGTAATAATACTTTTACTACTTCTGCTACTTGTAAGGAAGCAATTAGAGAGGGAGTAAAAGAAAGTACACTTAATTGATTGATATTATTTTGTTTTGTATTGAGATATTTATCTTCAGGTCCATAAATAGCAGTTAATCCTGTATCTTCAGGAAAGATTGTGTATATCTGTCCCTGTAAACCATTGACTGCACCATGAATAAAAGGGATTTTTAATTTTTTACAGGCTTTTTCTAGGATAAATCGGGCCGGGATATTATCAAGAGCATCTACCACTACATCTGTATCTTGGATAATATTAATAATATTATCCTTATTAATAAATTGAGAATAAGACCGAGCATTAATACTGGAATTTATCTTCTTTATTCTTAGTAGCACTCGTTTTGCCTTTTCTTTTTCTAAATCATTTTCAGTACATAGTAGTTGTCTGTTGAGATTACTTTCCTTGAATAGATCTCCATCAATTGCAATAATATAACCTATTCCCAATCTTGCCAGTAATTCTATGATATTTCCGCCTAGTCCACCACATCCTACTATGGCAACCTTTGAAGAAAGCAAGGTAATTTGTTCTGTTAGGCTTATGGTGGGAAAATTACGGCTATAACGAGTTGGAATTATTTCTTCCTGAAGTGCAGCTATCTCAATTTCTCTAGATGATAAATTAAAAATTCGAGCTATCTTCTTCACCTGAGAAACTGATATCAGGGGAGGTCCAGCTGCCTTTTTCAGGAAATGTTTTTTGTACTTTATTAATTTCTCTTTTAGTGCTTCTTTTGTTTTGGGAGAATTATTGATCTTGACCACTAGAACACCTAGTAAAATTTAGAAATTTTAAGATATAAAATATAAGATGAATTGAATAATATCTTAATGAAAATTATATTGCAAAAAGCTATTTCAGCTTATTGATAAAAAAAGTAAATTAGCTATATTTTATTATTAAAATAATTATAACAAATTAGTCAACTAAATTTTACCAATTTATTATTATCTATTATCCCTTTCAGTAGAGTGTGTGCTATATTTTCTGTCAAAGTAGAATAAGATAACTTGAAATGGGCC
>CAZGKY010000050.1:0-14170 GCA_964525625.1 uncultured Atribacterota bacterium | reverse complement strand
AGCAAGTGGAATAACAAAGATACCATAGCATCCAGAAATAGTAGCAAAATCGTCTTTATATTCTTCATTCCAATAAGAAACCGAAGGAAAGGACTTGCATAACTCCTTCTTCATTTTTATTAAAGTTTTATAACGATACAAAGGATCTTTATGCCATTGGGCAGAAAAATTAATCCCACATCTCTGATGGAACCAGCCCGGAACAAAACCAAAGGATACTCGCATATCTGATTCTGTACCATCAAAAGGCTCTCTTCTAGCCGGACCGCTTATGGGAATATGATTTCGCAATTTTAAAATCTGTATAATAATTAATCCTCCAAAATTGCAAAATATACTAATTTAAATATTTTTTCTGCATTCTCAATTTTCAAGAAGATAAATTCCGAAGAATATTTTAGAATATTAGTTTGTTAAAAAATTGTTCAATATTGTCTAAGCTTTATCTATTTTATTAATACTATCAATTATCTATTAAAGAAAAACCTTTATTCTCTCCATTTTTCTAAAATTTCCCAACAAGAGTACTCTGGAAACATCTGTTCATCAAAATGAAGAATAAGACCCCTTTCCCCTCCTTCCGTAGCTTCTTTCATTCTATTTATGTAGGACTCCAGCGTTTCTTCACTTTTTTTTGGCCATAATCCAAAATAACATTTTTTATGGTCCAAAAAATTTCTCATAGTAATGTAAAAGTCATACATTTCGGGATTACCTAAATTAATAGCTTTCACTTCTTTTAGCTGTAAGTAAGCCTTTAATAAATACTCATGTTTCCCACAATAATGAATAAACCCTCCTCCAAATGTTTGCAATGCCTTCTTATCATAGGGAATGACAAATTCATCGATGTGCTTTGGAGATAATAAAGTTGCACTGTCTTCAGAAATTCGGACACCACCGTTTCTCATATAAATCCCTCTTACCAGCGCATGTCCATGATAGCAATTATTATTATTTTCACCTATCACTTCCTTTAATTTTCTAGTAACCTCGATATACAATTCAGTACAAAGTCCTAAAAGGTAATGGACAAAAGCTGGATCATCATAAATATCATAAAAAATATTATCTCCATAAACAGAATGGGCGATATCAAAAGGTCCTTCAGTATCGGGGAGATATACATGTATCCAATTAGGTAAATTCTTTTTGAAAAAAGCAAGATAGTCAGATGCTTTTTTCATAATTTCAATATTATCTAATGCTGGCATTTTGAAATTTTTTATTTCTTCTTTACTTAGATGAAGGGTTATCCAGGGAAAAGTATCTCTTGGCACTTTATATTTCAATCCAAACATAGCAGGAATAAATATAGTTCCAAAATTAGGACGTATACATAAAAGAGCATCAAAAGTATTTTCAGCACATTTTTCAATCTCTTCTAAATGAGCATAAAGCATCTTTTCTTTATCATAAAATTGCTCTTCCATATCAAAAGTCTTTCCGGGAATAGAAATATTTTGAGGTCTCCAGAAAATTAAGGGTAAAAAATCTACTTTCCTATTTTCTAAAACTCGGGCAATTCTCTCCTTGCCTTGGGGGTCTATTCTTAGTTTTTTTTCAATTATTTTAATTATTTCTTTTATGGCAATACCCATTATATTAAAAGTTATATTAAATGATTAAAGCGTATTATAAAGAAAATTTATAATCTTTTATAATTTTAATTAAATTAATTTAGTTTTAAAAAAGTAAAATTAACAAATTAATTATCTATACCGAGTGGGTTAAAAAATATACAATTTTTTAAAGAATATAAAGAATATAACGATAATTGCATCTAAAGGTATTTCCTCAAGATTTCTTGTACTTCCATATTTAATTTTTCCCTTTCTTGAGGATGGAGATTCAGTAAAGGTTTTCTGGTAAAAGTTGGTTTAAAACCCCTATAAACAAGTGCTTGTTTAAAATATGCTAAATTTGCTCCATCTTTTAAAACCATAGCAATATGTCTTATGGTTAATTGTTTCTGATGAGCCTTTTCATAATTATTTTCTTTTAAAGCCTGGAAAAATTCTAAAAATATCTCAGGAAAAACATTAGCATTTCCAGAAACACTTCCTTTCGCTCCACACAGCATTGCTGGTAAGATAATAGGGTCTGCTCCGATGATTACATCGAAATTATCTGGTGTTTCATCAATCAATCGACTTAACCTGAAAATATCTGACATGCTATTTTTAATTCCTACTATATTTTCTACTTTAGCCAATTTCAAAACAGTTTCTGGTAATAAATCATTGGTAGTACATCCAGGAAGATTATATAAATACACAGGAAAATTATTTTTTACGCTCTTTGCTAGGGCTAAGTAATATTCTTCCATTTCATTTTGACTTACCTTTACATAAAAAGGAGTTATCGCCCCAATTCCAGCTGCTCCTATGCTTTCAGCATGTTGGGCTAAATCACAAGCATCTATGGTAGGTTGAGCCCCCACATGAATAAAAACATTTCCTTTACTTCCAACAAAATCAACCACCACCTCTGCTATTTTTTTTCTCTCATCTTTATTCAATAAGAAAAATTCTCCAGTTGTTCCTAAAATATAAAAATTTCTTACTCCAGCCTTGATTAAAAAATCATAATGAGCTTTCATTGCCTCAATATCAATGTTTCCATTTTCCTGAAAGGGAGTAATTGTAGGAACTACAAGATCTTTCATTTTTTTCATAGGATTTTACCTCATATCTAATTTATTTCGGTATATAAATCTATTATTGTTAATCTACCAGAATTTTTATGACAATTTTTTTAATTATTTCAGGCTTTTCTACGGCAATACCTGGCATATGAACGTCATGAGGGAAAAATATAACGAATGTATCAGGAGTAACCGTAAAAAAACTACCACTCCCTTCATAAAATATCAAATCCTTATCCTGATCGTATTCAGTAATCTGTTTCATTTGCTTCAAATAGGCATAACCCATTTGTTCACAATTGTTAACTACAAATTGGATATCAATATAACGGCGATGAGCTTCCCAAAATTTTTTCTCTAAACAGGTATAATAACTATCTACTATGGCATAGATTTCATTTCCTTCTAATTCATGCTTTCCAGTACTGATTTCTAAGAAGTCAGTATTTCTAAGAAAATCAAAGGCTTTTTTAAATCTATCATTTATTTGTATATATAAATTGGCATTTTCAATCACATCAATAATCATTTTCTTAAACTCCTAGGGTATGGTAACATTTTTTATTATTATTATTAAATAAAACCTAAATGATCTCAGATAGAATAAGCCTTTAAATGATCGCTTCGCTTTCTGTTATTATTCTTCTAGCTTCATCTAAATCTTCTTGTGTATCTATACTTAGAGCTTTATAATCATACTTAGTTTCAATAACACAAATCTTGTAGCCATACTCCAGGGCTTTTAATTGTTCTAATGATTCTATAATTGATAATGGAGTATCCTTTAATTTAACAAACTCTTGAAGAAATGCCTTGCGATAGCCATAAATTCCTATATGTTCATATACCTTAAGATTGATTGCTCTTTTGGGAAATGGTATTAAAGAGCGACTAAAATATAAAGCATTACCATAAACATCACAAACTACTTTTACTACATTCTCATCTCTATATTTTCTTTCATCATGAAGCTGATAACATAGAGTTGCCATATTAACATTAGAATGACCAGCTAATACTTCGATTAGCTCGTCTATCATTTTATAAGATATGAATGGTTCATCACCTTGTATATTGATTACAATATCTATATTCATATTCTGAACAACTTCTGCAACCCTTGAAGTGCCGTTAGGGTGATGAATAGAAGTTAAAATTGCTTTGCCTTTAAATCTTTCTACTTCTTCTATTACCCTCTGATCATCAGTTGCTACAATTACCTCATCTAATAATCTTGATTTTTTTACACTTTCATAAACCCTCTGAATCATTGTTTTTCCGCCAATATCTTTTAAGGGTTTTCCTGGTAGCCTGGTTGACCCATATCGCGCAGGAATTACACCTACTACTTTCATTCTCTGTTAACTCCTTCCTAATTAAACCTAATTTCATACTGTTGTGCTCTTTTTAAAAGTCTATCTCTATCTATGGGTTTAACATTTTCTACAATCCACTCTCTCATTTTTCTTCCTTCCTCAGATTCCTGGGGATAGCTCATAAAATCAAGATGAATACCTAGTTCGTCAGCAACTCTATATGCTATAATGGGCCAAATTATCCCAATATCTCCTACAATTGGTATACTATATTCGTGACGGGCAAAAGCAGACATCTCCATTCGAAAGGGTATTCCAGTAATTTTAGTTTTTGGTAATCCTTTATTTATAGCTTCTTGAATCTTGTTATTCTCCTTTTCCATTAACTTTGCTTTCATTAAATTTTGGTCTAAATCAATTCTAATGAGAATCTTTTCTTTTAGACTAAAAGTTTTCATTCCATTCCAATAAGACCAGATACCATGACCAGTGTAACACTCAAATGGTCCATCATGAATTTCCTGGGTTAAGGCAACCGCTGATTCAATAATAATATCTGACTGTTCTAACATTCTCGCTATACGCATCGATCTTTCTGAAATAGAAATGCTATCTCCAATGGAAATGCCTACCATTCCTCCCCCTACTAGCTGAGGAACAGTCACCAAAACCGGATAGCCTTTTGCCGCCCCTCTTCCTATCATAGTCCTCAGATCTGCTGCCCAGCCAGCTACCTCTTCAAAAGGTAAATTATATGTCTGGGCAATATGAAATATTTCACGGGAAAGAATTTCTGTTCTTAAGCCCATGGGATAAGCCATATTGCCTGCTGCTTTTATAATAACTTCTCCCTCAACAGATTGCATTTGTTCTAAAAAAAATTCATCCAAAACAATCTCTTTCTTCAAATTTTCTAATTCAACTTCCTTCATCTGGGTAAACTCAAAAAAATCACCTCTTGGAATAATCTCTCTATCCAATTCAACTCTCAACTTATTTACCTTTACCCTTTTAACCTTATCTAAACTTCCTGCCATTTCATGAGCTATAACAGCAGAACTTGTACTAACACTATTAATAATATCTTTATCCATTAATTCAGAAATTAAGGTAGTAACACCCTCATGAATATTGGGACCACTACCAGTAACTACCATTATTTTCCCATTTTTTTTCTTTACTTCTATAATCTTATCTATTGCTCTATCTAAATTATCTCGACTGGATTGTTCTAAGTTCTGGTAATACATTTTGAGTAAGTTAAAGTTATGTTTCATTATGCATCCCTCCCACTATTTTCTTACTGGCCAATATAATAAAATTACAATTTTAATCTTATGAATCTTATAAAATTCGATTATCTTTTATGGAATATACCCTACTAATTTAGGTAGCCAAAGAACAATACTAGGAAAATAAGTACATATGAATAATACTGAAATTAAAGTAATAATAAAAGGCCACATCTCTTTAATTATTCCTCCTAAGGGAACTTTAGACAAAGCGCTAACAATAAATAGATTTTCCCCATATGGAGGTGTTGATAGGCCAATCATTGAATTTAACACTGAGATTAATCCGAGATGAATTAAATCAATCCCAAAATATATAGCTATGGGAATCAAGATAGGCATCACGATTAGTTGTCCTACAATAGGATCCATTATACAGCCTAAAGCTAATAAAAACATATTTAAAAATAATAAAAATATATATTTATTGTTAATAATACCCGAATCCATTATGAAATTAGTTAATAATGCAGGTAATTGTTCACGGGAAACAATGTAACTGAAGAGAAATGCTGAACCAACCATACCCGATACATAGCCAGTACTCAAAGCTGATTCTTTAAAAACAGCTATTAACTTTTTAAAACCTAATATTCGGTAACCAATCACCGCCACAATTAAAGCATACAATACTGTTACAGCAGCAGCTTCTGTAGGAGTGAAAACTCCACCATATATTCCCCATAATAAAATAACTGGAGTAAGAAGTGGGAAAAATCCCTTTACAAAAGATTTTAATAATATTTTTAAATTGAAAGCTTGGCCTCTGGGATAATTTCTTTTGTTTGAAATATAAGCAGTATATATCATCATAGAAAATGCTAACAAAAAGCCAGGTATAATTCCAGCAATAAATAAATATCCAATAGAAGCTCCTGACAACATTGAATAAATTACCATAGGAATACTAGGAGGAATTATGGGGCCTATAGTTGCACTAGCAGCAGTTACTGCGCAACTAAATTCGGGATCAAATCCTGCATCATTCATAGATTTTATTTCAATTATGCCTAAACCAGAAGCATCGGCAATTGCTGAACCAGTCATTCCAGAAAAAATAACCGAAGCAATTATATTAACATGACCCAACCCTCCTTTAAGGGATCCAACTAATTTATCAGCAAAATTAAAAAGACGCTCGGTAATGGTACTCTCATTCATAATTCTTGCACTTAAGATAAATAATGGAACAGCAAGTAAAATAAAATTTCTTTCAAAACTTATAGCCATATGATCCAAAATTACGGCAGGATTTATTCTAGAAAAAATAATATAAATCATAGAAGGAACAGAAATAGAAAAAATGACGGGATATCCAAAAATAAAAAAAACCATAAATAAAAAAAACCATATAGCTATTAGCAATTTATTTTGCCTCCTGATTGGTGGGATGGTGAGATCTTGAATTCAATAAAAAAATAATATCTTTTACTATATGCTCGATATTATGAATGATGGTTAACAGCAAAAATAACGGAAAAACTATAAAAACATACGTCCAGGGAATTTTTAGAGCTGCTGTCTTTATTCTATAAATAAATAAAAGATATTCCCAAATAGGTTTAAAAATAAAAATAAATACTACTGTAGTAAGTACATCAAAAATAATATTAATAATTTTTTGATTTTTATAAGAAAACTTATCATATAAAATATTAAATTTCACATGATACCCCTCTCTAACTCCCCAAGCAGCTCCTAGGTATAAAGTCCATATATAGGCATATATAGATAATTCAAATGGCCATTCTAAAGAAATATTAAGGAAATATCTATAGAAAACTTGAATGCATATTGCTGCTGCACAGATTAATAAAGCTGACATAGAAATAATTTCTTCCACAAAAATAATAAGAAGATTATAAATTTTTTTGAACAATTTCATTAAATCCTCTTAATTGGAATAAATATTAAACATATATTGAAAAGGGAAGGGTGAAGGAAAATTTACCCATTACACCCTTCCATAAGAATACAAAAATATCTTTTACTAAAAACTATTTTGCTTCATACACCTCTGCACTGGCATTTTGTATCATCTCATAGACGCCTTTACCCCAAATTTCATCATTTTTAACATACATTTTTTTGACACTTTCCATAAAAGCATCTTTATCAGGTATAATTATTTCCATACCAAATTCATTTTGGAATTTAGCTTGTAAAATTGCCTCTTGCTCTAAAACTAATTGATTACAATGGTTTCTTCCCACTAAAAGAGCTTTTTTCATATAGACTTTATAATCTTCCGGCATGCTATTCCAAACTTTTTCATTTATTGTGGGATTAACAATGGTCATCTGGTGGTCGGTTAAGACAATATAATGAGTAACTTCATAAAATTTACTGGAGTAATCTGTAGGTAGAGGATTGTCTTGTCCATCTATGGTACCCGTCTTCAAAGCCATATAAACTTCATTGAATCCTAATGGAGTGGGTTGAGCACCTAAACCTCTTCCGACATCCATCCATGCTTCTGACCCAGGCATTCTTAACTTTACTCCTTTTAAATCCTCTGGTCTTCTAACTACTCCCGCTTTTTTGGTTAAATTTAGTTGCCTAGTACCTAAAAAATAAGTATCTAATACTACTAAACCCGATCTCTTTCTTAATTCTTCCCAATACGCTTTTCCTATTGGACCATTGACAACATAATAAAGATGGTCCAAATTTTTATAGGCATAAGCAGCTTCTAATACTCCAATTTCAGGATAGGGGACTAAATCGCTATACCAAGAAGGAGCACCATCACACATATCTATATCTCCACGCATGGTACCAAGAACGGAAGTTTTTTGGTCTGCTAACTGGCCGGAATGATAGATAGTTACTTTAATATTACCACCAGTCAACTGTTCTATTATTTCAGCAAACTTCATAAAACCCTGGGTTTGTGGCTCTAGAGGAGTAGCAACAGTAGAAAATTTCAAGTTATACTTTGGTTGATCCGAAAAAACCACCATAGAAGAAAAAATCATAAATATAACAACTACTAAGATAACTTTAAAAATATTTACACTTTTCATAAAAATCCTCCTTTTTAAATTTTTAATAGATCAATTTTCTATTTTTATTTAGGCAATAAAAAATCAATTTCCCTTTATACCATATTTATCTTCTTACCTCCTTTAATCATAAAATAAATATTTGCTAAGAAAATTAAGAATTTATTGTTAAATTACACATTTAATCTTTTAGTAGAATTTCTAACAACAAGCTCTGTCTTTAAAGTTACGATGGTATTCTTGTGGTCTATTTCTTTTTCTCTATTTTCAATTTTTTTAATTAATAATTCGGTAGCAACAACGCCTAATTGATATACAGGTTGTCTTACTACAGTTATTGGTGGTCTCATTATAGGAGCCCATTCCGAATCATCAAAACAGATTATTCCAATATCATCAGGAATGGTAAGATTATTTTCTTTTATAGCAATTAATGCTCCTATAGACATATCAATATTTGTTACAAAAATAACTTCGGGCTTATCAGTTTGTTCTAATAACTCTTGAGTTAATCTTTTACCACTCTCTTTTTTAAAATCACCATTTTTAATCAAGTTATTATTTTTAGCTATTCCACTTTCCTGTAAAGCCTGTAAGTACCCTCTTAATCTTTCCGCACCAGTAGTTCGGTCAAGATAACCATTTATTATTCCAATTTTGCTATAGCCTTGCTCTATTAAATATCTAACTGCCTTATAAGCACCAACGGCATTATCAACCAATACAGCATCGCAATTTATTCCTTTTATTAAACGGTCTAAAAGAACTATTTTAGTTCCTGAATTTATTAGGTGGTGTATATATTCAGAATTTTTACCAGTGGGAGTAAGTATTATACCATCTACTTTATTGGATTTTAAAACTTTCAGGTAGTTAAGTTCTTTTTCAGGATTTTCGTCTCCATTACATAGAATGGTGTTATATCCGTATTTATTTGCTGTATCTTCCACTGACTTGGCAATAACTGAGTAAAATTGTGAAAGAACATTTCCTACAATTATTCCAATTGAGTATGTTTTTTTCTGCCTAAGGTTTCGCGCTACAGCATTTACTTCATAATTTAATTCTGATACTGTCTTAAGTACCTTTTCTCTGGTCTTTTCTCTAACTCCAGGATAATTTCTTAAAACTCTAGAAACAGTTGCCGTTGAATATCCTGCTTTTTGGGCCACATTTCTTATATTTATTCTCATATTTATATGGTATTTACTTAAATAGATAAAAAAATATTTTTGTAAACGTTTACATTTGATATCGTTTACATTATATTATAATTCTATATCACTGTCAAGTTAACGAATTAGTTTGTGTGATTATTTTATGATAATGTCACCTTATTAATTATCTTGATAAAATGTCACTATGAATAAAGAGGTATATTATCCAATGTCTCAAAAACAACTTGGTAGGTATTTGACCATCTCTAAGCTGATAGAAAAGCAGCTGACAGTAAAACAGGCAGCAATTTCTTTGGGACTTTCTACCCGGCAAATCATTCGCCTCAAGAAAGGAGTAAGAGAATTTGGGACGCATGCACTTATCCACAAAAATAGCGGTAGAAAGCCATCTCATGCGCTTGCTGAGAGCCTAAGAGAAAAGATTATCACCTTAAGGAAATCCCCTGCCTACGCTCATGCAAATTTTTATCATTTTCAGGAATTGCTGGCAGAATATGAAAAGATTACCATTAGTTATTCGGCCTTGTATACCCTCTTAAAGAAGGCTGGTATCACCAGTCCCAAGAAACGCAGGCGCTTTCGCTGTCATCGCAGAAGAAAACGCAAAGAAAAAGAACAAGAAGGATAAATCAATTATTTGTAAAGTAATACAAATTTATCTCTTATCATTTCATTATCCTATTCCTATCATATCTCAATATTCTTTTTTTTGTTAATACCATAAACTTATTCTAGCTTTTCCAGATGCTTTTCATAAATAGAAAGAGTATCCTGGTCATATAAGACAAAACGAATGTATTTAAGGTAAAGTAATTTTGGTAATATTTTTTTTATGGTACGAAAGGTAACCTGGGTAGCCTCTTCAAGGGGATAACCAAAGGCTCCAGTAGAAATTGCTGGAAAAGCTATTGAATCAATTCGATGTTCATCGGCTAATAGTAAGGCATTACGATAGCAGTTTGCTAACAGCACATCCTCCGGGCTGTCTATTCCATAAACCGGTCCTAGACAGTGAATGACATATCTATTTGGTAGTTTATGACCACCAGTAATAACTGCGTTACCAGGCTTAATAGGAGCTAAGGGCTGACATTCTTCTTCTAATCCTGGCCCAGCAGCTCGATGCAAAGCGCCGGCCACCCCTCCTCCCATTTTTAATTGTGCATTGGCAGCATTTACTACAGCGGTCATATCTTTTTGAGCAGCAATATCTCCCAGAACACACTCTATGGTTATTCCAGATATTTTCTTTTTCATAATAACGCCCTCTCTTTATGAAAATTTTTCCTATAAACCCTAATATCTTTTCTTATTTTCTAACTCTTCCCACAGTAGAAAGGCTTGTTTTGCCTCATCTGAATAAATCTGAATCATGGGTATAGAACGTTGAGATACTGGACGATTAAACTCAGCATAAATTATTTCATCCGCAAATCCAATCTTGTGAGCATCTTTTCTACTATTACCATAATAAATTGCATCTAGATGTGCCCAATAAATGGCCCCTAAACACATAGGGCATGGTTCACAGGAGGTGAAAATGCTACAACCTGATAAATTAATGTTCTTTAGTTTGTGACAGGCTGAACGAATGGCTTGTATCTCAGCATGAGCAGTAGGATCATTATTAATAATAACAGCATTAACCCCAGTGGAAATAATTTGATTATCATGGACAATAACTGCTCCAAAGGGACCCCCTCCCATTCTAATATTCTCTATGGATAGTCGAATAGCCTCTTCCATAAACCTATTAAGCATATTACCCCTCCTTTTCTCACTATCTGTCTATCCGGAAGCCTCTTCGGTAAATAATACCGGAAAAAATATCTATACTATTTTTCATCTAGTATTTTATATTATAGAATAGGTATATTAAAATGGGCAAGTAGAGGTATATGTTTTTTAGATATGAAAAAAAATCAAAGGGGATTATTATGATCAAATTATATATAATTATTACTATCACTTTTCTTTTGCTAATAATTTACCTGTTTATCTTAAAAAAGGTAGTTAAGTGGAGTAGAAAGAAACAGTCCTTGAGGCAAAAATACTATAGATTGCTTCGCTTTTCTCCTGAGCAGGCAGAAAAAACCATAGCAAGGCAAATGGAAGTTCTGGAAAAGAAGTACCCCCATAAAACAGAAGAATGGTATTTAGAAAAAATGATTTATGACCTGGAAAGGGATCGTAGATAAATAGTCAATAAATTATAAAGGTAAAGATTGAAAAGAATGTTTTATTCTAAAAACTAAGGCACTATAATTAAATGATAGCTTTGGCTCCCTAATCCTAATTCTTCAGCATATCTCAATCCTACTTTCCAGTCTGTATCAGGATGTATATTATAAAATTTATCCTCTCCCTTACCACAATTACGTTCTTCCAATATAGATTTCTTTATCACATTAGCTTCATTTACTAAATCCACACAAACCTTGTCCAGGGCTACCGGATCAAAAGAAGCAGCCATTCCAATATCCGGCACAATAGCCATATCATTATAGCTCCAACAATCACAGTAAGGAGAAACATTCATAATGAAGCTAATATGAAAATGTGGTTTATCTTTTAATACGGCATAAGCATATTCTACCATTTTTTCCTGAACTATTGCCCCTGAAGCATCAGAGCTTGCCACTGCAGCACTATACTGGCATACTGCTACACATTGACCACACCCAATACATTTCTGGTAATCAATTTCTGCTTTTTTATTACTATTAAAATGGATTGCTTCCTGGGAACAATTCTTGATACAATAGCCACAACTTACACAATTTTTCACCTTGATCCTGGGTTTTGAAGTAGAATGCATCTCCATTTTACCTGCTCGTGAACCACTTCCCATACCTAAATTCTTCAAAGTACCCCCAAAACCGGTCATTTCATGCCCTTTAAAATGAGTAAGAGAAATTATTATGTCACAATCAGCAATAGCAGAACCAATCTTAGGAGCTCGACAATGTTTTTTGTTTATCAGAATTTCTCTATATTCAGTTCCCTTCAATCCATCAGCAATAATTACATCACATCCTATTGCTATACGATTGAATCCATTCTCCATAGCTGTATTAAGATGATCAACAGCATTGGCTCTTTTCCCATGATAGAGAGTATTAGCATCAGTAAGAAAAGGAAATCCCCCACATTCTTTTATTAAGCGAACAATACAGGCAACATAATTTGGTCTGATATAAGCAAGATTACCTGGTTCCCCAAAATGTATTTTTAAAGCAACAAATTTCCCTTTAAAATCAATATTTTTTATACCAGCTTTATTAACCAAATTGTATAATTTATCCAGTAAATTTTTTCCTGGCTTAGCTCTTAAATCAGTAAAATAGACCTTTGACTTTTCCATCTTTTCTCCCTTTTTCTTTCATAAAAAATAAGATCATTTATGAATAAATTGAACAGCCCTTAGAATCTGTTTGATATTATTTTTTATTTTATCTCAAATTGCTCTTTTGTGAAATATTTTTCCAAAAAGATAGAGGAAATAATAATCAATGGTATAGAAACCGTCCAACGTATAATTGTAAATTCAGCTCCCAAGAAAGAGGCTTCAAATAAAGTCATAGGAATTCTAACAATCGCTGAAGCTCCCAAAAAAGTAAAGATAGCACTTGGACGTGCTCCCTTATGGTATAAAGCTGATGACACTGGTAAAGCTACTAATAGCCCCCCAGCCATAGTCCCCGCTAGAATAATAGCCCAGATATGTCCCCGTAAACCACCTTGATATCCCAGATATTTTTCAACTCTTTCCCTGGGCACCCATACTTCAAATAAACCGATTAAAATAAAAGCACAGGGTAATATCTTGCTCATAGAAGACAAAAAAGACAACAAATTAGTACCAATTTCCCTTCCAGAGGAGATGTTAAATATACAGGAATAAAAAACAAAAATAAAATAGATCAAAACAATAATTAAAAATAAACCTCTTTTAATTTTTTTATTTTCTTTCTTGCCTGGTACCTTCATAAAATTACCTCACCAAAATAAAGGCCAATCACCAAAGCTACTATTAGAGCAATTATAAAACTAATGATATTACGGATCAGGGCAACCCTTTTCCCCAGATAGGTAACTTCAACCGGGAAGGTAATAGTTCCAACCATCATAAGAGTAGTAGTAAAAGCAGCTATAATAGTATAAGGTATCCCATTGGCTTTTAAAATACCGGCTAAGGGAAAGACTATAAAACCTGGTACAGCAGTTATGGAACCAACCAGGGCTGCCAACATAATATTTACTATATAGCTTCCCTTATTTAGATAAGAAATTATTCGTTCCTGGGGAAATAGAAATAAAATTATAGAAACCAGGATAAGCATAATTAAAAAAGAAGGGAAAATAAAGATAAATCTCCGATACGCTAATATTAAGGCCTTTTTTGATTTATTACTATCAAAGAAAAAAGATAATAATAATAAGACGCCTGTTACATAGATAAACCACATAAAAAAATTCTCCTTAATTAAGTTCCTTTTTATTTAAATAAAAACCAATTTAATTTACAATTAATGTAATATTAAAACATATTTTTCAATTAGTAAATATCGCACCCGCATAGCGGGTAGCTTTTAAGAACCCCGGTGAGAGGTTTAACTTTCTTGCCCTTTTTCTTGCGATTTTTTAGTTATACCTTATATCCCTAATCTTTCTTAAGTAGATCGGAAGAGCACACGTTCTGAACTCCAGTCACGAGATTCCATCTCGTATG
>CAZGKY010000049.1:0-14212 GCA_964525625.1 uncultured Atribacterota bacterium | reverse complement strand
CGAGATGGAATCTCGTGACTGGAGTTCAGACGTGTGCTCTTCCGATCTAGAAACCACCTGGTTGGGAGTACCCCTGAAGATTGGCAATCACATTATAGGCTCCATGGCAGTGGTAAATTATGACAAAAACAATATTTATTCACAAAAGGATATCAGCTTAATGGAATTTGTTTCTGAACAAATCGCCACCGCTATTGAAAGAAAAAGATCAGAAGAGGAAATCCGTCAAAATGAAGAGAAGTTTATTTCTCTATTCAGAAGCAATCCCTTAGCTGCTCTTTACCAAGACAAAGAAGGTAATATTAAAGATATTAATCCTCAATTTAGTGCATTATTCGGTTATACCCGGGAAGATATTTTAGGCAAACATATTGATGAGATAAATTTTTATCCCCCAGAAAAAATAGAGGAAGGGAAAAAACTAACCAAAAAAGCTTCCTGCTCACCCTTAATCAAATACGAAACTTATCGTAGATCAAAAGAGGGAAAAGATATTCCTGTGCAAATATCTACTTCTCAGGTAAAAATTTCAGGCCAGGTTCAGGGTGTTATTGCTCTCTACGAAAATATTAGCGAACAGAAAAAAAATGAGAGTTTGAAACAGGTTCTCTATAACATTTCCCAGGCAGCTAACTCTCAGATTACACTGGCTCAACTTTATATTACTATCCACAGTGAATTGAAAAAGGTCATTAATGCTGATAATTTTTATATTGCCCTTTTAGATGAACAGAAGGAAAAACTAAATTTTGTCTATTTTCATGATGAAAAGGAGGAGTCTGGCTTTTCTCCAGAAAAGATAAAAAATAAAAAAACTCTTACCGATTACCTTATTAAACACCAGCAGTCTCTACTATTAAATTATCAACAGATTCAAGAATTAGTACTGGAAGGTCAGGTTCAAGATGCAGGAGTTGTTACCCGAGAAATATCCTGGTTAAGTGTCCCTCTAAAAATTGAAGGCAAGGTAATCGGGGCTATGACTGTTCAGAATTATTACAATCCGGTTTGCTATTCGGAAAAGGATATTGAATTGATGGAAATAGTAGCTGATCAGGTTGCTACTGCCATTGTAAGAAAGAAGAGTGAAGAAAGGATAACCTATATCAGTTTTCATGATACCCTCACTGGTTTGTATAACAGGGCTTACTTCGAAGAAGAGTTAAAAAGAATGAATCATCCCAGATTTTATCCCTTAAGTATAGTAATGATTGACATTAATGGCTTGAAGGCAGTTAATGATGCCTTCGGACATCAGCAAGGGGATGAATTACTGAAAAATTTAGCATCATTATTAAAACGTAATTCCCGGGAAGTTGATGTTTTGGCACGGTTGGGGGGTGACGAATTTGCTATTATTCTACCTAATACTTCAAAATCAGATGTAGAAGCCTTCTGTCAGAGATTAAATAGAGATTGCCAAAGAAACTCTTTCCAACCAGCCTATCTTAATCCTAATATTTCCATAGGATTTGCTACTCAAGAGGGCACCCTGGTTAATTGTGAAGAGATTATTAAAGAGGCTGATAATAAGATGTATGAGAATAAACTATTCAATGCTAAAAGCAGGGAAAAACATCTTCTGAATGCCTTTCTGACTATTCTAGTAAAAAGAGATGTGCCTACAGAAAGTCATCTCCAAAGTGTAGCTAAAATCTCCTCTTTGATAGGCCAAAAAATGGGCTTAAAACATTATGATTTAAATAGACTTCACTTATTAGCCCTGTTACATGATATTGGTAAAATTGGTATTCCGGAGAGAATTTTATTCAAGACTGAACCTCTCACTGATGAGGAATGGCAAACACTAAAGAACCATTGCCAGATTGGCTACCGAATTACCAAAAATATTCCAAATTTTTCCTCCATTGCCAAAGAAGTTTTGTACCATCATGAAAGATGGGATGGCACGGGATATCCAACAGGCTTGAAAGAACTGGAGATTCCTCTGCTTTCCAGGATTATTGCTATTGCTGATGCCTATGATGTTATGCAATCTAATAGAAATTATAAAAAAAGTATCAACCAGGAGGAGGCTTGGGAAGAGATACGCAAAAATGCTGGTAGCCAGTTTGATCCAGAACTAGTTAAGGTCTTTTTAGAAGTGATAAGAAATCGAAACGTAAAATAAGTAAATTTCGCACCTGCATAGCAGGTGGTTTTAAGAACCCCAGTGAGGGGTTTAACTTTTTTGCTCTTTTTCTGGCAATTTTTTATTTATACCTTTAGCTAGCCCTAATCTTTCTTAAGCAAGGGTATTGCCAACCTGGGACTTCAGGTACCCTATTATCATCGGGCTTATGTTCATCTTTTTATGGTAAAACCATTTTATTTAACCATTACCACATTCTTCTTAGCAGGTGGTTTTTTGATGGTTAAATAAAAGTTTTTTCTTAAATAACAATTAGTTTTAACTTAATTAGTATAAGTAATTGTGATAAAACTAAATTACCCGGCTTCCGCCGGGTAATTTAGTTAGGAGGTTTAAAAATGAAAAAGTTTTATTTGAAATAATATTTAATTGTTTTAAATTTTAACAAATATTTTTCATATGTCAATAGGTTGAGCTAAATTTTTTCTAGTCATCCGGAGATGTAAATTCTATTTTACCCTTGTTACACTAAAGGGAATATTCTGAAATTGCTCCTATCTTCCTTTTCTTAACAAGAAAATAAATGTTAGTTAAGTATCCTTTTTTGCTAAATGGTACACAAAAGTACAAAGGGCACTAGCGAGGCAAGGCAAACTCACGTATTATTTCCTAATCATACAGTAAAAAGAGAATAATTCTATTGTTCCTATTACTCTTTATAACTTGAAATACAGTTACTAAATAGGCTGGGCATGAGTAAGTAAATATTTTTCCGCTCGGGGTGACCATAATCCATTACTTTCTGATAAAAGATCAGCCAATCCTTTCATTAACGGATTATTCTTTACTTTCTTTGGTATATCAGAAAGAGCAGTGAGTTCCATTTCGATATTGGTATAAATTAATTTCTTTCCACCAGGAATTTGGGGCAAATTAAGTGTAGTATCCACCACACAGTTTAATCCACCAATGTGGGTAATCATTGCTGCAGGATTAATCAGATTTTTCCCCATCATTTCCAGTGCTTCAATCATATCCTCCGTATTACCACCGCTACTTCCCACCAGATGAGTGGATAAATAATGAATATTATAAAAATTCACCATAGCAGTAAAATTGTTATATGTAGGTCCAGCAAAAAAATTTAAACATCCATCTCTAGCTAATAAGGAATCGGCTAACTCAACAACTTCTCTGATAGGAGCCATAACAAATATGTCATCATACCCCTTTCCCCCACTTAATGAAAGCAATAATGTTCTTATATTTTTTCCTTCTCTGGGATTAAGGTAAATAAGTTGCACTCCCAATAGAGCAGCCTCAGAAATTGAAAATATCTTTCCTGCTCTGGTCAATCGCTCATCGTCAACATCTGTTATTACCAGTAATAATGGTCTCTCTTTCCTATGCAAAGTATAATCAATCATACCCAGACCCATCGGTCCTGCTCCACCCAAAATAAGCATATTTCCTTTTTCTTTTATTCCCATATGATGAACATATTCCCCTGGAGTAGTATGAAAACTAGTATGAAAGGCACCAATAATACAGGACATTGGTTCTGCTAAAGAACCACCATAAAAAGCCTCACCTTCATAATGAAGCAAACAATTCATCTCCATTACCTGATTGGGGATAATAATATAGGTGGCATCACCACCAATAAAAGGAAAAGAATAGCCGGGGGCATCCAGTGATCCTTGATAATTTAAGGCTGGCTGAATAGCAAATTTCTCTCCACTATGAAATTTATGCTGCCACTTTTTCCCTACCTCAACAATCTCTCCACAAAACTCATGTCCAATAATGGTAGGATTCTCGTGAACATTATCTGGCACCCTCTTGTGTTCTGGTCCCTGAATAGCTGCTTTATAAGAAGAAAGACATAAACTATCAGATATAACATGAGCTAATATTTCATCATCTTGCCTGGGAGGTAATTCAAACTCTTCCAGACGTAAATCATTTTTCCCATAAATCCGAACCGCCTTTGTTTTCATAGCAGTATCTAACTCCCTGTTTTCCCTTCATTAAACGTTTTTCTTATTTTATTAGCTTAGCATAACCTGTCCACCAGTAACAGGTAAGGCTTGACCAGTTTCATACTTCTGTCTTATAACATACAATACTGCCTTTACAATATCTTCACAATTACACCCCCTACCCAGGGGTATCTTTGCCTCATAAAATTTTCTCACATCATCAATAGTGCGAGCTCCAGGTACTTTGCCACTTTTTAAATATTGCACAAAAAGACCATTTTGAGGGTCAGACCAGAGAGGGCCTTCAAAAAAATTGCCAGGACATATGGCATTTACCTTAATATTGTCTTCTATTAACTCTTTGGCAAAGCTCTGGGTCAAGCCTATACCAGCAAATTTACTTCCAGCATAAGCACAATTTTTATAGGAACCTTCTAATCCAGATTTGGAATTTATTTGAATAATATCAGTCCAGTAATCAGTATGCCCTTTGTTCTGCCAAGCCATTACCCGGGATACATATTTAGTACATAAAAAATAACCAAAATAATTTACCCTGTTCACATACTGAAAATCTTGATAATCCATTTCTTTAACACTCCCGGCTTTGAGCACTCCGGCATTATTTATAAAAACATCTATACCTCCCAAGTTTTTGACAATTTCCTCCACCATTTCCTGAACTGATTGCTCATCAGTCACATCAGCACCCAGGGCTAAGGCACACATTTTATTGTTAAGATTATTTAATTCTAATACCAATTGTTCCGCTCCAGCTTTATTAATATCAGTTATAACCAAAAAAGCGCCCATTTTGACCAGGTATCTGGCCAGACAGGCTCCAATCCCCTGAGCACCTCCGGTAACCACAATAATCTTCCCTTCTACACTATTGCTGGACCCAAATTCTGTTACGGAAGTATCTTCTCTGATCGCTGGAATACTCAATAGTGCAGCTAAGGGATCTTTCTCTATTGCCAAACATTCTAGGTAATTAGAGCCTGAAAATAAAATTGCTTGCTGGTCAATTATAATAATCCTGGGATGATGTTTATATCTTCGTAAATATTGTTGGTAATACTGAGCAAGTCTTTTTATAATATCTTCCTTCTTATTGAGTATATATTCTTTATCAAGAGCCAGCTCAATAATAAGAGGGGGGCTTTCTATTTTCCCATTTCGAGAAAGTTCCTTTATCCGGGTCTGAAGTTGTACAATCGTCTGGAGAGTAGGTTGGTATTTAATAAATCTACCTTTTCCCCCATCATAACTAAGGCCCCTAACTAGGGGAACAATCATATTGAGATATATATCTATCATAAAATCCTCCCGGTAGTACCAATTAACCAGAAAATAATCTATTCTTCAGGTAATAAATGAACAACATGCTCTGGATTATAAGGATCAATCTGTCGGCCAATAGCACTATAAACTTTGAGTTTATATGCTAAGGAATGATTTCGCAAAGGATTTTGCTCATGAAAAAGAGCATAGCGCAGATTGTAATTAGTCAACTTCTCATGAGCAATTAAAGCCCAGGTCATATCGATTAAATGTCTAAAAGAGGGATTTAGTATCTGTGGACAATTAAAACTCTGTCTGGGCTGATTGATATCCACTCCACTTATCTCCATTAAATGGTAGTCCTGACAGAGCTTTTGCACTCTTTGTAATTGTTGGGCAGTGTTACGCGGTGGCATATAGGTTACTGCCTTAAAACCAATCTTTTTTATCTCAGCAAATAATTCTTCCAGATAATCATCCTCAAAATTCTGACTCTTTTTATCACCAGTAGGAGATTCCAGTACATCACCTAAATAAGCATAGGCGGGAATAGCATTTATGGAATGGGCAAAGTCTATTGCTTCATAAACGGAAATACACTCCTCATAGTCTGGTTCCAAATAAATATTCTCCATAAATGAACTCTTTAAAATTCCCAGCAGATCATAAGTATAGTTTTGATTAGTAGTATCCATTAAGTATGATTTAATTTTGTCTGGGATAAATATTTTTAATTTTTCCTTTAAAAAATTAATCAGTTTTTCCCCTTTACCATTTTTTTGAATTAACTTTTTCGCCAGAGCGAAAAGAAGGTGTCTTTCAGTAATACTACCACCTTCATCAGCCTTAGATAAGGGAAATACATCCTGATAATAATCAATTTTTTCGATGCCTAGATTAATAAAAAATTGATTCATTCTTTCTACCATAAAATAATTTCGTATATTACGTCTTTCCTTAATGGGTTTAAGAAACTCTTCTGTTCTGGAAAACTGGTTTCTGGCTATACCGTGAAGAGCAATATAGGCAATGTTTTTAGAATCAGGGCTATTTATCTGCCTTCCCTGTATTCTGGTATTACTGAAGTTCACTCTTATTTCTATACCTACTGTGGTAGCCAAGCCGAAGTTCTGACCAGCATATAATAGCTCTTCACCTCCAGCAATAGAATCATGGTCCATAATACCTATGGTTCTAAGCCCGGCTTTCCAGGCCAGGAAGGCAGCATAGGCAGGAGAATAGGGACTAAAAGAATAGATGGTATGAACATGATTGTTAACTTCTTCACTTTCCTGACCAATAATTTCTCCCTTTTTTATTAGCCTTCCCATTTCTTCAATAGCATACCAGCGTTCTGATTTAATAGGACTATTAAGCTTTTTGGTAAGGTCTCGTAAATTATTCATAATTTTTATTGGTTCATATCAATTATATTGGGATTAGGTATTATTTAAATACTGTGCTATATAAATTTATACACCCTTTTTATTTCTACGTATAATCTCCTCGTTATTTTGTCTGGTAGAAACTTCATGTCCTGGAAGTGTACATATCCGTTCATGGATGGCATCAATTATCCATTCTTTCTGGGGAAAGAATATCTCTTCCAGCTCAGCAGAAGGAGTTATCCAATTTCTGGAGCCTAATACTACAACTGGTCCATCCAAATAGTCAAATACCAGTTGATGAAGATTAGAAGCTACTGTATGTAGGAAAGAACCTCTTTCACAGGCATCTGAAGCTAATAATATTTTACCGGTCTTTTGAGCAGAATCTATCAATATCTGATAATCAAGAGGGTTAATAAATCTCAAATCTATAACTTCGGCAGAGAGATGGTAACTCTCTTCTAATATTTGCGCTGCTTCCAAAGCACGATATAAGGTAGCACCAATGGTAATTATGGTCAGGTCTTTTCCTTCTCTTCTCACAATTGGTTCTCCTTCTTTAATTTCATAATATCCAGTTGGGACTCCCCCGGTAAAAAATTGTTCTCCAATATCATACAATCTTTGGCTTTCAAAAAAGATAACTGGATCGGTTCCTCTTAAAGCCAGATTTAGCATGCCCTTAGCATCATAAGGAGTAGCCGGAAACATTACCTTTAAGCCTGGAATGTGGGCTACTAAAGAAGTCCAATCTTGAGAATGTTGCGCTCCATATTTACTACCTACCGAAACTCGAACTACCAGGGGCATCTTTAACACACCAGCGGACATAGCCTGCCATTTGGAAATCTGGTTAAAAATTTCATCACCTGCTCTACCCATAAAATCACAGTACATCAATTCCACTACTACCCTTCCTCCACTTAAAGCATAACCAGCACCTGATCCGACGATAGCTCCCTCTGAAATTGAGGTATTAAACAAACGATGGTAGGGTAGGCTCTCACTTAATCCCCGATATACACCAAAGGCTCCACCCCATTCCCTGTTTTCTTCTCCATAAGCAACCATAGTAGGGTCCTGAGAAAAACGAAATAACATAGCTTCAAAGAGGGCATCGCGATAGGTAAATTGACGCATTCTTGGTACTTCTTTTCCTTTTTCATCAAGATAATAACGTTCTTTTTGAGCAATGCTCTGAACTCGCGAATTCTTATTTTCTGGTATCAGTAACTCAGGTTGGCCCTCACCCATTTTATCCATGCGCTGGTTGGAAAACATGACCTGCTCAATTAAATCACCATTTGGTCTAGGTGATATCTCTTCAGAAGTTGCTAATTGAGTAATATGTTTTATCTTCTTTCTAACTTTCTCTATCATCTCTTGGCATTCCCCATCACTGAGGAGACCATGTTTTTGTAGATATTCCTTATAACCCTCCAAACCATCAACAGCTTGCCAGCTTTCAATTTCTTCTTTAGTTCGGTAGGTAGAAGGATCGGAAGGAGAATGGCCAGAAAAACGATAGGTAATAGTATCCAGTAAGACCGGACCTTCTCCAGCTAATAAGATCTGTTTTTTTCTTTTAATAGCATCAGCGACTGCTAAAGGATTGTATCCATCGACTCTCTCAGCATGCATGTTCTGAGGATTTACTCCTGCTCCTACCCGGGCTAAGTATTGAAAGCCCATAGTTTCACCAGAGGTTTGTCCACCCATACCGTAAAAATTATTGAAAAAATTAAATAGAATGGGAGGAGCTCCACCAATTTCTTTCTCCCACAGGGTATGAAATTGTTCCATAGCAGCAATGGTAATTGCTTCCCATACCGGTCCACATCCCATCGCACCATCACCTATACAACTTATTACAATACCCGGTTTTCTATTAATTCTCTTAAAAAGAGCCGCTCCAACACTAATATCTGCCGAGCCACCTACTATCGCATTATTGGGCATACTACCAAAAGGAGCAAAAAAGGCATGCATGGAACCTCCCATCCCCCTATTAAAGCCGTCCCTACGTCCAAAAATTTCTGCCAATACTCCATATAAAATAAAATCTTCTACTAAATCCCAAAAGTCACCCTGGTGGTGTTCTTCCACTATTTTCAAACAGGAACCATCCAGATAGTTTTGCATAATTTGCCCTAATTCTTTTTCTTCCAATTTTCTAGCGGCAGTAAAACACTTAGCAAGAATCTCTCCATGACTACGATGGGAACCAAAGAGGTAATCAATTGGTTCTAAGTTAAGACACATACCTACGGCTGCTGATTCCTGACCTAAAGAGAGATGGGCAGGACCTGCATGTTTATAATTTATCCCCTGGTATGAGCCTTTAGTTTTTATATTATCCAGCATGGTTTCAAACTCCCGTATAATCAACATATCATAATAGATTTGCTTTAATGTTGATTTTCCATAAATATTTAACTCCTGTTGAAAATCTGGTTGATATTTATTTAGGGGAATGTCATTAATATGAATATAACCCTTTTTTCGGACTTCTTCAGGATCAATAAATAATGATTTAGGCATTTACTCTTCACTCCTTCCCGTAGTAAGCTCTACTAAAAAACAGAGCTTAGTAAACATCACACCCACCAGGTGAGTAACTCCAAATACCTTTCAACAAAGAGGTTGGACTTTTTCTTGTTTACCTTTTGTTTAGAGTATTTTTATAAAATTGTATTTATTGAACTTCACTATTGCTCTAGTTACTACAACTACCTTACTTTAGATTTCTGGTGCAAAATCACCCGGTAGCTTTTCTTAATCTTTTTCATGATCAAAGCAATTTATTTAACCATTACCAGTTTTTGAGAAGGTAGCCTTTAATGATTGAATAAAGCTTTTATAATTATGGACGATCATCATGCTGATAAGTAAAATTTTCTAAAATAGTTATAACCTGTTGTAAAAAACGAGCCGCTGGTGCTCCATCGATAACTCGATGATCAAAGGTCAGAGAAAGACCAATATAAGGAGAAAATTCGATAATATTGGTTTGTACCATGGGTCTCCATTGAGGGCACCCGATACCTATAATTCCCGTCTGAGGAGTATTAAGAATTGGGGTAAAGTATTCCACTCCTAAACTCCCTAAATTAGTTACGGTAAAGGTGCCACCTTCCAGGTCTTCAGGTGAAATACTTCTGTCCAGACATTGTTGGGTTAGCTGTTGTACTTTTCGGGCAAATTGGACCAGTGAGTATTGTTCTGCCTGATGAATAACAGGTACCTTTAATCCTTCAGTAGTATCTACAGCAAAGCCCAGATGTACTTCTTTAAACTGAATAATCTTATTCTTTTGATAATAACTGTTTATAGCGGGATTATCCAGTAATACTTTAATAATACCAAACATAATGAGATGATTAATATTAATATCGGGGTAGGATAACCTTTCTTTTTCTTCTTTTAGCTGAGTACGATATTCCATTATCCTTTTCGCTGAAAAAGAAGCATGTAAGGTTAATTGAGCAGCATTCTGAAGTGAATAGAACATCCTTTCAGCAATAACCTTACGAATTCCGACTACTGGAATTTCCTGATATATTTGAGCTTTTACCTTCTCTACCGGAGTAGCGGTTGTTAGATGATTCATTTCTTGAATTGCCTCTTGAATATCCCGCTCAATTATTCTACCCTGAGGACCACTTCCTTTAAGAGTAGAGATATCCAAATTCTTAGATAAAGCTAAGTTGAATGCTCGGGGCGAAATCCTGGTGTGCCTACCCTGGTCCATCTTAATTTTACCTTCCAGTTGATCGGCAGTGATTGCTTCACCTGTGGTCTCAGATTTTAGTTTTAACGGTACATCTTTCCTGGTCTCTTCCTTTGCTAAGAGGTCCTGGTATTCTTCGTGTGGTTCCCCAATAATAGCAATAGTCTCCATTACCAGTACTTCTTCTCCTTCTTTATGTAATATCTTCAGAAGAATACCTGAGGTTGGGGATTCAATTTCAAAAACAGCTTTGTTGGTTTCCACCACACAAATAATTTCTCCCTCTGTCACCCGTTCACCTTCTCTCTTTTTCCACTCCTGGATTAGGCAACTTTCATCAGAAAGCCCTTTCTGCGGGACAATAACCCTTGTTACCATTTCTTTTCCCTCTATTATCAATTAAAATTATTAGTTTTCGGTTCTCAGTTCTCAGAATAATTCTATACACATATAATGAAATGATTTTATTTCCATTTAATCTTTTTTATTCTTAATTTATTACTCACCCCAAAAATCCTTCACATTATATAGGAGTATACTTATACTTATTTATAAAGTGGTCCGAAATTCTGACAGGCTCTAAAATCGGCACTTTCTAAATTTTCTGTTCCAAAGGCACTCCAGGCTTTTGGTCGGAAAATCTTCTCGGAGGGTACATTATGCATAGCTACTGGAATTCTTAATAAGGAGGCTAAGGTAATTAAATCTTTTCCAATATGTCCATAGCTGATCGCTCCATGATTAGCACCCCAAAAATTCATTACTGAATAAACATCTTGAAAGGCACCTTTTCCAGTAATTCTAGGTGCAAACCAGGTAGTAGGCCAGGTAGGATCCGTCCTCTCGGTTAAAATGTAGTTAATATCCTCAGGTAATTCCACTGTATATCCTTCAGCAATCTGTAGTACTGGGCCTAATCCTTTAATAAGATTAATCCGGGACATGGTTACCGGCATCTCACCCCGGGTCCAGAAAGTGGAAGAAAACCCTCCTCCCCGAAAATATTCTAAACTGGCTGGACTCCAGCGAGTATTTTCCAGGCAGGCCTGGACATCCTCCATATTTATTTCCCAGAATTGCTTCATAACTGAATGACCATTTTCTTTCTGCTGTCCGGTGGCATCAAGAGTAGTAGCACCTGAATTAATCAGGTGAATAATGCCATTTTCTGCTCTTCCCTTCAATTCTTTACCAGTCACTCTTTTCACTGATTCCGGACTCCAGAAGGTACGCACATCGGAAAACATCTGTGCCCGATTACTTAGTAGATGGTTCCATAACATCGCAATTCCATTAAGGCAGTCATTTTCAGTAGCAAAAATAAATGGCTCTCGAATACCATTCCAGTCAAAAGAAGTATTTAGTATAGTCTCAGTAAAATCTCCATTAGGAAAATGGTCAGTCCACTGTCTTTGTCCCTGGAACCCCCCACAAATAGCATTGTGCCCCTCTGCCTCCTCCTGATAGCCCATATCTGCTAATTTTTTATTACCTACCATTAAATCGCGAGCAATTATGGTCATCTTGATCACGGTTTGCCATTCTTTCTCCTTTTGCTGGCGTGAATGTCTTATCTCCTTACGATTTCTATCTTCACCCTCCTGACAGTTTTCTTTGACCCAAGCCAAAGCTTTTTTATATTCCTCCTGATCATAGATTCCCTCTTCCATCCTGCGTACTAATTCAGACATATCTACAAACTCAGTACGCATTCCCAGATAGTCTTTTAAAAACTCCGGACTTACTACTGAACCAGCAATGCCCATCGAGACACTCCCGATAGAAAGATAAGATTTACCCTTCATTACAGCAACTGCTAATCCAGCCTTGACAAATTGCAGAATCTTCTCCTTAACATCCTCCGGAATACTTTCATCGTTAGCATCCCTTACCTCTCTCCCATAAATACCAAAAGCTGGTAATCCCAGCTGATCATGACCAGCCAGTGCTGCAGCTAGATAGACGGCACCAGGTCTTTCCGTTCCATTAAAACCCCAGATAGCCTTTGGTAAATATGGATCCATATCAATGGTTTCCATACCATAACACCAACAGGGAGTTACACTAAGAGATACTCCTACATTAGAATGAGCAAATTTATCAGCACATTTAGCTGCCTCAGCTGCCCCACCAATAGTAGTATCAGCAATAACACATTCTACTGGTAACCCATTAGTATGACGTAAATTTGTGCTTATTAGCTGAGCTGCTCTTTCTGCCATCCTCATGGTCTGTTCTTCTAAGGATTCACGTACGCCTCTTCTCCTTCCGTCAATAATTGGCCTTATTCCCACTCTGGGAAGTGCTCCAATTAGTCTATTTTCTAAATTCATTTTTTTTACTCCTCTCTATTCCATAATTTTAGCATGAAAATATTTTATTTAACCATTCCCCCATCTAATAAATACTATAATGCTAAAAATATTGTTCATAGTTAACTGATAACCTTATTTTAATAAATTAAAAAGTCATTATTATTTATTAATATTAATAAACAACACCCTTTTTCAAAATAATATTA
This sequence comes from uncultured Atribacterota bacterium, assembly GCA_964525625.1. Taxonomy (GTDB): domain Bacteria; phylum Atribacterota; class Phoenicimicrobiia; order Phoenicimicrobiales; family Stramentimicrobiaceae; genus Stramentimicrobium. Next base: position 1,215 of record CAZGKY010000049.1, on the reverse strand, counting down.
GCATATAAAGATCTTTCTCCAGTTGCTACAATAGCATAGGCCTGAGCCGCCTTTTGATAAAATGGAAATCTTTCCAAAGTTTTAATGCTATAATTTTCTCCAGATGCCTTAAAAATATCTTCATAAACTTGCCATATCTGAGGTTTAGCCTCCTGGCCATTATCCATATAAAACACATTATGAGCTTCAAATTGATCCAGAGGTAGAAAAAATAAAATTGCTTCTAACAACTCAGGAATACTGTGCCCATCAGCCCTTATAGTTAGTACACCCGCAGACTCTGCTGGATAATTGCCATCTGCCAATACTATCTCATCCCCATGCCCCATCTCCATCAAGATCATCATTAACTCAGGAGATATAATCGCAGGAATATTCTTCAACATAATTACTTCTCCTTACAATAAATTTTATTATATTGTCAGCATAACATTTACCATTATAATTAAAAAACTAAAATAATATTAATGATAATCTATATCATAAAATTATTCAAACCAAGTCATAATCTCGTACTGCCTCGTACCAAGCTACAATATTTTCAACAGGAACATCATGGCTTATGGTATTTGATACTCCTAAAACCAATCCGCCATTTTCCCCACAATTTTCTATATAATGAATAGCCTCTTTTTTACAATCCTGGGGGGTCCCAAAAGGTAAAGTTTTTTGAAGGCTGCCACAACGATGTAAGGTAATTTTATCTCCATATAATTTCTTTATTAAAAATGGATCCATACATTCAGGTTGTATTGGATCTATAACATCAAATCCAATATCAATAAGGTCAGGCATAATCTCGTTTAAATTTCCATCACTATGTAGAAAGATATGAATATCTGGATTGATTTCTTTGCATGAGGCAATTGCTTTTGATAATCTAGGTTTATCAACAGCTCTCCAGATATCCGGTCTCATAATAAGACTATGTTGTATGGCAATATCACCCTCAAAACCAATCATATCCATACCAGCCTTTGTCATTTTTATCAATATTTCGCCTTGGAGTTTATACAGCTTATCATATAATTTTTCAATAAAATTTCTATTAATCATGTAATCACATAAAAGGTTTTCCATACCTCTTAGCATCCAGGAAATCTTAAATGGTTGAGATACTAAGCCCTTAACAAATATCCCTTTATTCTTTAATTCCTGGACCTTTCTGGGAAGATCAGGATCATCAATAATATTTTTTTCCGTTGGAATAAATAC
>CAZGKY010000048.1:0-14279 GCA_964525625.1 uncultured Atribacterota bacterium | reverse complement strand
TACACCCTATCCTACACTCTTTCCCTACACGACGCTCTTCCGATCTATTCTAAAACAATAGTGAGATAATTTCATTGATTTTTTAGGCAAGGTAAATTATAATGAAACACAGTAATATAATCAGGTGATGGAGCCCACCTTAAAATTCTCATTACAATGAGATGATGGTCCCTATTTATTTTTTTAATAAATAGGGATTTTTTGTTGAGTACAGTAGGCAAAAATATTTTTATATATGTTAAAGGCAAAAAGAGAACAAATAGGAACAAAAGTTAGAAAAATTGTACTTTAAAAACTAAGTCGAAAAAGTCCTTGAGAATGTTATTATAACAGTAGACAAGGATAGATATAAAACAGCTATTTTAAGATCGGGGCATAATGTCATAAAGAGGAAAAAATAACAAAAGATAACCAGCTGTTCAGGATAGAAAAATTACTTGGTAAAGATGCTAATTAGGCAAGAAAGAATAGCTTTATTAGATAGTTGAATGGAGATGGAGTTCTCCTGACAATAAGCCCAGTTTTTGACTGGGATGATAACTCCTGTTCACCGAGGTTAGGTAAGTCCTAGGCAATACGCTCAGGAGGTAAAGTAAATTGACCTTTCAAAGTATATTATTTAAAGAAAAAGAAGATAGATTAGCAGAGAAGTCTTTGCAAGAGCTTGATTTTTTCATTGATTTAAATTTAGATCAGATAGTTGCGGCAATTACTACTGGCAAAGAAGAATATAACCTGAAACCATTTTTTTATAATCCCTTATCCCGTCTCAGTGCAATTCAATATCGTCAGGAAATTATGCAGGATCTAGAAAAGGAGGACCTATTTCAAAATATTACTACTTTTGCTCATAAAATGCGACGAATGCGCCAGCATTTTTCTTTATTGGAAAAGCTTGATTATTTATATCATCGAGAAGGATGGTTTCTGGAGACCGTAGCAATTTATTGTGAGGCTGTATCTTCTTTAGAACAGGATGTTATTCAAGCTGAAATACATTCCCCAGGCTTTTTATCGTTTAAAAATTATTTATCCGATTATGTTAATTCAGATTATTTTACTACCTTGGTGAACGAGACAAGAAAATTAAAAAAGGAATTATCCCAAGTGAGGTATTGTCTCCAGCTAAAAGGACTTAAAGTCCAGGTGCGAAAATATGCTGGGGAAAGTGATTATAGCACTGAGATTGAAAAGACCTTTGCCAAATTTAAGCAGCAAGATGCAAAAGATTATAGTGTAGAATTACTGCCTCGAACAGGAATGAGTCATGTAGAAGCTCAAATACTAAGATTGGTAGCTAAAATCTACCCAGAATTATTTAAGAGCCTTATTGATTATTACCATAAATACCAAAATTTTTTAGATGAGCGTATTGTTCTTTTTGATCGGGAAGTCCAATTTTATATCTCTTTTCTAGAATTTATGTCCAGATTTAAAAAATCAGGGTTGAGTTTCTGTTATCCACAGATTACTAGAAAAACCAAAGAGCTGTATAGTAAGCAAAGTTTTGACCTGGCCTTGGCTAATAAGCTGCTAAAGGAAAATTCTACAGTCATATGTAATGATTTTTTTTTGAAAGGCCAGGAGCGTATTTTTGTAGTAACTGGTCCCAACCAGGGAGGAAAAACGACTTTTGCCCGTACTTTTGGCCAATTACACTATCTGAGTAGTCTTGGTTGTCCTATTCCCGGTAGTAGTGCCAAACTATTTCTTTTTGACCGGATTTTTACCCACTTTGAGAAAAAAGAGGATATTAAAGAGCTACGAGGTAAGCTAGAAGATGCCCTGATGAGAATCCATTCTATTTTAGAACAGGCTACTCCCAATAGTATAATTATTATGAATGAGATTTATTCTTCCACCACTATTCAGGATGCCTTATTTTTAGCACAGAGAACGATGGAAAAGATTATCCAGCTGGATATCCTTTGTGTCTGTGTTACTTTTATAGACGAATTAGCTTCCTTTAGCGAAAAGATTGTCAGTATGGTTGCAGCTGTTGATCCGCAGGATCATACTCTGAGAACTTACAAAATAGAGAGGAGACCAGCTGATGGCAGAGCCTATGCTATATCTCTGGCCAAAAAATATCAGCTAACCTATGATTGCCTGAAAGAGAGGATAAAATTATGAAAGTTTTTCTTATGTATCCTGACCGATACTTTAACTTAGAGGATAAATTACCGCCCAATGAGAAAGAGATAGTACAGGATTTAGAAATAAACACCCTTATAGATGCTATGGCTTGGGGAGATGAATTTTTATGGGAAGTAGCTAAGAAAACTATTTTAGGTGGCTGCTACGGGGATGATAATTTAGAGGTAATTTTATTCCGACAGAATATTCTCAAGGATTGTATTAACAATGCTTCAGTTATAAAAGAGATATATCAACTTGTAGTTGATACTATCCAAAAAAGAAGAGAGTATTTTCTTGGTTATTTTAACCGATTCCCTTCTTCTATTGTTTATAGTTCAGTAGAATTCCTGAATATGCTAACCGGAATGCTTAGAAAAATGAAGAACATCGCTGATCTGTATGCCGATCAATTTCAGTCTGAGGGGTTTAGAAGATTTTTTACCATGTTGAAAGAAGAGTTAGAGGAAAATTATCTGGATAAAATTCAAGGTCATTTGAATGAACTTAGATTTAACAATGGCGTTCTCATCAGCGCTCAATTGGGGAAAGGCAATGAGGGCACCTCTTATATTCTTCGCAAATTTCCCAGGAAGAAGAAATGGTTCCAGCAAATATGGTCAGAGAAAATGCCGGTATATAGCTTTCAGATTAGTCCACGTGATGAAATAGGTTGCCGGGTATTAGGAGAAATAAAAGATAGAGGACTAAATCTGGTAGCAAATTCTCTGGCCCAGTCTGCTGATCACATCTATAGTTTTATAACAGTTCTAAGATTGGAATTAGCCTTTTATCTAGGTTGTCTAAATTTACATCAGAAGCTACAAGAAATAAATACCCCTATTACTTTCCCTAAACCGGTGGATTCTGGTCAACGGAAACATTCCTTTGTGGGATTATATGATATAGTTCTTGCTCTGACAATGCATAAAAAGGTAGTCGGAAATAGTTTAAAAATGGATAACAAGAATCATGTTATTATCACTGGAGCGAACCAGGGAGGTAAATCTACTTTTTTAAGAAGTATTGGATTAGCTCAACTGATGATGCAATGTGGAATGTTTGTACCGGCAGAATCTTTTACTGCCAATATTTGTGAAGGTATATTTACCCATTTTAAAAAAGAAGAGGATGTTACTATGGAGAGCGGTAAATTTGATGAAGAACTAAAAAGGATGAACCTTATTGTTCACCACCTAACCCCGAATTCTATGGTTTTGTTAAACGAATCCTTTTCTGCTACTAATGAAAGGGAAGGTTCCGAGATTGCCATTCAGGTCTTGAAGGCCTTATTGGAAAAAGGAATTAAAGTCTTTTTTGTTACTCACCTCTATGAGTTTGCCAGTAACTATTATAACAACCGAAGAGAGGATATTATTTTCCTGCGGGCTGAAAGAGAAGAAAATGGCAAAAGGACCTTCCGTATGATAGAAGGTGAACCATTACCAACCAGTTTTGGTAAAGATTTATATGAAAAGATCTTTGTTGGTAAAGAGAAAACAGAGTTGGAGAAATTGAAATGTTAGAACATTACTCCAGAAAAAAAGATGAGTTATTTCAAGCCATTAATATCCTCGAAACCCTGTTGTCCAAATACCAGGAGAAAGAATTACAAGAACTCATTAAGGAGCAAGAGTCTAAATTGAATAAGAGTCAGTTTAACTTAGTGGTTTTAGGACAATTTAAGCGGGGCAAATCCACCTTTATTAATGCCTTGTTAGGGGAAGAGATCCTACCTACCGGTGTTTTGCCATTAACTGCCATTATTACCAGATTGAGTTTTAACAAATAGAAAAGAGCAGAAGTTATCTTCTTGGATGGTAGAAGGGAAGAAATTCCTCTTTCAGAACTTAGCCAGTATGTAACAGAAACAGCTAATCCTAAAAACAAGAAAGGTGTTAAAGAAGTTCTAATCTATTATCCCTCGTTACTATTGAAAGAAGGGGTTATTCTTGTTGATATACCAGGAATTGGTTCGATCCATGAAAATAATACCCAGATAACTAAGAGATATTTAAAGTATGCTGATGTAGCAGTTTTTGTACTGGCTGTTTATCCGCCTATGACCAAAGAAGAAGTTGATTTTTTAACTACTGTTAAAGAAATAACTGACAAGATGATCTCTGTGCTCAATAAAGTAGATACTGTGAGTGATAATGAACAACAGGAAATCCTTGATTTTTCCACAAAACTAATTCAGGAAGAGATAGGAATGGAAAAAGCTATTGTATATCCTCTGACTGCTAAAAAGGCATTAAAAGAATCATTTTTTGCTAACAAGCAACATCAACAATTCATTCAGGACCTAGAAAAGGCTGATTCTGGGAAAAAAAGGAGAAATTATCATTCCTTTTATCCCAAATTAGAATTAGCATCATTTTCTCCATTATTACCGTCTTCTATGCGTAATAATGTTATTCGTAAAAAGATTCGAGAAGAAGTTATAACCCAAGTTGATAAAAATTGTGGACGAATGCGTTATGATTTTTCTTATCGCATTAGTGAGACGGCCAAGTTATTTATCTATAGATGGGAAAATGAAGTTGAAAAATTAATCACCAGAATTAAAAATATTGTAAATAAAGCAAGAGAAGAAAAAAGAAAAAATATACAGGCGGTAGAAATAAGAGCAAAAGAGTTACAAGATGATCTAATAAAGATAAAGAATCTCATTACAGAGTTTAAGACGAATTAATAAATTTATTTCATTTTTTATAATATTGTTTGAAATAAAAGACAAATAATTATAAAATAAATATTAGAGGAGGACACATTAGCAGTAAAAAAAATAAAAAGTATTTCCGGAAATAAAAATATCCTTTTTGGTTTATTATATATAATCAAAAAAATAAAATAAATTCTTTAGGAGGGGGAGAAATGAATAAGAGAAAATTCTTTTGGGCATTAGGAATTCTTTTACTGGCAATCTTTTTAACTGGTTCCTGGTCTATTTTCGCAGTAGAGTTAACCCCGGAATCCCAGTATCTTAGCAAGATATCTCTATGTAAAGATGTAGAAGAAAAAAATCCGATTTTTGAGACTACCTCTTTTTCTATCTGGGATGAAAAGATAGTTTGTTGGCTAAGGTTTAATTATTCTTCTTTAGAGCCATTTCTTATTACCTGGGAATGGGAAGACCCTCATGGCAAAATTTATCATATAGGGGAGTTAGAAATGGAACCGGGAAATTATCAGAATTATCGTAGTTGGTACTGGATAGGTATTCGGGATCGCTATGCAATAAATATACCTGGTGACTGGAAGGTAAGGGTATATATAGATGATATCTTGGTAGCAGTGAAAAATTTTACCTTAACATAAAATATCTATCTGGGAAATGATAGGTGTTTAGTCAGTAGTAGCCCGTTGCTAAAATAAAAAATAAGCTATATAAGCCTGAGTAATAATTCTATTAAAGAGAATCTATTCCTCAGGCTTTAATTTTTTATATTTCTAAATAGGATTTTTCTAAATTGGTAGGCACTATATCGCGGTCTCTTGCCAGTCCTTCATTTGTAATCTGTATTCTGATACGTTGGAATAAAATGATGGCTAGTATAAAGGTAAGAATATTGGCAAAGGGTTGAGCATAAATAAATCCGGAAAATCCAAAAAAATTATTCAGGACGAAAAGAGCAGGTATATAGAATAAACCCTGTCGAGCTAAAGCTAAAATTAAAGCAGGCTTCCCTTTACCCAGAGCTTGGAAGCTAACCCTTATTAAGAACTGAATGCCGGCAAAGGGTAGGGCAATAATTATAGCCCGCATAATCTGAATACCATAGCTTATTACCTGTTCATTATTGATAAAGGATTGAATTAACTTCCCCGCAAAAAGATAGAAGAATATTAAAAAGAATATTGAAATAGCAGTAGCCATAATACTACCAGTCTTAATAATATTATTAAGCCGTTTAATTTTTCGAGCACCATAGCTATAACCAATTAAAGGTTGTGTTCCTTCTGATAATCCGATTAAAATCATAATACACATGGAAAAAATACGATGATTGATACCAAAAGCAGCGACTATCATATCATTATAACCAGCAGCTACATAATTACCTGCAGTTTGAGCAATACTTATCATTAAACTGTTTAGGGAAGCTGGAATCCCAACTCTAAGAATCTCAAGGTATATACTGCTCTGAGGAGAAAAATATTTCCAGTTAATCGAAACAATACTGCTCTTTTTGTTATAAAAGCTAAGATAGTATAATAATCCCATTCCCTGCCCAATAATAGTGGCTATAGCTGCTCCTTTTACTCCATAACCTAACACCAGGATGAAGAGGGGATCAAGCATAATATTAATTCCGGTTCCAATAAACATGCCATTCATAGCAATCCTGGCTGCTCCCTCTGAGCGAAGCAATTGAGTTACCAGAAAGTTAACCATCATGATAATACTACCTGAAAATATTATTGATAGGTAAGCATGGGCATGTCTTTGGGTTTCTGGAGTAACACCGATTAAGAGTAGAATAGGTGAAATAAACAACAAGCTCATAATGGTGACAACTATGGCTAATATCAAGCAGGTATAGAAAGCTGTGGAACTGGTTTTTTTAGCCATTACATAATCTTTTTTTCCCAATAATCGGGAAATATAGGATGCTGACCCAAACCCAAGTACTCCACTAAAGGACATTAAGAGCATAAAGATCGGAAAAGCAACCGAAACGGCAGCTACCTGAAAGGGATCATTTAATTTTCCTACAAAAAAGGTATCGGTAAGATTATAGAATACTTGAACTAACATACCTAAAATTGTGGGGAGGGACAGACTTAAGATTGCCTGTAAAGGTGGATCGTCTCTTAGTATTTTTATTCTTTTTTCATCCATTTATTTCATCCTTATCTTGTTTTTACTAAAAAACAAATAAACTAAACCAGTAACCTATTTTTTTAATTATTTCCTTCAATTTATTAAAGGATAAAGATAAACCCGGATCAGACTAAGATATCAACTAAAAAGAATAAATTAATGCTTAATCTTCTTCTTAATTTTAAGCAGGAGTTCAGTTAGGATTTTAATTTCCTGCTGGGAAAAATCTTGCAAGAGATATGTTTCTGATTCGGTAATATTCTTAAGACATATCCTTTTAATTTCCATTCCTTTTTCGGTAAGTTTGATAATCTTGTTTCGGGAATCTCTTAGATCGGTTTCTGTGCTAATCAGATCTTTTTGTTGCAATAATCTAATTGATTTAGTCAGGGAAGAGGGTTTAATTTCCAAAAATTCATGAATCACTTTTTGATTGATTTTCTGCTTATCATGTTCCCATAAATAGGCTAACACCTTAACCTGGGAGATAGTCAAATTATGCTGACTTAACTTTTCATTCATTCGCATCTTCAGATGATGTCCTATTCTCATAATAAGTCTGGGAATGCTATTTACTTTATTTTGTTCCATAAATAATTTACCAGTATATCGGTATAATGTATATTGTAGTTAGTCGCTAGTCGTTAGTCGTTGGTATTTAGTATAAATTCACACCATTAGTTTCTGGTTTAAATTTTCTCGGGTATAAGTGGATGAGATTGCCTCAGCGCTGCGCACCTCGCAATGACAATTTGGTCGTTAGTCGTTAGTATTTGGTATTTAGTGGTGCATATTTAGTTGTTTGTCGTTAGTCGTTGGTATTTAGTATTGCTTCGTGTATATTTCGTTATGTGTACGGATTATATTAATAAAAAATAATCATATAGAAAAATATTCCACCAAAAACCATAAACCGAAAACTTTTTTCTAATTGTCTTGCCCTTGCCAAAGATAATATTGACTGATAAATAAATTAATAAGAATTACCATATTATTAAATAAATATTTAGATAGCTAAATATATTATAAAGGTGGTTATGCTTTTGTCAAGAAAAGTATACAATTTTATAAAAATTTAAGATTTTTTTTACTTACTTTTAAAAATTACCATTTATAATAACAGAGTGAAGGTAATTAGAAGATAAATCTGAATCCTGTTGAAGGAGGTCTTTTTATGAAGAATAAATGGTTAATAGGTTGCATTGTCATTCTTCTGGCTTTAACTTCTTTTAGCTTTCCATTAGTAGCACAGGAGAAAATTAACCTTGATATTGCTCAGATGATTGCTCTAGCAATATCTAATAACCTTAATCTCAAAAAGGCCAGCTATCAGCTAATTAATGTAGAATTGGAAGCAAAGCAGTTAGCAGCAGAAAATCTATTCGCTCAATCAGGAATACTTTCTAAGCAAAAAGAAATTAATAATTTGCAACAACTTCAAACATTTCAGAATCAGAAGGATCAGTTAATTATTGAGTTAATAGATAATTATTTTCGTTTAGTACTGGCAGAGAAAGATATTACTCGCAAAGAGAAGAAATTGGAATTAGAGAAAGCGGTCTTAGCAGAAGTAGAAGCACAGGTTGCTGCTGGATACAGTATTGACCTGGAATTATTACAGCAAGGGAATGCTTATTATGATGCCTTATTCTCTTATGAACAAACAAAATTGGATTACCAACAATTACTCATGGAGGTAAAGAATAATTTGGGTATCAAACAGGAGACAGATATTTCCATAAGAAGTATAGAAATGCCCCATTTTGCGGAGATAGATCTGGCTTTTTCGCGAGCAAAGTCTCGGGAAAATAGTCTTAGTCTAAAAAGTAAAGCAATTGAGATAGATTTAGCCCGGATAAAATTGGAGAAAGCCAGAATTAATCAAGAGTCCCAATTAGAAATAGTAAAACTGGAAAATAACCTGAAAATTGCCGAACTGGAAAAGTCAATATTAGAACAGGATTTAGATTTTCAGGTATTAACTAAATGGCAAAATTATAGACAGAGCAAGAACGATATTTTGTTAAGTGAACAGAGCTTAAGACAGATGGAGCAAAACGAATTAATTATTACCAGGCAAGTGCAGGCTGGTTTACGAACAGAAGATGAGTTACTCTCAGCGGCTATTGGAGTTCTGGATGCTGAGTATCGTTTTCTCTCCTCAATTCGACAATATTATCAATCCTATCTGGAATTACAGAGAATGATGGGTATTTTGGATGAAAGGGAGATTAGATAATGAGATATTTATATTTCAGAAAAAATAGATACAAAATTATTTTCAGTTTTGCGGTTGGTTTACTCCTGTTATTTTATTCAGAAATATTCTATGCCAGAGAAATTAGTCCAGAAGAAGCTTTACAATGGTGTATTGAACATAATCATGATTTACAAAATATTCGTTATAGCATAGAGGATTTACAACGTAACTTGAAAATACTGGAGGCCGGAAAGGATTTTCAGGTTGATTTGAGCATAACACCTATCTGGCGTTTTGGGGAAAAGAGCACTTCTTTTATTATAGAAATGGAGAAAAATAGGTTTACCCCCGATGCAACAATGAGCTTATCAGCAAAAAAGTTACTAGCCCATGATTTGAGTTTTACCAGCCAAATAACCTGGCAGTCAGAAAACTTAACTGATCACTTTTTGGAGGCTATAGCTAATGAAGTAAATGCCAGTATCAGGTTAGACAAAAAAATCTATCCTGATACCTGGGATGAACAGAGAAGACAGGTTTATTCCCTGGAGAATAACCTACAGATGAAATTAGAAGAACTAAGGTGGAAAGAAATGGAAAAACAGATTGAATTTATCCAGAAATACTTAAATATAAGTCGTTTACAGGAACAGGTTGATATAATTAATGAGCGACTGGTATTAGCAGAAGAAGAGTTAGCCAGGGTAAAAGAACAAATAGAATTAGGTGAAGGTGGTTATCAGCAGGAAACAGAGGCCATAATAGCTGTTGAAGAGATAAAAAATAAGCTCTGGAGCGCAACACAGGAACTTACTCAAGCGCAGAAACAGTGGTTTATTTTGTTAAATTTACCGAAAGAGGTAATAGTAGATTTCAATTCTGAGGCAGATTTTTTACAGAAACTGGTCAATCAGATGGAGAATTTATCAGTCGCTGATCAAGCACCTGAAGAGTTGATTAATCAGGCTCTACAGAAAAATTATCAGATTAAAAACAGTATTTTGGAAAAAGAAGAATTGTTAAAAGAGTTACAATGGACTAAAGATGCTGGTAAACCAGTAATAAATCTTTCTGGTGGCTATGCCTATCCGGGTAGTGAATGGTTTATTATATTTGATTTTGCCGTTAACTTAGCTGATGGAGGAGCTCAGGAATTGAAGGTAAAACAAAGAGAAGAGAATATTAAGCGCAAAGATATTAGTATAGATTATCTAATAAAAACACTAAGATTAGAAGTGGAGCAATTATTAGACCAGGATTTGTATAACCAGCTTTTCTTACAAACTCAACTGAAAGTTCTGGAGAAAGAACAGAATAAGGTTAAGATAATTGAGCAACAGTATCAGCAGGGAGCCATAAGTGTAGTACAATGGAAAAATAGTCTGCTAACTCTGAAAGAGAAAGAATTGAGTGTAAAACAGGCTTATGACCAATGGTTAGTGGATCGTTTAAAATTAGCCCATTTTGTTGGGTACTTACAGAAGGGAGTTTAAGAAAATAATTAATGGGAAAGAAAAAATTGTTAATCTGGATTTTGCTAATTCTGATCATTGGTGGTGCGGTGTTTCTCTTGAGAGATCATTTACCAATACCAATACTTAACTCTTCTCGGGTAAGTAGTGAGAGTGTATATTCTGAAAATATTGATCCCAGGGCCATAATTGAAGTGAAAAAGGGTATTATTAAAAAGACAGTATCTACCAGTGGTTATATAAAGCCTGTTAATGAGGCATATTTAAGCTTTGCTACCACAGGTACTACTGGTGGTACGGTAGAAAGAATACTGGTAAAAAGAGGGGAAATAGTAGAAAGAGGTCAGGAATTGGTAAAATTAGAAGATAAACAGGAACATCTCAATTATCTCAAGGCTAAAAATGAATATGAACTAGCTAAAATTACCGGTTCTCCCAGTCAGATAGAAGAGAAGAAATTAACTATGGAGGTAGCATTAGATCGCTATGAATCCAAAACTTTGCGAGCCCCCTTTTCTGGTAAGATAGTGGATATTTTTGTATCAGAAGGAGACTTTATTGAAGGCACGCATGATGTGATATATCTAATTGATGATTCTTCTTATGAAGTAGCAGCCTCTATTAGTGAAGTAGATTGTTTAGAGGTAAAAGTTGGGCAAAGGGTAGAAATCGAACTGGATATTCTCAAAGGACATATTTTTCCTGGTACGGTGACAGAGGTTGCTGAATATGCCAGGATGGAAGGTGGTGTAGTTACTGTTCCTGTTACACTCCGTATGGATGAGGTATCCCCATACTTTAAGCCAGGATTTTCAGCAACTGCTAAAATTATAGTTAATATGATTGAAAATACTATTATTGTTCCGGTCACTGCTCTCTCTACAAGTAGTCGTGGTAGTGTAGTATTAAAAGTGGAAGATAACAAGGCTTTGCCTACTCCTGTACAAATAGGAATTAGCGATGGTTTTTATCAAGAGATAAAAGAGGGGTTACAGGAAGGAGACCGTATTATTGTCAATAGCTATCAGATGAGCACTACTTCTCAAGGTAGCAGAGGTGGATTTGGGGTTATAGGGGGACCTACTCCAATTCCTATGTTGAGGCAAAGATGAGTAAAGTAATAAAAGCAATTGACTTGAAAAAGATATATCATTTAGGCAAAGTAAAAGTGGAAGCCTTAAGGGGTGTTTCTTTTGAAGTGGAAGAGGGAGAATTTGTTTCTATTATGGGTCCCTCCGGTTCCGGTAAATCTACCTTAATGCATATTATTGGCTGTCTAGATTATCCCAGTGGAGGAAAATATTTTCTTACCAATCAGGATGTCACTAAATTAGATGATAACCAATTAGCCTTATTTCGTAATAGAAAGATAGGTTTTGTTTTTCAACAGTTTAATTTACTGCCCAGAGCTACCAATCTCAGAAATGTGGAAATCCCCTTAATTTATGCTGGTATGGCTACCAGAGATAGGCTAAAAATTTCTTTAAAAGCATTACAGGATGTGGGGTTGAATCATCGAGCACACCATCGACCTAACGAGATTTCCGGTGGTGAGAGGCAAAGAGTAGCAATTGCTCGTGCTCTAGTAAATAATCCTTCTATTATTTTAGCAGATGAACCAACTGGCAATCTTGATTCCAAAACAGGTCAAGAGATTATGAAAATTTTTCAAAGTTTAAATCAAAGAGGCAATACCATTATTCTGGTTACCCATGAACCAGAAATAGCTCGATATGCTAGAAGAATAATACATTTAAGAGATGGATTAATCAATAAAGATGAGGTAGTAGTATGATTGGACAAGGTTTACAGATTGCCCTGGAAAGTTTATGGGCAAACAAAATGCGTAGTTTTTTATCTATGCTGGGTATTGTAATTGGAGTAGGTGCGGTTATTGCTATCGTTTCGGTGGGGACCGGCTCTACCCAGCAGGTTACTTCTCGTATTGCTGATTTAGGATCAAATATGATTACTATTAACCCAAGCATGCCTAGAGGACAGTGGGGACAGATAAGGGATGTCAGTCATTCTCGACAAAAATTTACTCTGGAATTAGCTGAATATCTGGAATTATTTTGTCCCTCGGTAAGAAGTGTAATTCCTGTAAAACAAATCACTGGTAGATTAATTTCAGATGAAGTAAATATTAATGCTACGGTAATAGGTACCAGGGTTGATTATGCAGAAGTGAACAATTATGAAATTGCCCAGGGAGTTTTTATCAGTGCAGAAGATGATCGAGAAAGGAGGCCAGTAATTGTTCTAGGTTATCAATTGGCAGTAGATTTATTTAATAATGACTATCCCATAGGTAAGGTCATAAAATTCAATTACAATGGAAGAATATTCTCTTTTACAGTCACGGGAGTAATGAAAGAAAAAGGAGGCTCAATGGCTGGTAATCTAGACGAAAGAGCCTATATTCCAGTGTCAGTAGCTATGGATCGGCTAACCACACACAAATATGTTGATTCTTTTATTGCTCAGGCTTATTCTTCTGAACGAGCGATTAGTGCAGTAAAAGAAATAGAATATTTTTTGATAAAATATCTGGAAGATGAAAATAGGGAACAATTCAGGATTATAAGTCAGGATGAAATTCTGGATACAGTAAGTTCAGTTACTAATACTATGAGTATGATGTTAGGAGGGATTGCTGCCATCTCCCTGTTGGTTGGTGGTATAGGCATTATGAATATAATGCTGGTTTCGGTAACTGAACGTACTCGAGAAATAGGTATCCGTAAGGCATTGGGCGCTAAGAATAAAAATATCTTAATCCAGTTTTTAATGGAATCTTTAAGTTTAAGCAGTTTAGGCGGATTGGTGGGCATTGGTTTTGGCTGGGTTGCTGCTTATTTCCTCTCACGGTATGGAAATTGGCCCTTTTTAATTTCAAGTATATCTATCATTTTAGCATTTGGCTTTGCGTTATTCATAGGTATATTTTTCGGTCTATATCCCGCTATGAAAGCAGCAAAGATGAATCCAGTAGATGCTTTGCGCTATGAATAGAAAGTTATATAACCAGCAAATCCCCTCTTGACAAATTCCCACTTTTATATTATTATGAATATAGGTTCAATGAATATAAGTTCATAAAAAATTTGGATAGTAATATGCCCAAATTCATTGATAGAATAGTAGAAAAAATATTTGAGGCTTCGTTTCGCTTATTCACCATGAAGGGTTACCAACAAGTGACTATGAAAATGATTGCTCAGGAAGCTGGTTTATCAGTAGGAACATTATATAACTACTTTCTTAATAAACAGGATTTATTTTTAAATGTCTTCCGACAGAGCCTGGAACAGACTTATGCTATCCTGGATAAGATGTTAGAACAAGGGAAAGAAGATAGATATAATTTTATTGCTACCTTGTATAATGAAATTGTCAGATTAAAAGAACTGGGCAGAGTAATCTTAAGAGAAAAACTTGATCATGAACTTTTTGAACAGATGAAAGATTATTTGCTGGGACTGATTAGAAATCTCATTTACAAGGCAGAAGAAAAGCAAGACCTGCAAATCCCTGATAAGGACAAAGACCGAGCAATTCGTTTATTAATTATGGCTATTTATGATTTTGCTCAGAGATCGGAAGAGCACACGTCTGAACTCCAGTCACCGCTCATTATCTC
>CAZGKY010000047.1:0-14774 GCA_964525625.1 uncultured Atribacterota bacterium | reverse complement strand
TTTTATATGAGGCATCGAATGTATTTGGAGTACTTTTTTGATGAGGCAATTAGTTTATTTGACAAGAAAAGGAAATGATGCTATATTCTAATCAGAAAAATTGGATGTTAAAGAAAGCAAGAAACTCGTATAAGCTTTCGAATAGGGCGAAGGCGTTTCTACCAAGTGACCGTAAATCACAATAGGCTACGAGTGGAAGTGCATCTTAGGGATTCACCTGCTGGATTAAAATTTCATACTCATACTTGTCAAGCAGGGTTCGAACCAAGTGGTGCAAAGTGTATATGCTATGCTACACCGTAGGGCTAAAATCCCAGGCGGAGAGGTTCCACTCTTATTATGGAATGCTCTTGTGCTGGGGTTTTTATTTTTTAAATAAGGAGGATATTATGGATATTAGTATTATTATGGGCAGTGTGTCTGATCAACCTATTATGGGAAAATCTGCAGAAGCTTTAGAAGAATTAGGAATAAGCTATGAGTTAAGAGCAATTTCTGCACACCGATCAGTTGACTTTCTTTTTCGATATATCAGCCAATTTCCTCAGAGGGGATTTAAAGTGGTTATAGCTGGTGCCGGTGGTGCTGCTCATCTACCTGGTGTTATTGCAGGTAAGACCATACTTCCAGTTATTGGAGTTCCCATTAAAACAGAAATATTAGAAGGATTAGATTCTTTATTATCAATTGTTCAGATGCCTAAAGGAGTACCAGTAGCTACAGTGGGTATCAATAATGCCACTAATGCTGCTCTATTAGCAGCAAGAATTTTAGCGCTACAAGATGATATGATTGCCCAAAAATTGACCTCTTATATTAAGAAGATGGAGAAAAAGATAAGAAATTTAGAAATTAATCAAGGAATTGGATAGTTATTGAAATGGGGAGGTAATGATAAATGGGTAGTGTAAAGGATCTATTGGTAATAAAAGAACCTACTAAAGATTGTCCTGGTCTGGGTCGGTTTGTCTTCTCGGACCGTTATTCTGTGTTTGATTGGGGTGAAATGCCAGATCATATTGCTCAGAAAGGATCGGCACTATGTCTTACTGCAGCTTATTTTTTTGAAAAAATAGAACAAGAACGAATTATGACTCACTATTTAGGTTTGGTGGAAAATGAAGAGGTGAAATCTCTATCTACAATAAGTCAACCGACTAATATTCTTGCCACTAAATTGTATAGAGTATTAAAGCCTCAGCTAACAGAAAAAAATAACTATAATTATCGGTTCTATAAACAGGAAGTGGGTAATTTTTTAATTCCTTTAGAAATAATTTATCGTAATACTCTACCTGCTGGTTCTAGTATATTTAACAGATTAAAAGCAGGAAATATAAAGTTAGAGGATTTAGGATTGGAAAGTTTTCCAGAAGAAGGAATTGAACTGCAGAAACCCTACCTTGATGTATCTACCAAGTTAGAAGCGACTGATCGTTATCTAAATTGGCGGGAAGCTCAAGAGATATCACAACTTTCTCATCAGAAAATATCGGAGATAAATGCCATAACTTTACGGATTAACCAAATGATTAGTAAAGAAGTACAAAAAATTGGTCTGAAAAATGAAGATGGAAAATTAGAATTTGCTTTAGATAATGAACAGAATGTTGTTTTAATTGATGTAGTGGGCACGTTAGATGAATGCCGTTTTACCTATCGAGGAATACCGGTTAGTAAGGAGATTGCTCGTCTTTATTACCGCCAAAGCAGGTGGTATCAAGATATTGTAAAAGCAAAAGAAAAAGATCCCACTAATTGGAAGAAATTAGTAAAGGAGAAACCACAACCTTTACCCCCCAGATTGAAGTTATTACTATCTTGGTTATATTGTGCTTTTACCAATGAATTAACCGAAAGAAAATGGTTTATCGGAATCCCTTCTTTGCTGGATATATTACAGGAAATACATGATTTTATCAAAAGTTAAATAAACAGTAATAAACTAATAATATTAAAATTAAGGATTATTTATCTATGATATGGAATGTCAGAATTAAGATAACATTAAAAAAGGGTGTTCTTGACGCTCAGGGTAAGGCGACTTATAAAGCTCTTCTGGCTTTAGGTTTTCCTAAGGTTCAGGAAGTCAGAATTGGTAAATTAATTGAATTAAAAATAGAAGGTGCTTCCCTAAATGAGGTTGAGGTACAGGTTCAAGAGATGTGTCAGAGACTTCTTGCTAATCCTGTGATTGAAGAATTTGTTTATGAAGTTGAGGAATCGTAAATGAAATTTGGTGTTGTTCAATTTCCGGGCTCAAATTGCGATTTTGATTGTTATTATGCTTTAAGATACATTTTGGAGGTGCCTACTGAATTTATTTGGCATAAAGAGAGTGATATTGCTAATTATGATTGTATTGTTTTACCAGGCGGATTTTCCTATGGTGATTATTTAAGAGTTGGGGCAATCGCACGTTATTCTCCTGTTATGGAAGCTATATTGGATTTTGCTCAAAAAGGTGGCTTATTAATTGGTATCTGTAACGGTTTTCAAGTCCTAACTGAGGCACGATTATTACCTGGTGCCCTGATAAGAAA
Organism: uncultured Atribacterota bacterium; assembly: GCA_964525625.1. Lineage (GTDB taxonomy): Bacteria > Atribacterota > Phoenicimicrobiia > Phoenicimicrobiales > Stramentimicrobiaceae > Stramentimicrobium. The sequence goes on along the minus strand of CAZGKY010000047.1, from coordinate 12,231 downwards.
TAATTGTCTTCATTTTATCTGTAAGCAACAGACCATTCGGGTAGAAAATATTGGTACCCCATTTACTAACTTATGTCAAAAAAGCCAAATATTAAAGATACCTGTGGCTCATGGTGAAGGATGTTATTATGCAGATCGATATATTATTGAAGAATTAGAGGCTAATAATCAGGTTCTCTTTCGTTATTGTGATAATCAGGGGAGAATTACTTCAGATGCCAATCCCAACGGTTCCTTGAATAACATAGCAGGTATTTGTAATAAGAAGAGAAATATTATTGGTCTTATGCCCCATCCCGAAAGAAGTATGGAAGATTGCTTGGGTTCTACAGATGGTAGACTTATATTTGAGTCAATTATCAATTATTTAAAAATTTAAGTATTACAGTAAATAACCCTGGTAGCCGGAGTATTAAATATGTCTAAGTTAACATCAGAAATAATAGGGCAGAAGTGGAGTTTATCTTCAGAGGAATATCAATTGATAGGTGAGGCCTTAAGACGTAAAGCCAATGAATTAGAAATTGCTATCTATGCTGTTATGTGGAGTGAGCATTGTAGCTATAAAAATTCCAAAAAATTATTAAAAAAATTACCCAGTAAGGCACCCTGGGTGGTGCAGGGGCCAGGAGAGAATGCAGGCATAATTGATATTGGAGAAGATGTTTTAGTGGTAATGAAGATGGAAAGTCATAATCACCCTTCAGCAGTAGAGCCATTCCAGGGTGCAGCTACCGGAGTAGGGGGTATTTTGAGGGATGTTTTTACTATGGGAGCTAGACCTATTGCTCTTCTTGACTCTCTTCATTTTGGTGATTTTAAGAGAGATTTAACTCAGTATTTATATCATGGGGTAATTGGGGGTATCTCCTTTTATGGTAATTGTGTAGGGGTACCAACGGTTGGTGGTGAAACTATCTTTGCCCAGAGTTATCAGGGGAATATCTTGGTGAATGTAATGTGTGTGGGTTTAGTAAAAAGAGGAGCAGTTATTAAGGCTCAAGCTAAAGGGAAAGGAAATTCTATTATCTTGATTGGAGCAAAGACGGGACGGGATGGTATAGGAGGGGCTGCCTTTGCCTCCTTACCACTTACTGAGCAATCCGATAAAGATCGTCCCGCCGTCCAGATAGGAGACCCCTTTGCCGGTAAATTATTGATTGAAGTCTGTCTGGAGTTAACGCAATTCGAAGAAGTTATTGGATTACAGGATTGTGGTGCAGCAGGTTTAGCTAGCTCTCTAAGTGAAATGGCAGCACGTGGCCATAGTGGAGTAGAAGTAGAATTATCAAATGTTCCTCAAAGAGAAGCTAACATGAAACCTTCAGAGATTATCTTATCTGAATCTCAGGAAAGAATGATAGTGGTGGTAAAAAAAGACCAAGAAGAAAGAGTTTTATCAACATTGCGACGATGGGATTTGGATTCTGCTATTATTGGACAGGTTATTGATGATCAGAAATTTATTATTAAAAATAAAGGGAAAATAATAGCAAGCATTCCAATTAACTCATTGGTGGGAGGAGCCCCTGAAGTAAAGAGAAGGGTAATAAAACCGCACTGGCTGGAAAGAATAAATTATTTAAATTGGGAGGATATTAAAGAGTTTGATAATTATAACCAGATTTTGCTTACTATGTTAGCTTCACCCAATTTATCCAGTAAGGAGGAAGTTTATCAACAGTATGATTATCAAGTACAAACCAATACTATTATTCCACCAGGAGATGATGCTGCTGTGTTAAGGATTAAAGGAAGCAAGAAAGCTCTGGCTTTGACTACTGAGGGCAATGGTAGATATTGTTTTCTTGATCCTTTACAGGGAGTACAAATTGCCGTTGCTGAAGCAGCCCGAAATTTATCCTGTAAAGGAGCTTTACCAAGAGCTATTACTGATTGTCTTAACTTTGGAGCCCCAGAAAATAGCACCAGTTACTGGCAATTAACACAAGTGATAAGAGGCTTATCTGTAGCCTGTCGTTTTTTTAGAATCCCAATAATTAGCGGTAATGTCAGTTTGTATAATGAAAATGAAGGTAAACCGATTTATCCTACGCCAGTTATTGGTATGGTTGGGGTAATTAATGATTATCGACACATCTGTACTCTGGATTTTAAAAAGGAAGGTGATCTAATCTTTCTTATAGGTGAAAATTTAGAGGAATTAGGAGGAAGTGAATATCTGGAAATTGTACATAAACTTATCTGCGGTAAACCCCCAGCTCTGGATTTTAAAAAAGAGAAAAGAATACAGACATTCTGTCGCAAGGTTATAAAAAAAGGGGTTATTGCTTCAGCCCATGATTGTTCTTTGGGAGGAATTGCTGTTGCTTTAGCTGAATCATGCTTGAAAAGTGGTTTGGGAGCTGAAGTAGAACTGGATTGTCATATTCGGTCTGATTGTTGTTTATTTGGTGAAACACAGTCCCGGATAATTGTTAGTATTGCTCCTTCTAATATTGATCTTTTTGTCGAGATGACCCAGAATGAGAATATCCCCTTTCAAAGAATTGGGATGGTTAAGGGTAAGTATTTAAAAATTAACCACTGGGTAAATTTGTCATTAGACGAATTAGTGCAATCATGGCGATGTAAAAAATAATCATGTTAAGAAAGAAAGACATCTATTCCTGTATTAGAAAGGAAAAGTTATTATGAGTAAGAGAAATATTCATAGTCAGAGATTAAGTTTAAAGAGAATTTTAGCAGAAAACGACCTTACTGAAAAAGAATATCAGGAAATAGTAAAGACCTTACAGAGAAAGCCAAATGATGTTGAATTAGGACTTTATTCGGCAATGTGGTCTGAACATTGTAGCTATAAAAGCTCCAAACCGATATTAAGGTATTTTCCCACTCAAGCTGAATGGGTTTTATTTGGACCAGGAGAAAATGCTGGAGTTGTTGATATAGGAGAAGGAATGGCTATGGTTATGAAGATTGAAAGCCATAATCATCCTTCTGCAGTAGAGCCCTTTCATGGAGCAGCTACCGGTATAGGAGGAGTGGTCAGAGATATTCTGGCTATGGGAGCTAGGCCGGTGGCTATTTTAGGTTCTTTACGATTTGGTCCTTGGGAAGACCCTCAGGTACAATATTTAGTTAAAGAAATTGCAGAAGGACTGGCTTTTTATAGTAATAATATTTCCGTACCGGTAATTAGTGGTGAAACCTATTTTGGAGATAGTTATCAAGAAAATCCTCTGGTCAACGCTATGTGTGTCGGCCTGGTAAAGAAAGAACATATTGTACTTGCGGTAGCTGGTGAAATTAATAGTATAGTAATTTTGGCTGGAGAGAAGACGGGAAGGGATGGAGTTGGTAGTGCTAGTTTTGCTTCACGAGAGCTATCCGAGACTGACCAACAGATTGAACATCCCCCTATTCCCCAAGGTAATCCCCATTTGGAAAAAAGGCTAATTGAAGCCTGTCTGGAGATGGTAGAGAATGGTTTGGTATTGGGAATGCAAGATTTAGGGGCAGCTGGATTAGTAAGCTCTACCTGTGAAATGGCCAGTAAGGGAAATTGTGGCATAGAGTTAGACCTGTCTTTGGTGCCTAAAAAAGAAGAGAATATTTCTCCCCGGGAGATGATGCTGTCAGAAACTCAAGAAAGAATGTTATTGATTGCCAGAAAAGATAAGCAGGTAGAGATTGGCAGAATTTTCGAAAAATGGGGCATAGAATATACTGTTATTGGACAAGTAATTTCAGATGGGTTTTTGCGCCTGAAGGAGAAAGATAAGATTATAGCAGAAGTACCAGCCAAATCACTAGCTCAGGGAGTTCCTATTCGCCATTATAGGGGTAAAGCCCCTACTACACTTAAAGAGAGACAGAAGTTAGATTTAGAAAAAATAAAACCACCCCAAGATTATAACCAGTTATTATTAGAATTTTTATCCTCAGTTAACATATGTAGCAAAAGAGGTATTTATCATAATTTTCAGAAGATAAACGCTACAGGAACTGAAGTAATTCTTTTTCCTGGGGATGATGCCGGGATTATTAAAATTGGGAAAAGTAAAAAGGCTCTTGCTTTTACTGTTGATGGTAATGGTAGATATTGTTATTTAGATCCCTATGTTGGTGGAGAAATTGCAGTTGCAGAAGCAGCACGTAATCTATCTTGTAAAGGTGCACTTCCTTTAGCTATAACTGATAATCTTAATTTTGGAAATCCAGAGAAGAAAGAGATATTCTGGCAGTTAGAAGAATCAGTTAAGGGAATAAGTAAAGCAGCTCAAGTTTTGGGAATCCCAGTTATTAGCGGTAATGTCAGTCTAAACAATGAAAGTAATAAAGAAGCTATTTATCCTACACCTATTATTGGCATGGCCGGAATTATAGAAGATTATACCAAAGTTTGTACTTTATCTTTTAAGAACGATGGTGATATAATTGTCCTGATAGGAGAAAATAAAGAAGAGTTAGGAGGAAGTGAATATTTAAGAGTCTTTTTTAATATTGAACAAGGATTACCTCCTATAATTGATTTAAATCTGGAAAAATCAGTTCAGAAGACCTGTCGGGAAAGTATCATCCAGGGAATATTGTCTTCTGCTCATGATTGTTCTGAGGGAGGATTAATAATAGCATTGGCAGAATGCTGTATTGCCGGTAAAAAAGGAATAAAAGTTGAAAAAAAAGCCAAAACCAGAAATGATGCTCTACTTTTTGGTGAATCCCAATCTTGTATTGTTGTTTCCCTTGCCCAAGAGAAATTATCTCTATTAAAAAGTATTGCTCTTAAATATCAAACACCTATTGAAATATTGGGAGAAGTAGGGGGAGACCGCCTGAAATTTGGCAATTTGGTGGATATTGAGCTTGATATAATCATAAGAGCATGGGAGAGGAATATTGAATAATGCGCGAAGAATGTGGTATCTTTGGTATTTATCAAAAAAATCTAAAGGGCAAAATAGCTCAATTGAGCTATTTAGGCCTTTTTGCTCTTCAACATAGAGGTCAGGAAAGCGCTGGTATTGCGGTTAGTAGTGGGAAAAATATCTTGATTTATCGAGATTTAGGATTGGTATCTGAAGTGTTTAAGAATGGTATATTAAATACTTTACAGGGAATTGCAGCTATAGGTCATGTTCGGTATTCCACTAGTGGTGCCAATAGCTGGGAAAACAGTCAACCAATCTTACAACAATTTGCTGGCGGTTCTTTTGCTTTAGCTCATAATGGTCATTTGATTAATCAGGATGAATTAAGAGTAAACTTAAAATTACCTGGCAAATATCCCTATAATTTTCCAACGGATAGCCAATTAATTTGTAAATTAGTGGAAGCAGCAGGAGAAAAAGATATTGAAAAAGCATTGATTAAAATAGTACCCCAGTTAAAGGGAGCCTTTTGTCTGGTTCTGCTCACAGAAAATAGATTAATTGGTTTAAGAGATGCTTATGGCTTTCATCCCCTGGTGTTAGGAAGTATTAAAGATGGTTATGTAATAGCCTCAGAAGATAGTGCCTTCTCTATAATTGGGGCTAAATATTTAAGAGAAATTCAACCTGGAGAGATGATAATTATTGAAAAGAATGATTGTAGAACAAAGCAAGTAATTCCTTGTACCAAAAAGAATTTGTGCATATTTGAACATGTTTATTTTGCACGTCCTGACAGTAATGTCTTTGGAGAGAATGTTGCCGCGATAAGAGAGAGAATTGGTCAAAGATTAGCTATTGAACAGCCAGTGCATGCCGATATAGTTATTCCTGTGCCAGATTCAGGACGATTTGCGGCATTAGGATATGCCCTGCAAGCAGGTATTCCCTACCAGGAAGGTTTATTGAAAAATCCTTATATCGGTAGAACTTTTATTCAACCCACTCCAGCACTGAGAGAGTATTCAGTGAAAATAAAACTATCCCCTATAGCAAGTATTGTTGCCGGGAAGAGAGTGGTTATGGTTGATGATTCGATTGTACGAGGAACTACCAGTCGTAAATTAGTGAAAATGTTGAAGAAGTCTGGTGCAAAGGAGGTCCACGTGAGAATCAGTTCTCCTCCTGTGAATTTTCCCTGTCATTATGGCATTGATACACCAAGTAAGGAAGAGTTGTGGGCTAATCGTTTTTCTATAGAGAAAATTAGACAATGGATTGAAGCAGATTCTTTAGGGTATATCAGTCTGGAGGGATTGACTGGGGTCTTCGAAAAGAATAAACCTTCTGATTTTTGTACTGCCTGTTTTAGTGGCCTATATCTGATATAGTATAATTAATGAGTAATGAGTAATTGGTGATAAGTTATTAGTAGTAGTAAGTGGAAATAATAATACAATATAAGATCTGATAAATGTTTTTGGTATAGAAACCTAATTGCTAATAGCGATGTTTATTTAAAATCGGAATTTGATACTTTCACTTTTTACTTGAACTTATCAAGCATGTCTTGCAACATAAAACAAAATGAAAGGGCTATGGATTAAAATGAGCGAAAATTATAAACAGGCAGGGGTTGATATTGAATTAGCTAATAAAATAATTAATGAAATCAAACCCATCATTCATTCCACAAAAATACCAGGAGTTATAAGTGAAATCGGTCATTTTGCTGGTTTATTTTCTTTAGCTCAGGAAAAAATTTCTGATCCAATTCTTGTTTCTGGTACTGATGGTGTTGGTACTAAATTAATGATTGCCAATCTCATGAGAAAACATGATACTGTTGGTATTGATTTAGTAGCAATGTGTGTTAATGATATTCTTACTTGTGGTGCTAAACCTCTATTCTTTTTAGACTATTTAGCTACTGGAAAATTAGAAGAAGAAAAAACCATTGCTATTATCAAAGGAATTGTTCAAGGTTGTACCATAGCTGGTTGTGCCTTATTGGGTGGGGAAACTGCTGAAATGCCGGGATTGTACCGAGAAGGAGAATATGATTTAGCTGGTTTTGCCGTAGGGATTGTAGAACGACAAAAGATTATTACTGGAGATAATATTATTCCAGGAGATGTAGTTATTGGTATAGCCTCTTCTGGACTACATAGCAATGGATATTCCCTGGTCAGAAAGATATTATTAGCAGAAGGGGAATCATGTTTAACTAAAAAATTACCCATGTTGAATTCGACTTTGGGTGAAGAATTGCTTGTACCTACCAGAATCTATGTTTCCACTATTTTGACCCTGCTAAGAGAATTTTCCATAAAAGGCATTGCTCATATTACCGGAGGGGGTTTCTTTGATAACATTCCTCGTATCCTGCCAGAGAAAGTTGCGGTAAGAATAGAAAAGCATAAATGGCCTATTTTACCTATTTTTAAATTAATCCAAGAAAAAGGCAATATTGCTACCTGGGAAATGTTCCATACTTTTAATATGGGTATCGGTTTAGTTATAATTGTAAGAGCAGAAGATTTAACAGCTGTATTAACAAGATTGCACCAACTTCAAGAGACAGCTTATCATATAGGTGAAGTAATATTAAAGACTGAACAGAATGGGACTATCTATCTGGATTGAAAGAGAGAATATTAATAGTATTGCAAAATTTATCCTATATAAGGAAATTGATCTTATATTTCCTTATCTAGATAAGAAAATATTGTTCATAATTATTAAAGATCACTAACTATGGATTGGCTTCTTAAGTATTAAAGGATGATGCTCTAAACAATTATCTTAGAAGGATTAGTAAAATATGAGATGTAAATAAATATTGGTATTGAGGAACAAGGAAGATGGTATGATTCATATTGGGGTTTTAGTTTCTGGAAGAGGTACTAATTTACAGGCTATTATTAATGCCATCCATAAAGGGAAGATAGATGGAGAGATTAAGATTGTAATCAGTGATAATCCCAAGGCTTATGCTTTACAGAGGGCTAAAAAGAATAATATCAAAACCCAGGTTGTATACTATAAACAGTATACTAACAAAGAAGAATACGAACAGGAAATTATAAAGCATCTTAAGTATTATAATGTTGACCTTGTGGTATTGGCAGGATATATGCGTATATTAAGCCCCTTTTTTATTAGACAATTTCACTATCGTATTATCAATATTCATCCTTCTTTATTGCCTTCTTTCCCTGGACTTCATGCTCAGAGACAAGCCCTGGAATATGGAGTGAAAATAAGTGGTTGTACCGTACATTTTGTAGATGAAGGGGTAGATAGTGGACCGATTATTTTACAAAAGTCGGTAATAGTAAAACCATCTGATACTGAAGAATCTCTGACTAAAAGAATACTGAGATATGAACATCAACTTTTACCTAAAGCAATACAATTATTCGCTCAGAATAAAATTGAGATAATTAATAAGAAGGTACTTATAAGAGATTAGAATTGATAAAAAATAATTACAGGAGGCTTTAAGATAATTGGTTAGGAGGCTTTTTGGTGAAAATTACCCATGAATTGGCCCAGCAGATTGTGGATAGAACGATTAATATTATTGGGAAGAATATTAATATTATGGATGAGAAAGGGTTTATTATTGGAACAGGAGACAAGAGCCGCCTTAATAATTTTCATGAAGGTGCAGCTCTGGTAATTAAGAATAAGCAAAAAATGTTTATTTATCCGGAAAATGAAAATCATTTAATTGGTGTTAGGCCAGGGGTAAATTTACCCATAGAGGTTAATAATGAGATTATTGGAGTGGTAGGAATTACTGGTGATCCTGAAGAAGTAAGTCCTTTCGGTGAGATTATTAAAATGACTGTAGAGATGATGTTGCAACAACAATTTTTATTGAAGGAGATTGACCTGGAAAGACAGGCTAAAGAGTATTTCATTCATGACCTAATTTCTGGTAGAGTAGGTAATGATGAGGATTTATTCATAGCCAGAGGTCATATTGTGGGTTATGATGTTACTATCCCCAGGGTTGCCCTTTCCGTAAATATCTTTTCTTTTGAAAAAACAGCCCGTAAAAGTATGAGAGATTTCAGTGGATTAAAGGAAGGGGAAATTTATTTACAGAGATTAAAGAATGATATTTTGAGGACAATTAGAGACCTTTTTCGGCAGCAACCACAGGATATAGTATCATACGTAGGTGGAGATCGTTTTGTCATACTTAAAACTATTGATCTTAAAGAAAAACCTGAAATTATTAGAGGTAAATTGATAAAAATTAGTAAGCAAATAAAAGAGGCTATTTTAATCCAGAGAAAATTTGTTGCTTCCCTAGGAATCGGAGAATATTATCCCGGTATTAAGGGTGTTAGTCATTCTTACCAGGAAGCGTGTCGGGCTATTGAAATAGGTGATAAAGTTAATAATAAAGTTGGCATTTATCATATTGCTAATTTAGGAATTTACTGTTTATGTGCAGATGTTAATCCTGAAACAAGAGAAAAATATATAGAATATATTTTTAATGAAAATAGAGACGAAAGTAGAAAAGAACTAAACCCTGTTTTTTGGGAAACTCTTCAGACTTTTTTCGAAAATAACTTAAATGTTACTGACACTGCCCGAAGTATTTTTATTCATCGCAATACACTTCTTTACCGTCTGGAAAAAATTAAAGAGACTACCGGTTTAGATCCACGCAAATTTAACGAAGCACTTCAATTATACATTGCCTTGAAGATGAAACATTTTCAAAGGGCATAATAGTCTACTTCTTCTTCTAAAAATTTGTATTTAATTACAAAAATAATGATAAAAAAAGCTGATTTATTGTAATATTATCCAATGTAAAAGTGTATTGTTTTATTTATAATGTTATTAATAAATATAATTTAAAAAGAAATATATTTTTAGCAGATAATAATTCCCTATAAAAAAGAAAGCAGAAAAGCAAATGAAGATTGTTATTGCTCCAGATTCTTTTAAAGGCAGTTTGAGTGCTATGGAAGTTTCAGAAGCGATAGCGCAAGGTGTAAAGCAGGTTTGTCCGAATGCTCTAGTGGAGAAAGTTCCCATGGCTGATGGTGGAGAGGGCACTGTTGAATGTTTAGTAAATGCCACTCAGGGGAAGGTATATCAGCAAGAAGTAATAGGGCCACTTGGTACCCCTGTTTTAGCATCCTTTGGGATACTAGGAGATGAAGTAACTGCTGTTATTGAAATGGCTTCTGCCTCTGGTCTTCCTTTAGTCCCCCCAGAGAAAAAAAATCCACTAATTACTACAACCTATGGTACAGGCCAATTAATTAAAGCAGCACTTGATTATGGATGTCGCATGATGATTATTGGCATCGGTGGAAGTGCTACCAATGACGGAGGAGCAGGAATGGTGCAGGCTTTAGGAGTACATTTACTGGATAGTAATAATCAGGAAATAGGATTTGGGGGAGCAGAACTATCTCATTTAAAATGGATTGACCTTTCCGAAATAGATCAGAGAATTAAAGAAACTAAATTTTTGGTAGCTTCAGATGTTCAAAATCCTTTGTGCGGACCGACCGGTGCATCAAGTATTTATGGACCCCAAAAAGGGGCGACAAGTGAGATGATTAAGATACTCGATGATGCTCTCTCTCATTTTGCTGATGTTATTAAACGAGATTTAGGGAAAGATATAAAGGATATTCCAGGTGCTGGTGCAGCAGGGGGATTAGGCGCTGGCTTAATAGCTTTTTTGGATGCAGAATTACACCCTGGAATTGATATTGTTATTGATGCTGTTCAATTGGAACAGAAAATCAGGGACGCTGATTTGGTAATTACTGGCGAGGGAGAAATTAACAGATCCACTATTTATGGTAAGACGCCTATCGGAGTTGCTAAAGTGGCAAAAAAATATCATATTCCAGTAGTTTCAGTTAGTGCATTAATAGATGAATCGGGATTGATAGTGAAAGATTATGGAATTGATTATCTCTTAAAGCCGGAGAATCCACCTCTTAACATAGAATATCCTAAGTCCAGAAAAAAAGAAATTCTGGCTAAAACAATTGCCCAATTTTTAATAGAGAAAGGGAAGACATTTTATCATAATAAAGATAGATAAAATAAAATAATTAAGAACAATAGATTAAATGTTAATAAATAAGATAATATTTCAAAGATTAATTTCTACTTACCAAATTTTAAATAAAAAAGAGGTGAGGGAGAAATATCAAAAGAATTAATTACGAAATTTAATAAAAAAATCAGGAGGTGAAATTACAAATCAATATAGTAATAAAGAATGAATATATTTTTTAGAAGTAAGAAGGAGGAATGAAAATAAAATGAAGAAATGTGTATGGTTAATTCTGGTTATGTTATTTATTTGCTTTTTAAATATTACTGTATTTGGTCAGCAAAAGGTAATTAGTTGGAGATTACAATCTATGTGTGCTGCTGGAGATTTTGGCTTTCAAGGTGCAGATAGATTCGCTAAGCTAGTGACTGAAGCTAGCGGGGGACGTTTGCAGGTGAAAGCATTTACTGCTGGTGCTATAATTCCAGCAGGTAAAGAGTTTGACGGAGTTCTTGCTGGTTCGGTTGAAGCTGCTCATGTATCTGCCGGTTGGGCTATTGGATATGTACCCGCAGGAGTCTTTTATACTAGTTGCGTGGGAGGTTTAACTGGCAATCAATTTATGATGTGGCTCGATTCTGAGGGAGTTGCTTTAGCTAAAGAATTATATAGACCTATTGGAGTGGAATTTATAGAACAGTTGACTATTCATCCAGCTGAAGTTTGGGCACATAGTAATAAACCCTTAAATTCTGTTTCTGATATCAAAGGATTAAAGATAAGAATGGGAACCACAGCTCTTAACTCAATTTTTGAGAAGATGGGGGCTGCTCCTGTTTTTCTGCCTGGTGGAGAGATTTATGAGGCCATGAAAAGAGGAGTAATTGATGCTTTTGAATATATTACTCCCTCTTTAAACTGGGGTATGGGTTTCCAGGAAGTAGCAAAGTATATGTACCTATCTCCCTCTCGTTCCCCGAGTGATGCTCAATCTCTATTTGTAAATAAAAAGAAGTGGGATGAACTTCCAGATGATTTAAAAAGGATTGTAGAGATGGCTGCTCATCAGGTTTCCCGTCAATTCTTTATTGAAGAATTACTTATGGATGTAGAAGCGATAGAAAAGTTTAAGGAATATGGTACTATTGTACAAAATATACCTGAAGATATTGAAAACTTAATGTATGAAAAAGCTTATGAATATTACCAGGAGGAGTCCGCCAAAGATCCTAATTATGAAAGAGTATATAATTCTATGATGAAATTTGCGGAGGTCTGTAAACAGCTTGGTATAAAATAAAATTCTTATGAAGCTGAACTCTTTTCATAATTTTAATATTTGTA
>CAZGKY010000046.1:5453-14993 GCA_964525625.1 uncultured Atribacterota bacterium | reverse complement strand
ACTAACGACCAACGACCAATTTGTCATTGCGAAGCGCGTAGCGCTGAAGCAATCTCATCCACTTCTACCCAAGAAAAATTAAACCAAAAACTAAAAACCAAAAACCAGAAACCAGAAACCTTAAATCAATAATTTATATTGATAGAACATATAATAAACAATAAACATAACAAAACATAAAGAGAGTGATAATTCAAGACCCCATTTTCATTTCCAACATTTCCCTTTCCCATATTTACTTATATGCTATACTAATAACCAACAGAGCAAATTATCACTTTTATTGCCATTTCTACTTAACTTGGTAAGTCTATTAATTTAATAAATTTATTTAAAGATTAGCACTTCAGAGGGAGTAAAAATATGATAATTTATTGCCATAAAAAAAGAGGAAAAATAAAAATATTTTTAAAGGAAAAAAGAAGATTTAAAAAAATATTTTCCCAAAAAATATGTGCCATCTTATTTTTTTTAATAATTTTTGCTATGTTTTTATTATATACAGGAAGTAATCCTGTAAATGATTCTCAAGCTGTTCAAGCCCAGGTCCAGGATAGTGAGCAAAAAGATGAAGAGCAAAGACAGAGAGTTACCACAACTTTTCAAGTTGATAAAAACCTGACCTGCCTGGAGCAGGGGAAGGAACTCTTCTGGGAACAGAAATACTCAGAGGCAATAAAGCATCTGGAGGAGTGTCTCCAGCAGGATACCGAAAATCCAGAAATTTATTATTATATCGGTCAATCCTATTTTCAGCAGGGTCAGCAAGCAGCTCAAAAGAGGAATATTCTCAGGGCAACCAGGTACTATCGCCAGGCTTATCAGGTTTCCGATACAGCTATCGAAAAATACTTAAAACTTATCAATCAAAATCACGAAAGAGACCATACCAATGATTACTTGCAACTGGCTTATATTTATCAGATTCGTAGTTTAATACCTGGTGTTAATGAATATCAGGAGGCAATTGATATTTATCAGAAATTACTAACAGAAAAGCCCTATCTTACTCATGTGTATTACCACATAGGATGGATTAATTTCCAGCAGGAGGATTATCAAAGTGCCATTGAGGCCTTCCTGAAATACCTCAAACCAGGTATAAAAAGTGATTTTGTTTACTATCATTTGGGACTATCCTATGATAAAATAGGTGAAAGAGAAAGAGCTGAATATTATTATCGTCTCATTCTGGAAGAATTTCCTGGTACAGAGATTGCGGTTTTGGCCAAGAAAGAGTTAAATGAATAAAAAAATGAATCAATTGAAAAAAATATTTGCTGAAGAATACCAAGAACATATATTGATATAGCCAATAGAATAATTTCCTTAGCTGAATTAGAAAAACCAAAAGATTATTATGGTTCTATCATAATATTAGGTAAAGAGAATATTTTACCTTACAGTTTTGCTCAAAAATTTGCCTCTATTGCTGGTTTTAGGAATATTTTAATTCATGCGTATTTAGATATTGATTGGGATGAGGTCTATAATAATCTGAAACATATAGATCAGTTTTATGAATTTATAGAATATATAAATAAATGGCTAATTCAAAAAAGATAAATTATAAATTATTGATATATTTTTTCTAAATGAATATATTATTAAAATAAAAATATTTTCTTACTTTTATTAATTATCTTTTATTAATTATTTAGGTAAAATCATATCATAATATATAATATAGTATAGTAATAATAAAAAATATAAATATTGAACAAAAGCGATTTAATTAAAAAATGATAAAAGGAGAAGTTTAGTGTTATCTTTCACTAATAAAAAAAATCTGCCAGTAAAGCACTTTAAGAATAATTCACCTAAGTCAATAAGGAATAAGACGTTTTTATTTTTGTTGTTATTATTTGTTGTTACCACCTTCTTAAATGGCTGTAATATCTTGGACCCCCAGACTGGTGCTTTAGAAGGAGTGGTACATTGTCAAATAGCCAATAGCTCTGCACCACTTCCGGATGCACTAATAAGTATCAGTAACTGCACCCATACTGCCTATACGGACCAGGATGGCTATTTCCTGATCAGTGAAATTCCAGCTGGTAAAAGGACCATAACCATTATCAAAGAGGGATATATCACCAAAAAATTGCTAAATATAATTATTGAACCGAATATAGTTAATCAGGTTTATTTTGGTGAACCCATTATTCTTCAGCCAACAGAAGACACCATTCTTTACGATACGGCTATGGAATACCTAGAACAGAAAGATTACCAGCAAGCCATGGATACTTTTATAGAATTACGCGATACCTATCCCGATAGTCCCTGGGCTGATGATGCCCAGTATTATATAGGCTATATCTATGAGATTAATAGACTTTATATCACAGCTAGAGATGAATACTCACTTCTTCTTTTTTATTATCCCAACAGTCCCTGGGCTGATGATGCCCGCCTGGGAATAGGTAATTGTTATTATCTCACTGGTGATTATTATCATGCCAAAATTCAGTACCAGGCTGTTATTGATAACTATCCACTCAGCGATTTGCTTCCCCTAGCTCAGTACCGAATTGCCTGGTGTAATAGAAGACTGGGAGATTATAACCAGGCAATCCTGGATTTTCAACAATTGATCTTCCTGTATCCCCAGAGTATTTATACCCCTCCCGCTCAATACTTTATTGGGGAAATATATTGTAACAATTTACAGAATTATAATCAGGCTCTGATTTCCTTTCAAGCTACCATTGATAATTATCCCTTGTCCACCTGGCCTGGTGAAAATAGACTGATTGCTCCGGCTGCTTATTTCTATATCGGATATTGTTATGAGCAGCAAGAAAGATGGGAAGAAGCAATTACTGCCTATCAGATAATTGTGGACCAATACCCGAATAGCACCTGGGATGATGGTAAATCAATAGCCATACAAGCTCAAGAGCGTATCGATTTTATCAAGGAAAATTACCTTCCCCCGGAAGAAAACCCAGAAGAAAATCCTGAAACATAGTAATAGTAATGACCATTATCACCAATAACCAATAAGAATAATACTCAAATCCAAAATGAAAGCAAAAAAGATGTTTGACTCAAGTAATGATTTAGAAAAGATTGAATTATGTCAATCAGGCAATACCGAAGCCTTTTCCTTTCTGGTTGAAAAATATAAAAGTCTGGTTTATCAGTTAGCACTGCGCATGACCGGAAACTACCACGACAGTGAAGATATTGCCCAGGAGGCTTTCTTAAGAGCTTATCGTTCCCTGCACCAGTATAACCCTACTTATTCTTTCTCCAGCTGGTTGTACAAAATTACCCTGAATATTATACGAGATAAGATGAGAAAGAAGGATTTAGCCATACCTTTTTTGTCTCAAAAAGAAGGCAATGAGGAGCAAGCACAGACCCTCTTACCTAATCACAATGAACTGACCTCCAATCCCGAACAATGGCAGGTTCACCAGGAATATAAAAATGAATTGCAATCAGCCATCAATGCCTTACCTTTTGACCAGCGAGAGATTATTATCCTGCGCCATTTACAAAACCTTTCTTATCATGAGATTGCCAGAGTACTCAATATTCCCTTAAATTCAGTGAAAGTCCGTCTGCATCGAGCCAGAGTGCAATTAAAAAATTTATTACAAAAAAGATAAAAATTTATTAGAAAAAAATAAAATTCCTCCCTCAGTTATGTAACATTTTTCATCCTTTTACGTATTATTAATTAGAAAGATAAAAAAATAAGGAACAATTTTAGAATGAAAAACAGTCAATGTCAGAATATTCAAGAATATATAGAGGATTATCTGGAGGGAAAGCTTTCTGCAGCGGAGCGAGCTGAGATAGAAGAACATCTTCATTCCTGTTCTGACTGTCAAAAAGAATTACAATCCTGGCAAGAACTCTTTCAGGAATTAGACTCCCTATCTTTATCTTTACCAGAAGAACAATTATCACCTGATTTTACGGATAGGGTTATGTGCAAAATTACTCAGAAAGATTCCGTTATAGTACAGAGTTGGTGGGGTAGAGCACATCAAATTCTTACTATACCCCGTATATCACTACGCTGGGTAGCCGTATTAGGAATGATACTGGTTGCTGCTTTTCTTGGTTATAATATGTTCTTTTCTCCTGTTGAACAGTATTACCCCAATAATATGGCTGAGATTACCTTTTCTATGCGGGCTGATGCCAGTCAGGTGCATAGTATAGCTCTGGTAGGTGATTTTAATGACTGGGATCCTAACCGGCATCTTCTGACTGATGATAATAATGATGGAATCTGGACAGTTACTCTGAAGTTGGAACCAGGACGTTATGAGTATATGTTTATTATTGATGGACAGAAGTGGGTACCAGATCCGAATGCCTACCGTTATGTTAGTGACGGTTTTGGCAATAAGAATGCGGTTCTTGAAATTAGTACTAAATAGTTTAAGTATTTATTATAATTATAAAGTATATCATATATCGTAATAATCTATAATTGTAATTATATATCAAATACTATAATCCTTAATCCTTAAAACTAAAAACTAAAAACTATAAAACTATAAAACATAAACTATAAACCATTAACTTTAATGATAAAAAAGTAGGTTAGAAAATGGGAAAGATAACAGGTAGAAGGGAAAGGGAAAAGAAAATAAAAAGAGAGTGCACAAAGAGTAAAGTCTTATTTCCATTACTCTGGTCTCTTATTGTTATTGCTATAATTTTCCTGTTTTGTACCTCCTTACCTATTTTCGCAATTCCATCTGAAGATAATAATAACAATATCAGCCAATTAGAACAGTACCTGACCAGCTCACCTTACAGCGACTTCCAGAAAAGGATGATTCTCAATACTGTTCAGGAAGCTCTCAAGGAAGGTATTTCTGCTGAAGACACGCTTTCCATTATTAAGAGCAGTGTACAAAATGAAGTAGACCCCTATAATATTAAAAAATTTCTGGATACGGTTATTACAGCAAAGAATGAAGGTATTTCCGAAAAACCTCTTCTTAATAAGATAAAAGAAGGACTGGCTAAAAAAGTGGAAGGGCGATTGATTATTAATGTACTTAACCAGAAATCAGAAAATATGAAGATTGCTCAAGAATTGCTTGCTGAAATTCAAATTGAGAATGGTCAACCGGAAGAGATGATTGATATATTAGCTGATTCACTAACCAATGGTATTCCCCCCAGTGTTCTGGCGCAGATCTTACAAATAAGCAGTGAACAGGGAAAAGAATGGTCAGAGGTAGAAGAGGTTACTAAAGAATTGGCTAATCTGGGCTTGAAAGCGACCGAACTGGGAATAGACAGTGATAAGATAGAGGCAATATTTAATCAAGCCCTAAGTAGCGAAAGCAGTTTGGAGAATATTTGTATAAATATTCAGGAGCTTATCATATCAGCAATAGCAGTGCAGGTATCCACTAGCTCGATACAGCGGAATGTTAGTGTGCAGGGTACTGATAGTTCCTCTATCCCTGGTTTACCATCATCATCAGGAAGTCCAATAAGTGGCTCTGGTTCTACCATTCCTTCCGGTGAAACAGGTACTTCCCCCATTTCTTCAGATGGGGATAATAAAACAGACAGTGAGAGTGGTTCTTCACCACTTAATTAATACTGAACATTGACAATAAAATAGAGTTCATAGTAATAACAGTATGAGATTGCCACGACTGGCTAAAGCCAGTTTCGCAATGACTATGAAGTTTATTGTTTTTGGTTTATGGTTTTTAGTTGAACTTTTTTAAACTATAGGTAGACTTAATTCGTGCGCCACGAATTATTAAATACCAACGACTAAAAACTAACAATGTTATACGGGTATACGCTATACTGATATACCTAAATTAATTACGCAATACATACAATACACAAGATGCCATACCAAATACCAATGACTATCGACTAACGACTAAATACTAATGACTAACGACTAATTTGTCATTGCGAGGCACTTTCCTTTTTTGTCATTGCGAGGAGCGTAGCGACGAAGCAATCTCATCCACTTCTACCCCAAAGATATTTGACTATATACTGTATACTAGATACTAACGACTAGAGCGAAGCGATCGCTTGACTTTTACTGAATTATGTATTATAAACTATAATGATTGTCTATAAAGGCTGGTTTCTTAGCCCGTATGAGGTCGACATACGGTATATTTATCTGTAAAATATATTATTAACTTCCAATTACAGTTAAAGAGCTCAAGATGCCAGAGAAAGAAATAGAGAAATTAATTAATTTCTCAATATAAATCCATGGAAAAAATAGAATAATTTAAGAAACAGGAAAGGAGAATTCTTAATGAAGAAATTGTTAGTACTCTTACTTATTGCCACTTTAGCAGCCTTTATCTTTGCTGGTTGTTCTCTCATCCCCTCTGAAGGTGAAGGAGAAGGCGAAGGTGAAGGAGAAGGAGAAGGAGAATATGTTACCGTAGAGGTTGACGGAGCCATTGAAATAAATGGTGTGACCTATGTCAAAGGTGGTGTCCATGACATCACTGTCACTTTCTCAGCCCCAGTTGCCGGTTATGCCAGTGTATATTTGTATTCTTGTACCGGTGACTACAGCAAAGAAAAAATGAATGGTGGCCAATATGTTATTCTCTTCCCTGATGCTGAACGCAAGGTCTGGACTGGTTCGGGATTCTTTGGTTGCTGTGATGATTATCTAGATGGAAACCCCTGCTACCCCGGCTGCTCCGACTGCTGTGCCCAGATTATTGAGGTAGAGGTAGGGGAATGTGACTGGTGCTACTATGCCTTCCCGGTAATCGTAGACTCAGCAGCTCCTGAGGTTGACCTGAGCGTCAGATTTGTTGATTGCGGCGATCCCTGTGACCCCTGTGGTGAAAGTGCTGCTGTCCGTATGGAGTGGAGCAGCCTCCTTGAGACCACCTGTGAAGTGGAAGACTGCTGTGATGATGCTTGCACTGGAGTAGGCCCTTGGACTATAACCATTATTCCTGGTAATATCTGTGCAGATCCCTGTGAGGTTATTAGTGGAACCGGCTGCCCGGTAGAGGGTGAAAGCGGCTGTACCTGCCTGCTCTACTCCGATGATGAAGAAGAGAATGTTTGCTACACCATCACCTTTGAAATGGCTGACCTGGTAGGTAACGCTATTGAGACACAAACCTGGACAGTCTGTTTAGACACTGATGAAGTGGTGAGTTTCAATGGTGCAGAGGTAGATTGGGATTCTGTCAAAAAGAGAACTGAAAGGATTCCGGTAAGCATAACTGGAATTTGTGACTGGGAAGTAGAATAATATAGTATAATGACAGCTTAAAATAGCAGTTTGAAATCACTTTCAAAAAGCAATAGCAAAAGGGACTTAACGTGTTAGTCCCTTTTGCTATTTTGCTTTAACCGAACAAGTAATCAGAGAAGGTTTTCAGGTGTTCACCAGTAATTTAATTTCAGATGATAATTCAAAAAGAGATTGATGAATAATGGATCAAGAAAAAAATAAAATACAAAATATAATTAATAATAATTTGTTAAATTATGCTAACTTAATTGGATTATCAATTATTGCTTTGGTTATATTAACACCAATTGTTTTTTACCCCTATTTAATCAGGATTTTTAATCCCCCCAAAGAATTGGCTTATCAACTTTTAGTTTTAATATCTCTAGCAATTTGGGCACTGAGGTTAACTGAGGAGGGTATATTTAAAATTATCTCCACACCTTTAAATATGCCACTTTTATGTTATATCTTAATTTGTTTGCTTTCACTATTCTGGTCAGTTAATCCATCGCAAAGTTTACTTAAAATACCGTTATTTTTAGCTGGTCCGATCCTTTTTTTTATCACAGTTAACAATATTGAAGGTCCAAAACAGCTTTATAGTATTATTGGAGCAGTTTTAATAGCAGGTTTTTTATTGGGTATATATGGAATATTTCAATACCTGGGAATAGATTTTTCCTTCTGGAAAGCCAATGTTGGTCGTAATAAGGTTTTTGGTCTATTTGGTAATGTAAATTATTTTGCTGAATATATAATTATTCCTCTTACCATTAGTGTACCTTTATTCTTTTCAGCTCGTAATAAACTATTGAAGGTATTACTATTTTTAGGAATTATTGCCATGGGCAGTGCACTACTTTTTACCTTTACCCGAGGTTCTTATCTTGGATTTGCTCTTGCCTTAATTTTTATGTTTTCTATTTTATTATTCTGGGAAGGAAAAGATTTTTTCAGAAAGTATCGTAAAACAGTATTATTTTTATCAATACTTTTGATAGGAATTACATTAATAGTTTTTATTCCCAACCCCTTAAACGAAAAGGGGTCCACTATTTATCAGATTAAAACAAGGATTTCCCTAGGCCGATTAGCTGAGGACACCTCTTTAGCCAGAAGAATAGCCACCTGGAAATTTACCTGGCTTATGATTAGAGATAATCCTGTACGTGGTTCAGGTCTGGGAGCCTATCCCTATAACTCATTAAGATATCAGGCTCAATTTTTTGCCCAGGATGATAACCGTTCATTATATCCCTATGGAATTGCTACTCATGCCCATAATGAATATTTACAGTTATGGGCTGAACTGGGGATTGGGGGCTTAATGATATTTATCTGGATTATTATAAGATATTATCAATATTCCCTTGCTTATTTGAAAAGAGAAAAGAGGAAAAAACAAGAGGTACCAGCTTTAATCATTGGATTGATGGGAGCAGTGTTAGCTGTGCTGGTAGACGCACTCTTCGGGTTTCCTCTACATTTACCAGCCAGTGTTTCATTATTTTGGTTAATAATAGCTCTTACCATTGTTTTTGTAACACAGCAAAGTTATGCGGAAGAACAAGATATAAATCAAGATAAAGATAATTTACTAATTAAAAAGAAAAAAGAGGTTACTGAGCAAAAATATCGAAAAGATATTTTCAAGATGCTAGCCCCTCTGGTAAAATTTAGATATTTATTATATTTATTAATAATTGTATTAACTTTGGTCATAGGAATTTTAATCATAAGACCTTTTATGGCTGAAGTACAGGAGTTCTATGCTTTCCAAAATATACAGAAGGAGGATTTTAATAAAGCAATTAAGCATTATGAGGCAGCTTTAAAGTGGAATCCTTATTTTGGAATGGCTTATTTTAATATAGGGCAAATTTTAGCAATGAGGGAACTCAATACCATGGCCATAGAATATTTTGAGAAAGCAGCCCTATATATTGATCACCCAGATTTACCAGAGAAACTGGCTTATCTTTATATCAGAAAAGGGTTAATTGATAAGGCAATTCCAAAATTAGAGCAGGCAATTTTGTATCAGGCAAAGAAAATAGATATGGTTCCTCTCTATTCTGATTTGGGAAAACTTTATCTGCAAAAGAAAAAATATAAAGAGGCTGAATATACTTTTCGGGATGCCTTAAAGATTGATGAGAAAGAAGTTTTTCCCCATTTAGGATTATCAGTGGCCCTATTAAATCAAAATAGAGAGGAGGAAGCGCTAAAGGAACTAAAAAAAGTAGTTGAAATAGCTCCCGACAGTGCAGAGGCTGAGCAGGCAAGAAGCTTACTCCAGCAGATTG
>CAZGKY010000046.1:0-5353 GCA_964525625.1 uncultured Atribacterota bacterium | reverse complement strand
ATAGCTCCCGACAGTGCAGAGGCTGAGCAGGCAAGAAGCTTACTCCAGCAGATTGGGGACTGTCATGGGGACGGTTCTCTTGACACATTTTTAGAGAGCAAAAAGAATGGGAAAAGGTTATCAGTTTACAATGCACTTATTACAGCTACAATATTAAAATAAAGTATAATTTGTTACTTTTATGTGGAAATAACTGAATGAGATTACCACACTCACATACCTCAATTAAGATACGAGCTGGCAATGACAAATTATTTTTATGGAATGA
The DNA here is from genome assembly GCA_964525625.1 of uncultured Atribacterota bacterium. Lineage (GTDB taxonomy): Bacteria > Atribacterota > Phoenicimicrobiia > Phoenicimicrobiales > Stramentimicrobiaceae > Stramentimicrobium. Next base: position 5,085 of record CAZGKY010000046.1, on the reverse strand, counting down.
TTGATTGTAGTTAGATACTGTGATAAATTGGAAGAAAAATAAAAAAGTTAAAATTTGTTAAGGAGGAAGCTTTGAAAAAAATAATTGTTCTTTTCTTAATTGGACTACTAGTTATTTTTGTAATAACCGGATGTAATAGTTTTATTCCCGGAGAAGGAGAGGGAGAAGGCGAAGGGGAAGGTGAACCTGAACCTACTAAAGTAACTGTATTGGTGGAGGCTTATTTTGCAGTTGGTTGTTTTCATTGTGCTCAAATAGAACCAATAATTGAACAACTGGCCAATGAATATACAAGAGAAGAAATGATATTAGTTGAAATAGACCCCTGGAGTGACTACCACACTGTAGAGACATATCAGAGATATAATTGGTATGGATTAACTGGAGGAGTTCCACAGATATTATTTAATGGATTAAATAATAACATAGTTGGTTCTTCAGGAGCAACTTATTCAGCTATGAAAAGCAGAATAGAAGCCCAGTTAGCAACTACTCCTACTATTAAACTGGAAGCAACAAGGGAGGTAACAGGTACTGGAACTGTAATTAGCGGAAAAGTAAAGAATATTAGTAGTAACACCTTAACTAATCTGGTGGTAAATGGAATGGTTTTTAAAGATAGGGGGAAAAGCGGATTTCGATATTCGGTAACTGATATTTTTGAAGAGGAAAAAATTGTAATAAGTTCACTTGCTCCTGGTGAAGAGAAGAATTTTTCTATGACTATTAATGGATTCAAGTGGAGTACTAAAGATGATGGTGTTATCTTTGTGCAATCTATTGTAGACCCCAAAAAGACCATCAGGCAATCCATTTTTCTAGATTAGTACAGTATCATTTGTCATAGAGATGGTTCTGCTAACATCCATAAAGATATGAGATTACCATGCACTGTCTATTTACTTTAGTAAGGGTAGTCTCGCATGACAAGATGAGGTCGTGGGGATTGTTCTTATTGTATTCTACTCTTATGCAAGGTGTATAAATTAGGATAGGAAAGGAGAATCTTTCATGAAAAAAATAAATCAGTTATCATTAATAATAATTGCAGTAGTAATAGTAATTCTAATTTCTGGATGTGATAGTATTATACCTGTTAATCCTGGGGAAGAATATGATGAAGAAAACACAATATTAGAATATATTAGAGTAATTCCTGGAAAGGTGGATATGGCCGTTAATCAATCACAAAAATTTGAATTAAAAGGTTATAATTCAGAAAATAGATTAATAGCTATGGATCCTTCTTTAGTAAAATGGGTCGCTACCCATTCCTGTGGAATGGGAATGGTAGTTTGGAATTTATCTCCAAAAAAAGGTTCTCTTCAGACAACTTTTACACCATTAGAAGCTGGAAATTATAAAATATGGGTTAATTATGATGGTAAATGGGCAAGAGCAGAAGTATCAGTGGTTAAGTAAGAAAAGTGTCACAGGGACGGTTCTTGTGACATATATAAGTGCAATACATGAGATTCCCACACACTGCTGGCGCAATGTTCGCAATGACTCTGAAATTATAGTTTTTAGTTGATGGTTTTAGTTTTACTTTTTGGGGCTATAGTTGTAGACATAATTCACACACCACGCAATACTAAATACTACGACTTTCCAAATTATATGATATACGTTATACCAATATACTGCTATAGGGGAATAAACAAAACATAACGATATACTAATGACTAACGACTAAGTACGCACAACACAAGACGCACTATGCACTACGAATTTGTCATTGCGAGGCACTTTTTTCTAATTATCATTGCGAAGCGTGTAGCGCTGAAGCAATCTCATCCACTTCTGCCCGAGAAGAATTAAACCAGAAACTAATGTTGTAAATTTATACTAAATAACAAGTACCAACGACAAACACTTTATACGGCTATAGAGGTATACTAATATATCGATATATTGCATACAATTTTGCGGGAATACCAGTATGAGATTGCCACGCAAAGCCCTAGCTTTGCTCGCAATGACATTAACGTTTATTGTTTCTAGTTTATTGTTTATAGTTATACTTTTTGGGGCTATAGTTGTAGACATAATTCACACACCACGAAATACTAAATACCAACAACTAACGACTAAATATAACAACTAAGGCATTGAGTATAAATCTATTATATGGTATATATATGGTATATATGATATATATAAAGAATTTATACAAATAATTTAGAATTAAATGAAGAATTAAGAATTAAATAATTAAAGATTAAAGATTAAAGAATTAAGAATACAGAATGGGTATATAAAGAATATGAAAAAGGTCAAATTTTTATTAATAATATCTATGTCTATAATCTTTCTGGGAATTGGCTCTATAGTATTTTTGAATTTTGCTCAAGGACAGAAGACTAACCAGGGGCAGACCACAGTAGCTAGAGATCAAGGAATTCTCAATCCTGGTGTACCACGCAATGTATTAATTGAACTGTTCATTAATACTGACTGTTCCGTTTGCCCTAAGGCTGCTTTTTGTCTGGAAGAATTAGCCTGGAGTTATGAATCGGGTAGGGTAATTCTGGTAGAAGCACATATCTGGGGTGATGGGTATGATATTCCCCAAACCAATGCCCGTTATGACTGGTATACTGGTAGTGGTAAAAAGGGTACTCCAGATGCCTTCTTTAATGGATTATCAGAGAGGGTGCATGGTTTATGTTGTGATTGTGGAGATATTGATGAAAATATCACTGCTTATCGGGAAATCATTGAAAGACAGTTAGCTCGAAAATCACCGGTGGAGATTAAAGCTATAATGGAAATCCTTGGTGGTAAGCTATTTATCCAAGGAAATATTTCCAATCGCAGTAATGCTCTCCTTCAAAACCTGATACTTAGCGGTATGGTATATTATGAGGGTGATGAGAGTGAATTTTTCTATCTGGTAAAGGATATTTTTGACCATCAAGATATTTGTCAGTTAGCACCTCTGGAGCAAAGAAAATTTAGTTTTGTTTCTGAACTGGATTTGAGTGATTTGGAGGATAGTGAGTTAGATAGATATTATGGTGTAGCATTTGTTCAGGACAAATTGACAAAGGAAGTGTTGCAATCTTACCTGATCTATTAACTTCAAAATCCAGACCTATATAAGTAGGGGACGATCATCGGAGATCCGAGACAGCATAACGGTTCCTAAAACTGAATAATTGAGATAGATGAAGATAAACTAAAAGACTGTTTAAGCAAAGAAAATGTAATAACTTTGTAAAACGTAACTCAATAACTGAGTGTTATAGTAACAAAGTAACATAGTAAACACAGTTTTAGCAAAAAAGGGGCATAGGAATTATCAAACATGTGTAAAACAAACATAAAAAGGATTGTTCTACTGTTTGTCATTGCTGTTTTTTTGATTTTTTCTACTCTTACCGGCTGTAAACTACCTCTTAAACCTACACCAGAGATAACAGGAATTATTTATGGCATAGTAGGAGATTTACCGAAAAATAACTTAAACTATTCGCAAATTTCGCAATTATATTCCTCGATATATTTAAACCAGGCACAAAAAGAAAGCCTAGTCAGCTCAGAGGGCTATTTACCAGTATCCAATGCTTTAGTAACCGTAACAGATAGTCAGGGCATTACCCATCATACCTATACCAATTCAGAGGGCTATTATCAATTTGAAAAATTAACAGTCAACGCCAATACTATTATAAAAATGGTCAAAGAAACTACAAACGGCGTAAAGATATATAAAGATCTAATAATGTCCGATATTTCACCAGAAGAAAGCTATTATTTAGGTGTTACCAGTGCCTTAGAGACAGCTCGGGTACTGGTGGTAGAAGCTCTAATTGAATGGGGTAAGAAAATTGAACACATAAAACTGGAAGATATTGATACAAATAAGTATTTCCCAAAATTAGTTGACTTAATAAATCAGGCTCAACTAAAAGAAGAGGACTTTGTCGAAAATGATCTTATTCTAAAACAAATAAATCTCATCGTAAAAAGTCTGATCTATTTAACTAATCCACCTTCATCACCGCAAACACCTGAACCTCCCATACCACCTTCACCACCCTTAAGTTCGGACAAAGATTTTTTAAGCTATCAATTTTTAGCGGCAGACAATGAAACTCTATCCAGTGATATAATAGGAATTATTATGACAGAAACTCATCTGATAGAGTTAACAGTACCCTTTGCTACTGACTTGACTAAATTAATAGCTACTTTTGAACTTTCTCCTTCTGCTTCAGCCTATCTTAATGAAATTGTTCAGGAAAGTGGAGTCACGCCCAATAATTTCACTAATTCTCTTACCTATACCATAATAGCGGAAGATGGCAGTAAGCAAGATTGGCAGGTTGTAGTAGATCAAGAAATTGGACCTTTACATTACTTTACTATTACTGGATTTCCGGATTTATGTATTGCAGGAGATAATTTTGGCAATCATGATCTTACGGTCATTGCTTATGATAGAAACAATAGAGAAAAATATGATTTTCGCGGTGAAGTTTATTTTATAGCGACCGATAACAAGGCAAAATTGCCCTATACTATTACCCAGAAATATACTTTTACTGAAGAGGATCAAGGAATTCATGTCTTTCCTGCTGATGGATTCAGTTTTGAAACAGCAGGTGAGCAGATAATTACTATTACTGATGGCGAAATATCAGCAGAGACCGAACCAATAATGATATTAGCTGCTGCGCTAGAACGATTTCAGATTGAGAGAATTGCCAATCAGAAAGTGGGAGTGCCTTTTACTATAACCATTATAGCTAAAGATCGATTCTGGAATACTGTCCTTGATTATGACGGGATTAATACCTTAAATGATAGTACTACTACTATTAGTCCTAAAACTACCGGGAATTTTGTTGACGGCCTCTGGAGTGGAGAGGTAACCATTTCCTTCCCCCAGAATAATGTCCAGATTACTACCAGAGGTAATGGCAAAACTGGTTACAGCAACCTTTTCCATGTTTCACAATGATTCAATATTTATTAATATCTGTAAAATCATTCCATAAACATAACAAAAAATAAATTGAATGATATTTCAAGACCTGAACTTCCCATCTGAAAAATCAAGATATTCTCTAAACTTTT
>CAZGKY010000045.1:2338-15452 GCA_964525625.1 uncultured Atribacterota bacterium | reverse complement strand
CTATAGCCACAATATAAGAAAAAGCAAAGGCAGCTCCCACAATAATGGAAAGAGTTCCAGTAGTTTTTACTGTATCAATAATAACATTTATTAGTTGATGTAATCCCATTTTGCGATAAACAAATAATGAAACTATAATAGCATAAAAAGCAGCTAATGCACCAGCTTCAGTAGGAGTAACAAAGCCACCATAAATACCGCCTAATAAAATTACTGGGGTCATAAGAGCAGGAAATGCCTTAAAAGTAATTCTAACAAACTCTTTAAAGGGATAAATTTCACCTCTGGGATAGTTTCTCTTTTTCGCTATATAAGCAATATAAATCATCAAAGCTAGGGCAATTAATACTCCTGGAGCCATGCCTCCTAAAAAAAGTTTACCAATGGAAGAACCTGAAAACATCGCATAAAAGATCATAGGAATACTTGGTGGAAAGATTGGTCCTATCGTAGCTGAAGCAGCAGTAATAGCACAGCTAAAACCATCATCGTAATTTTGTTGTCTCATAGCTTCAATTTCCATAATTCCTAGACCTGAAGCATCAGCTACGGCTGAACCGGTCATTCCTGAGAAAATTAATGAAGCAACTACATTTACATGCCCCATTCCGCCTCTCAACCTTCCCACTAAGGTATTCGCAAATTTAAAAACCATTTCTGTGACTTCACCGGTATTCATTATCTTGGCAGTAAAAATAAATAGTGGAACAGCAATCAGAATAAATTTTACATTTAATTGAGTAAGAAACTGGGTTGCAGCCATTTGAATTCCTGTTGCTGGTCCTGGGGCAAGGGCAAAATAATATATCGAACTCATAATCATACCTAAGGCAATAGGTATTCTTAAAATAAATGTTAAAATAAAGCATAATACAAATACAAGTAGTGGAATATTCATACTATTTTTCTCCCTGGCTTAGTTTTTTAATATCTTTGATAATATCATAACTCAATCGTATTATAATAAAGATAAGAAATACAATATAGGGTGCAAAACCTATATTCATGGGAATTTTAAGTACATTGGATTTTTTAAAAGACATAAAATTTATATACTTATATGTTGGAAAAAGAGAAAGAGTAAAAGCTATAAAAACTAATATATTTCCAATCAATCTTATCCATATTTGAGTTCTGGGATTTGCTTTATCATAAATCATAGTAAACTTTACATGAGCGTTCATCCTTTGAGCAAAACAGGCACCAAACAAGGTAACCCATATAAAAGCTATCTGGACAAACTCTTCAGGCCAAGTTAAAGGGACAAAAAAATACCGGAAAATTATTTGTAACATAAAAACAATAAATAAAAGAAAAAACACAAAAGAAGGTAAATATATTTCTATAAAATCTAATAATTTCATCCCAATTCTTTTTAGATTATTTACCATAATTGACACTTTAAACAATTCTTCTCCTTTCCCAAAAATAAATATGCGATCATAAATAATAAGAAAATTTATTTACTCATTTTTTTGAAAATAATAAAATTCTCTTTAATTATAATATAAAGCAGAGGGTTTTATAACTATAAAAGAATAGCAACAAAACCATCCGCTTTATATTATTACAGCATTTTATATGTATTTTTATTTCATTGCTTGAATTTCTTCATAAAGCTTCATATCCCAATCTTTTGATATATCCTTTCCTTCAGTGAGATAATAATTCTTAGCATAGGCAGCAAAAGCTTCTTTATCGGGATCTTCAATAATAATTAATCCTTGATCTCTAAAGAAATCGAGTAACTCAGCTTCGGCTTTTAGATTTGTCTCATCACAAAATTTTCGTGCTTTTTCAATTGCTTTTAATATCACTAATTGATCTATATCACTTAAAGACTGCCACTTTTTCTCATTAATAGTTGGCCAAACTGAATTAACTACATGATCGGTAAGAACTATGTATTTAGTTACTTCATAAAACTTAGCATTTTTATTGGTAGGCAAAGGATTATCCTGTCCTTCAATAGCTCCAGTCTTTAAGCCCATATATACTTCTCCGAAACTCATTGGTGTAGGATTACCACCAAGAGCTTTACCTAAAGCAATCCAAGCTGGACTAGCAGGCATTCTTAACTTAACACCCTTCATGTCTTGGGGAGTTCTAACTGGTCCTACTTTTTCTACTAAATTAAGCTGCCTGGTTCCCAAGTAGAAAGCTGCTAAAGGCCTTACTCCAATTTTTTGAGCTACCTCTTCAAAAACTTTTTTACCAATATTACCATTCATCACTTTAGTCATATGATCATAGCCACTAAATGTATATGCTGCAGCAAACATAGACATATAGGGAATAAATTCTGCTACCCAATTAGCCCCATAATAAGCCATATCTAAAGTGCCTTCTCTACAGGCTGCTAGCTCTGCTTCTTGAGTATAAATAGCCCCGGCAATGTAGAGGTCTACCTTTATCTTTCCTGCCGAAAGTTTTTCCACTTCTTCCTTGAAAACTTGCATTGCTTTAGTGTGTGCATCTTCAGGAACACTAACTGAAGACCAGGTTAAAGTTATAGTAGAAGCAGATACATTAAAACAATTAATTAACGCAAAGGTTATGATAAGCAATAGAATAAATAATCTATTAATAGTCATTATCTTTACCTCCTTACTTTTCTAACACAATTTTTTTGATTATATTTTCTCTACTTATCTTTTAATCTTTCTTGTCTTCACCCCCTTCTATTCCTATTATTAATTCTCTGTCGTGTCTTTATTATACCAAAGTTTTAATACCTCTTCGCTGGAATATTCTGGAAACATAGATTCATCAAAATGCAATAAAAGTCCCCTCTTCCCTCCCTCTGTTTTTTCTTTTATTCTTTTTATATAGCTTTCAATAACCTCCAGCTCTTCCTTCGGCCATAAACCAAAGTACACTTTCTTATGTTCTAAAAATTTTTCCATAGTTGTATAAAAATCATAACGCTCTGGATTGCCTAAATTTATTGCTCTTACTTCTTCTAACTGTAAATAAGCCTCCAATAGATAATCATGTTTACCGCAATAATGCACAAAGCCGCCGCCAAAAACTCTTAATGCTTGCTTATCATAGGGAATTACATACTCGTCTATATGTCGAGGAGAGAGTAAGGTAGCACTATCTTCAGAAATTCTGGTACCTCCATTAGACATATAAATTCCTCTTACCAGGGCATGACCGTGATAACAACAATTCATTGGTTCATTAATAACCATTTTTAATCTTTTGGTTACCTCAATATATAACTCTGTAGAGAAATCTAATAAATAATGCACTAAATCAGGTTCATCATAGATAGATAAAAAAATATCCTGCCCTAAAATAGCATGGGCAATATCAAATGGACCCTGGGTATCCGGTAAATAAATATGAATCCAGGGAGGGACCGATTGTTGAAAATAGTGCAAATATTCAATTGCTCTTTGCATCATTATATTATTATCCAGATCAGGAAAAGTCATTTTTTTTACTTCATCTCTTGTTAGATGTGAGGTTAGCCAGGGGAAGGTTTCTGGAGGAACCTGAAAGGATAGTCCCATAATCGCGGGAATAAAGATTGTGCCAAAATTGGGACGTATACAAACAACTGCTTCATGAATATCTGGTGCACAATCTAAAATCTCCTCCAGATGAGCATATAACATCTTTTCTTTGTCATAAAACTGTTCTTTCATATTAAAGGTAAATCCGGGTACCCTCTGATGATGTGGTTTCCAAAAAAGGAGGGGAAGCATATTAACTTCTTCCCACAGCAGTACCTGGCTAATTTTTTTCTCTCCCTCTGGATTAATATTTTTATGGTGTTCAATTTCATTTAATATTTTCTTCATTGGAATAGACATTACCACCTTCAATTAATTGTTACTTTATAAAATCTATAAAAATCTATAAATTATTTAACTATATTAGCAGTCACCAATCCAAATTTTTGATAATTCACTTTTTATTCTTATTTCCCATTTTTAAGAAATCAAATCTCTACCTCCACTTAATTTATAATATTTAGTTTTTTTAGTATTGCTTTTAGATTTTCTTTTTCTTTTTCTGTAGCAGGTATTAGTGGTAAGCGAGGAATACCAGCCGGATATCCGACCAAATGCATTGCCGCTTTTAATAAAGCTACCGGATTATAACGGTTATTCTGTCCAAAGGAACGGAAAAGAGGTAAGAACTCTTGCTGCATTCTGGCAGCTTCACAAACATTGCCTTTTATAAAAGTATTTATCATTTTGCGCATCTGTTTTCCAATAATATGTGAACCGCCACTAATTACTCCTCCAATTCTTTCCTCACCTCCCTGAGCCAGGGATTCAATAATCATAGTATCATCACCACAATACACAATAAAGTCTTTGGGAGTAACATTGATATACTCAGTAATCTGTTTGGGATTTAATTCTGCCTCTTCTTTTATGGCTACAATATTTTTAATTTCCGATAATCTGGCAACTGTTTCCGGATTTAGATTAACACCAGTAAATATTGGAATATTGTATAAAGTAATATACATTTTTGTAGAGTGAGCAATATTCTTGAAGTGATTATAAAGTTCCAGCTGGTTGGGCTTGGTATAATAGGGACTGGCAATCATTGCTGTTTCATAACCCATTTCTTCCACTGCCTTGGTTAACTGAATAGTTTCTATAGTTGAAATACAGGCTGTTCCTGCAATAAGTGGTATTTTACTCCCCACAGCCTCTTTAATTATCTGAAATAATTTTATTCTCTCCTCAAATTTCATAGAAAAGAACTCACCGGTAGTTCCAGAAATAATTAAGGTATCTGTCAGACCATCTCTAATTAGTCTTTCGGCAATTTGCACTGCAGCTTCATAATCAACACTCTGGTCTTCCTGAAAGGGTGTGACCATAGGTATCAAAATTCTTCCATACTTTTCTTTATCGAACATGACAATTATAATTTCTCCTTTTTTTATAGCAATATTCTAATTATTTTAATATTTCATACTTCTTAACCTGATTAGAGCACAGAGTGCATGATCAGTTAATTAATTATTCAGGAATAATATTAATAGTAAAACTATCTCTTCTTTTATCTATCCCTTCATCATTATAACCCATAGCCTGTGAAATTAATCGACAATAATAAATAACCCTTTCTTTTATGTAGGGAATTCGGTCCTCTTCAATACGAAAAGCAGGGCCTGACAAACTCATGGAGGCAATAATATTACCTTGATAATCCTTAATTGGGGCAGCGATACAACGAACTCCCGACTCATGTTCCATATTATCAATGGCATAACCAAGATTACGAATCTTCCGTAGTTCTTTCTTTAATTGGAAGGCATCAGTAATTGTATTATTAGTAAACTTTTTTAATCCCTTTTCCCGAATAATTCGATCAATTTCCTCTTCATTAAGAAAAGCCAGTAGCACTTTCCCAACTCCGGTACAATGAAGAGGTGCCCTTCTGCCTATATATATTTGTGGTTGTAGAGTTTGATTAGATTTTTCCTGCTCAATAGAAACCACTTCTCCTTCTGAAAGTATTCCCAGATGGACTGTTTCATTGAATTCCTTAGCAAGTTGTTCCATATAAGGATGAGCAATCTTCCTTAAATCGATATTCTCTAATACTATACTCCCTAATTCAAAAAATTTAATTGACAAACGATACTTACCATTATCAGGATTCTTAGAAACAAAACCCCTTTTAAAAAGAGTATACAAGGTATTATGTATCGAGCTTTTATAGAGATTTAATTCTCTACTTATTTCACTTATTCCCCATTCTGGTTTCTGTAAGCTAAATAGTTCTAATATCTGAAGAGTTCGGTCGATGGAATGAATCACTTTACCTTTCATAGTTTACCTCGGTTTTGGAAATATAAATCAAATTTCCGTCTAATTTACTTTTCATTCCACATATGCTAAAATTATTGAACGCTGTTCTATTATTTTATTTTAAAAAATTGATAATGTCAAACCTCATTAGCTCTTAAATATTTAAACCTATTATCTATATAAATTATTAGTGATCAATTATTTATTAATGTAATATTGATTACAAAAAATAATAAATAACTCTATTTAAATTTATTACAATTAAACAATGAGGAAATTTGGTAATGTCTTTTATTCTATCTATTGATTTAGGAACCAGCTCAATTAAAACTGCTCTTATTGATATTTCAGGAAGAATTATAGACAAAGCAGAAAAACCTGTTACTTCTTTCTCACCATCACCATATATGGTCGAACAGGATCCCAGATCATGGTGGGAGATAATCAAATATGAAGTAAAAGAAATACTGTCCAATAATAAGCTTTACACCAAGAAAAGTCAGTACCTTATCAGGGCAATTGCCTGCTGTGGACATAGCCCTAGTATGGTATTTCTAGACCAAAAAAGAAAAATATTACGACCCAGCATCATCTGGCAGGATAGACGTGCCATTAGGGAAATAAAAATAATTAAAAATATTTTGAGAAAGCAAAATATTAAAGTAGAGTTACCTTCTCCCTTGACTCCTTATTCTCGTTTAGCTAAATTACTCTGGCTAAAAAAAAATGAGCCAGAAACAATTAAAAACCTACATTATCTATTAGAGCCAAAAGATTATATCAATTACAAATTAACCGGAATTTGTTCTACCAGCCTATGGAGTAGCCGTGAGTTTCGCAATATCAACACTGGGGAATTAAATACAAATTTACTAACTGCCTTAAAAATTAGAGATAATTTCATTCCCAGAGCTTTTTCCAGTGAAACCATTATTGGCTCAACTTTAAAAAGTGTTAATCAAGATTTAGGACTGAAAGAGGGTATACCAGTTATTGCTGGTGAAATGGATTCCATTAGCAGTATTATTGGAACTGGTATTTCTAGTCCTTTTGTCGGATTTAATGTTAGTGGAACTTCTGATATTATAGGTATTGTTATACCTCAAAACTCCCAATTTAAACCAAACATATCTAATTTTTATCATTACCCTTTTTTTATGGATACAGATATTTTATTTGGAGTGACCCAGAGCACTGGGCAATCAGTTCTTTGGTTTAACAGCCTATTCAAAGAAAATTTATGGTCCTTTTCTGATAATGAAAGCCTAATGGAAAATAATCCACTCTTCTTTCTTCCCTTTTTAGAAGGTTCCAGAAGTCCGCACTGGAATCCAGAGGCCAGCGGTATCTTTTTTGGCTTAAACTCACAGCATAATCTTACTGATCTGCGTAAAGCCATTTTCCAAGGAATTGCTTTTCATTTATGGGAAAATATGTTATTAATTCAGCAGTATTCTCAGCTTACTGGAAGAGCCATTTCCATTAAAACCTCGGGGGGAGGTTCCCGTAATCATCTTTTAAATCAGATAAAGGCTGATGTACTGGGACAAAAAATCATCCAAACTTCTGTCTCTGAAAGTGGTCTCTTGGGGAATACCATATTAGCTGTGCTAGGATTATCGATATATAATTATCAAGAAGCTGTAAGTAAAATGGTTCATAATCAAAATATTTATTATCCTGATTTAAAAAAACATAATTTCTATAAGACAAAACTTTTCCCTATTTACCAGAAGTTATATCTTAAAAACAAATCCTGTTTTAAAGATTTTGCCAAACTAAAAAACTTATAATTTGAGGTGACTAAGACAATGAAGGCTGCTGTATTATACGATAAAGAAAAAATGACTATAACTGAAGTTGATTCTCCTTCTGCTCTTTACCCTATTACCATAAAAATTGCCGCCTGCGGTATATGTATATCTGATATTAAAGCATTCCAACAGGGTTTAAGTTATTATATTACACCTCCTGCTATTTTAGGACATGAATACGTTGGGATTATTAAACACCTCCCAGAAGAAATTAAGGAATTTAAATTGGGTGATCGGGTAGCTATTGTACATGCAATTAACTGTGGGTACTGTCATTATTGCCAACAGGGCTACTTTGAACTATGCGAGAATAAACAGAGAGCTTCCAATGGCGGTTTTGCCGAACTGGTTGGCTTAAAACTAAATAACTATCATCTTGCTTTAATAAAATTACCTGATTCTCTTTCCTGGGAAGAAAGTATATTTTTAGAGCCTCTGGCCTGTTGCATCTCCTCTCTGGAGAAATGTAACATCGAATTTGGAGATACAGTACTCATTATTGGAGCAGGCGTAATGGGTCAACTTTTACAGCAATTATGTATGATAAGAGGAGCAGCTCGAATTCTGGTAAGTGAAATATTTCCTTTCCGTAGAAATATTGCTCATCAAATGGGGGCTATGGTCGTTGACCCAAACAAAGAAGACCTCTCTAAAATAGTCAAACAAATAACCAAGGGTTATGGTGTAGATCTTATAATTGATACCGTTTTTCACCAAAACATAATCAATGAAGGACTAGAAATGATCAAAAAACAGGGTACTCTTTTCCTTTTTGCCAGTGCTCCAGAAGAAAATAAGCATTTTTTAGTAAATTCAGACCTGATTCATTATCAACAAATTAAGATACTGGGTAGTTCAGCATATCAACCTATCCACTTTCGAAAAGCACTTAACATAATTTTAGAAAAGAGAATTCAGGTGAAGCCTCTTATCACTGGAGCCCGTCCCCTTAGCCAAATCAAAGAAGCCTTTTTAGAATATAATAATCCCGAACATCTCAAGATAATCATAAAAATGTGAGGATAAAATGAGGCAAAAATTCCATGTTTTAATTACTGATGCCTATCACAAAAATTTTCACATTGAACATACAATATTAAAATCTATCGGAGCAGAACTTCATATCGGTTATTGTCGAGCAGAAAAGGATTTATTAAAATTTAATTCCAATATGGATGCCTTACTGGTCTCTTATATTTATATTAGTGAAAAGATTATGAAATATTTTTCTCGCTGCAAGGTAATAGTTAGATATGGAGTAGGAGTTGACAATATCGACCTGAAAGCAGCCACAAAATTTAATATTATGGTAGTCAATGTCCCAGATTATTGCAGTGAGGAAGTAGCCACCCATACTTTGGCTCTATTATTATCATTAAACAGGAAGATTATGACCTTTGATAGCTCAGTTAAGAAAGGCATATGGAATCCCCTTATAGCTGATCCTGTATATCAATTGAAAGGAAAATATTTAGGTATAGTTGGTTTCGGCAAAAACGGACAAGCTTTAGCTAAAAAAATCCGCCCTTTTAAAATGAAAGTTATAGCATACGATCCTCTGGTAAGCTCTACTATAATGGATAAATATGGTGTAAAGAAGGTAAATTACGAATATCTTTTCCAGCAATCTCATTACATCAGTTTACACTGCCCGCTAAATGAGTCGACACACCACCTGATTAATAACAAAACTATTGCTATGATGAGGGATGGCATCTTTTTGATCAACACCAGTCGAGGAGCAATTATTGACCAGATTGCACTTTATAGGGCACTTAAGAAGGGGAAGATTGCCGGAGCTGCATTGGACGTACTGGAAAACGAGCCACCCAAGGCAAATGATATTCTAACCATGGATAATATTATTTATACACCTCATGTATCCTGGCACTCTGAAGAATCTGAAGCATTATTGCGAAAAAAAGCTGCTTTGGAAGTAAAACGAGTATTGCTAGGTAAAAATCCCATTAATATAATAAATAAAGAAGTAATAGAAAATAAAAAATAATAAATTCTATAATTTTTCTTAATTTTAATAATATGGGAATATTAGCTAAAATAATTATTATTTCTTTCGAAAAGGACAATTGGTTAAGAGACAAAATTGACAAGAAAATTCATCCCGGTAAGAATGGACAAGATTTTGACCCATAGCACGAATCCAGGACAGAGATTTTGCCGGTTGCATCATTAGAGAAGAACTTAGGGTTACTCCAATCTTTTCTGGTTGAAGAATAACAAACAATTTTTTTTGTTCCTGGATATCCCAATCATTGGAACCTGGTTCAAAATAGCGAGAAAGTTGAAAACCTTGCTTATTTTTTTTCTCTTCAATAAAGTGATTTAACCATTGACCTACCGTTTTTACTGCCACTGTTCCCACTGCATCCAGTACCATTGCTCTGAGATATTGATTCTGCTCAAATCTCTCCTTAATAGTTTGTTCAATTTTTGGTCCAACTGTTACCATAGCACAAAGAAGATATTCCGCCTTTTGAAAAAGATCTATTCTCTTTCTATTAACTGAAAAATGATACCCCTGTGCCGTAACAATAACTCCATCTGCCGAAATGGAAACAATATTCAGAAAGCGATAAATTCCTTTATTTTCCAACAAGGAATAAGCCTGTTCAATCTCTTCCCTGATAGTCTTTTTAATATCTATAGGTACCCTAGTACCCTCTTTTTGATAGCCCAGATATCTGAATACTTCTTCTTCAGCAATCTTGATGGGAATTTCTTTAATTATCTTTGTTTCTTCCATAGTAATTTCTTTTCTTGAAAAATATTTTTATATGCCAAATTATAGTACGTTAAGTTATACGATCAAAAAACATTGCTTCAGCAAATATCTTTGGGAAATTATACTGAGCAGAAAGCTCTACATACTGAATTTTATGAGCAATATGTTCAGCTTTGGCTCTCATCTCCTCTGAAAGTAATAATTTAACTGCTCCCTTCCCGGCAGCATTCCCTATGGAATAAATATTACCAGAATAAATATCAGGTATAAGACCAATATCCAGAGTACTTTCGGTATTTAGCACATTACCAAAGGCTCCCGTTAAAAATATTTCTTCAATTTCTGCCGGTTCAAGTTGAGCATGTTTTAGTAAAATCCTAATACCAGCTGCAACTGCCCCTTTAGCTAATTGAACTTCTCTGATATCCTTCTGTGTTAAATAAATTGGTTTTCCAGTGGCTGATTCTTCGGCTGGAACAACTAAAAATTTATTACCTTCTTTACCTGTGATGATTCTTTGTTTAATATGTTGAGAAATACTCTCTAAACATTCTTCTTTATTGATTAATCGACCATCAGGTCTTATTATCTTTAACTTTAGTAAAGAGGCAATTAAGTCAATTATTCCTGAACCACACAATCCAGCAGCTTTAGTCCTTCCTATAACCTGGTAATCTATTTTTTGTCTGTTAATTATTATGCTATCTATTGCCCCCCTGGTTGCTCTCATACCGGAACTTATTCTAGCTCCTTCAAAGGCTGGTCCTGCAGCGGTTGCACATGCCCATATCTTTCCATTACTAATTAATACTATTTCTCCATTGGT
This sequence comes from uncultured Atribacterota bacterium, assembly GCA_964525625.1. Classification (GTDB taxonomy): domain Bacteria; phylum Atribacterota; class Phoenicimicrobiia; order Phoenicimicrobiales; family Stramentimicrobiaceae; genus Stramentimicrobium. The sequence continues at coordinate 4,280 of CAZGKY010000045.1, read as the reverse complement.
TCCTAAATCAACCAACAAAATCTTGCCTATCTTTTGCCAAACAAAGATATCTATCAGATCGGCAATAATATCTCCACCCACATAAGCCGAAACATTAGGTGCACTGTATACCTTAGCATGGGGAATAAGACAAAAGTTAGGCAAATTCTGAGCGTCTTGTATTATACTATCAGTAACAACTGGTATATAGGGTGAGAAGGCTAAATTCTCTACTGGCAAAGACCATAAGAAATGCTGCATAGAAGTATTGCCCACTATCACAGCAAAATAAATTCGAGACAAACTAATTCCAGTTTTTTTTGTCAATGAAATAATCATCTGGTTTAAGGAAGAAATTAATTCCTGCTGTATCTTATTTCTGTTCTTAATATCTTTTCTAACAAATTCAATACGCGAAATAACATCATCCCCATATATAAATTGAGGATTAGTGTAAGCAGTAGCACAAATTTCTTTTCCAGTAGACAAATCGACTAAATATACTGCAATGGTAGTAGTGCCAATATCAAAAGCTACTCCATACTGCTCCTCGCATGTATCTCCCGCTTCCACTGCAATAACTTTATTTTGATAGAGGACAATGGTAATAGAAAAATCATTATCCCTGAGTAATTGAGGTATATTGCTTAGAAGTTCAGGTGAAATTTCCCAGTTTCGATGAGGAGTATTGTGCAAATTATTCAATCCATCTTTTATTCTAGTCCAATCGGAACGTTGATCTTTTAAGGTCGGGGGATTTAGTCTTAGAAAAATCTTTTTTATTGACACTAGTAATTTAAACTCGGGACTAAATAAATTATATTTGTTTTCACTTCTTATCTTGGAATCATTTTCTTCTATTACTGTGAATGAAGGAAGAGTAATGGTGCTATTTTGATAGAGGTAACATTGACAGGCCAAGCGATATCCTGCTTTTATTTCCTCTTCTGAAAGCCACTTCTGCTCATTAGAATTCAATAAGTCCATTTTACTTGCGCCAGAAAAAAAGACAATTACTTTGCATTTACCGCAATTCCCCTTACCCCCACAGGGAGTGGTAATATTTACTCCTGCCTGTTTAAGAACATCTAATAAGAGTGTTCCTTTTTTTACAGTAAATATTTTCTGTCCGGGATTTATAGTAATTTCAATCATAATAATTAAATAGTATTATAATAATCTAAAATAATAGCAATAATTTCTTCTTAAAACAACAATAGTAACTTCTTTATAAAGATTTTTTAACCTTTTGAGCTATAGCTCTGATATGCTCGGGAGTGGTTCCACAACAACCACCAATAATATTAACTCTCAGCTGAACAAATTTTTCTGCATATGCTGCCATTTCCTCCGGTGTTGCTGGATAGATAACCTTGTTATTCTCCACATAGGGAACTCCAGCATTTGGTTCAACCAATAATGGTGCATCAGTCATGGTCCTCATACGTGATACTACCTGGTAAAGGACCTCCGGTCCACTTCCACAATTGGCACCTACTCCATCTGCACCATCCTGAAACAATACCTCAATTGCTTTTTCCGGAGTTATTCCATATATAGTTTTTAAACTTTCATCAAAACTCATAGATGCAAATACTGGTAAATCGCTATCTTCTTTAACCGCTTTTAGAGCTATTTTGATTTCATTAAGATCATAAAATGTTTCTAGTACAATCAAATCTACTTGAGAGAAAGCTAATACTCTAATCTGTTCTTGATAGGCGGCATAAACTTCTTCCTTTTTCATTGGTCCATATGGTTCTAAAATTTCGCCAGTGGGGCCTACCGAACCAGCTACAAAAAGGGGGTTAAGGCTATCTTTTTTGAAATTGTCGACCACTTCTCTGGCTAATCTTACCGCCTGTTTGTTAAATTCTTGCAGTTTGTCTCTATAACCTATTTTTCCTAATTTTATACCGTTTCCACCAAAAAAGACCTATTAACCAAAAGCGTCTGTTTTTGC
>CAZGKY010000045.1:0-2328 GCA_964525625.1 uncultured Atribacterota bacterium | reverse complement strand
AGTCGTGTGCTCTTCCGATCTTATTGGTAAGAATAATATCTGCACCAGCACTCAGATAGGAAATATGAATTTTTTTTACTACCTCAGGATTAGTAACATTCCATGCCTCCGGACATTCTCCAGCTTTTAGCCCATATTTCTGAAGCATAGTGCCCATCGCTCCATCAATAACCATAATTCTTTGATTTAACAATCCTAAAAAATCATTCTTTTTTCCTATTTTCTTTTCATTTTCATTTAACACATCATTACCTCCTGAAACTGTAAAATTTATCATATTTTTTTATTAACACAAATGTAAATATTGAAATATATGAAATGAATCAATTTTAGTTTATAAAAAATTTAATAAATAATAATTTATTTTTTCTTTAATCTATTTTTCAGTTGGTTTAGAGAGAAGGTGTTTAAAAGATTTTCTTTTTCCAACCACCCTCGTCGGGCAACTGCTACACCATAAAGCATATAATCCAAGGCAGAAATTTGATGGGCATCAGTACCTATAGCTAGTAAAACACCCTGTTCTTTGGCACTTTTCACATAAATATCATTTAAATCCATTCTCTCGGGAGAGGCATTAATCTCCAATGCAGTATTAGTTTGAGCGGCCAGCTGAATGATTTCCTGAATATCAACATCATAAGCTTCTCGATAACCGATAATTCTCCCGGTTGGATGAGCAATAATATGAACAAAGGGATTTTCCATTGCTTTTCTCAAACGTGCAGTGAGTTGCATCCTTTCCTGTTTAAAGCCAGAATGAATAGCAGCAATGACAATATCTAATTTTTGCAATATATTATTGGTGATATCCAGATTACCATCTGCTTTAATGTCAACTTCAATACCGGTTAAAACCGTCAAACCATCAATATTTTGATTGATTTGTTCAATTCTTTTTATCTGTTCTAATAATCTCTTTTCGTCTAACCCACCAGCAATATGAAGTGATTGAGAATGATCGGTGATAGCAATATATTGATATCCTTTTTTTAAGGAAGCTGCCACAATTTCCTCAATAGTATTAAATCCATCACTATCCTTAGTATGAATATGCAAGTCACCTTTTATATCATTTAGATTAACTAGACTTGGTAATTGCTTATTTTGTGCTGCCTCAAATTCACCCCGGTCTTCCCTCAATTCAGGCATAATATAAGATAAACCCAATAGCTCATAGATTTCCTTTTCCTCTTTTCCCGCAATCTTCTTATCATCTATAGTCTGGAATACACCATACTCATTAATTTTTAATCCCTGTTTTACTGCCATCTCTCTCAAGCGAACATTATGAGCCTGGGAACCAGTAAAGTATTGTAAAGCAGCACCAAAACTGTCAGGAGTTACTACTCTTAAGTCTACATGAATATCCTGATGCGTTAAGATTGCCGATTTGGTCAATCCTTCTGCTAATACTTCTTTTATCAGTGGTAAATGGATAAACTTTTGCATTACCTTTTCTGGCTTTTTGGAAGTTATTAAAATATCAATATCTCCTATAGTCTCTTTTTTGCGCCTTAGGCTACCGGCAATACTTATTTGATTGACTTCGTCAAGAGATTGTAATTCTTCTACTATTTGCTCAGCAATTGGTAAAGCCACTCCCAGTAAGGCTCTTTGGGCTCTTTTTTTATATAGTTCTATACCTCTTAAAATATTCTCTTCTGCTTTTTTCCCCATTCCTGGTAGTTTCTGTAGTTTGTGTTGTAGTGCAGCCTCTTCCAATTTTTGTACATTATCTATTTGTAGTTCCTCATAAAAAAGCTTTGCCTTACGAGGTCCTACCTCAGGAACATTTAATAATTCCAAAACTCCCCCTGGAATAGTCTTTTTCAAATTTTCATAATATTCCAATCTTCCAGTCTCAATCAATTCCCCAATTTTTTTAGCAATGGCTGGTCCCACTCCGGGAATCTCATCCAATTTTCCTAATTTATAAAGTGTTTCCACCTCCATAGGCAGACTTTCTAATGTGGCTGCTACACGTTCATAGGCTCTTATTTTAAATTTATTTTCCTCTTTTATTTTCAGTATATTAGCAATATTAGCAAAGATATCGGCTAATTCCACATTCTTTAACATAATTTACCACTACTTTATCCATATTAATTAAAAATTTATTTTAATAAAAATATTCCATTATTATCATATCACAAATTAAAGAAAAAATAGTATTTACTTTTATAGAAGTTTATCGTGCTTGTCTATCGGGTTTGATAATGATAAAATTTAGAATTAGAAATACATCTGATAAATAATTATGATATCCAGTTAAAACATGGTTAGATCGGAAGAGCACACGTCTGAACTCCAGTCACCGCTCATTAT
>CAZGKY010000044.1:1180-15728 GCA_964525625.1 uncultured Atribacterota bacterium | reverse complement strand
ACTGGAGTTCAGACGTGTGCTCTTCCGATCTTATTTGAAACTGGAAGCTACTGAAGTTACAGCAGAAATATTTGCCAGAAGAGAGGGCATTTTTGCTGGGGTACAGGAAACCTTTAATCTTTTAAAGGATAAAAAAATTAAACTTTGGTCTCTACCAGAAGGGGAATCGTTTCAACCTAAAGAGACGGTCATGAGAATTCAAGGTCCCTATAATGAATTTGGAGTTTATGAAACGGTAATGTTGGGAATCTTAGCCAGTAGCTCTGCCTGGGCTACGGCAGCTCGGGAATGTCGTGAGGCAGCACGAGATAAAAAAATAATCTGTTTTGGTTCTCGACATATTCATCCCGCTGTTGCTCCTGTTATGGAGAGGGCGGCCCTTATTGGTGGCGTGGATGGAGCCAGCTGTATTTTGGGAGCTAAATTGATGGGTAGGGAACCACAGGGTACTATTCCTCATACAGTTATTATTATCACGGGCGATACAGTAAGAGCAGCAACTGCTTATCATGAATGTTTCCCTCCTGATATACCCAGAGTTATTTTAATTGATACTTTTAAGGATGAAGCTGAGGAGTCTATCAGGGTGGCTAATGCTTTGGGCCGGAATCTTTTAGGTGTTCGCCTGGATACTCCAAGTGAAAGAGGAGGGGTAACCCCTGATTTAGTCAAAGAGGTGAGAGTGCGCTTAGATCAAGCAGGATTTTCTTATGTTAAGATTTTTGTTTCTGGTGGTATAACACCAGAGAGAATTAGTTTATTGAGTAAAGAGGCAGTCGATGCTTTTGGAGTTGGTAGTTATATTAGTGATGCCTCTCCCATAGATATGACTCTTGACATTAAAGAAATAGAAGGAAAACCTATTGCCAAAAGAGGTAGAATTCCAGGTCAGATTGAGAATAAGAAATTAGTTCAATTAATTTAGTTACAGAATAAATGTTAGCAATATAGTTATCAGTTTTTAGTTTTCAGTTTTTAGAAAATAATAAGAGAGAGTCAAAGCTCATTATTGGTAGTTATAGTTTTGTAATGTTATTATTTTAAATTTGACTGAAAACTAATAACTCTAAACTAAAAACTTTTTTATGCCGGGATGGCGGAATAGGTAGACGCGCCAGCTTGAGGGGCTGGTGGGCACATTGCTTGTGGGGGTTCAAATCCCCCTCCCGGCACCACAGATTTGATATTAAGAGTATTCTTGGTAGTTGAATTTAGAATATTGACTTTATTGAGAAGAGGGGGTTATGCCCCTCTTTTCTTTTTACCAATATATCATCAGAAGAGAACATCGACTTAGCAGATGGTCCTAATTAAATAAAATAGTTATATTTTAAAAGAAGAAATATTAACCAAAGAAATTTACTAGAAAGAAAGATGGATTAAAAAGTAAAAAAAAATAAAAATATTGTGAAATGAATTGCCTAATCTATTTAAAATGTGTTATACTTTTTGCGGTGTTTTGTAAGCCGAATCAAAAATTATTAATTATAAATTATCAGTCTTGAGAGAGGTCTGGAATTAATTTAATCTAATTATAATTACCCTATCTAAATTCACATACCCATATAGCGAGGTGATGTAATGATAAGTTTTTTAATCACATTTTTTTTGAGTTTTTGTGCTTATCTTTTTTTGACAGCCAGTCAGGGAGAAATCTTGGGATTATGGAGTATTTATGAAATAATAGCCGCTCTAATAATTTCATTTTTTGTAGCCCTCATATCTTACCGGGTATTATTTCAGAAACACCATTACCGTCTTTTAAACCCAGTAAAGTGGGTTATTTTTTTGTTTTATCTAATTGGGCCTTTTTTTTATGCTATGGCCCGAGCAAACATCGATGTAGCATTCCGAGTGATTACTGGAAAGATCAACCCCGGGATTGTGAAAATATCACCACAATTAAAGAGCGATGCCGCTATAACCTTGCTGGCCAATTCTATTACCCTCACCCCTGGAACGCTAAGCGTGGATATTGATGAAAAGAATAATGATCTTTACATCCATTGGATTAATGTTACTAATTTGAAACCTTCTATAGAAGATATTTGCGGTACTTTTCCCGAATGGGCAAGGAGGATTGCAGAATGATGCAATTGTTAAACTTTTTTTTATTTACAGGATTATTATTAACAGTATTTATTTTGGTAGCATTATTTCGTTTAATTTCCGGTCCTACGGTACCTGATCGAGTAGTAGCTCTGGATACTATTAATACTTTAATTGTTGCTGGAATGATTTTATTCGGTGCAGCTTTCGAAGAAGTTATCTATATCGATGTAGCAATAGTATATGCCTTATTATCATATATTGCTACTCTGTATATTGCAAAATATATTGAGAGGAGGGCTAAAGATCAGTGATCATTTTATCGATCATTTTACTTTTATTTTTATTGATAGGAATTTTTTTCAATGGATTGGGATCCATTGGGTTGATAAGATTTCCTGATGTCTATACCAGACTGCATGCAGCTACAAAATGTACTACCTTTGGTTCTATTTTTACTTCATTGTCTGTGATAATTTTTGGTTTTTATTTTTGGAAAGTTAACGGTGATTCTAAGTTTGGGGTTTTAGCCCTGCATACCATAGTGGCTTTAGCTTGTTTAATTATTACCAATCCTACTGGTGCACATGCTATTGCTCGGGCAGCTCATCGCAGTGGAGTTCTGCCCAAACAGGCAGTGCTTGATCAATTAAAGGAGGCAAACCTGAAATGAGCCTATTAGTGAGTTTTGCTCATATTGCTGTGCTGGTTATTATGCTTATTGCTGCATTTTTAGCAGTAATCCTGAGAGATTTATTACCTTCTGTGATTGCTCTAGCTGCCGCCAGTTTACTTTTATCTTTAGAGTTTTATCTTCTGCATGCTCCTGATGTAGCAATAGCAGAAGCAGGGATTGGAGCAGCTTTGACTATGGCAATTTACATTTTTGCTATCAGGGCAACGAAAAAATAAGGGGTGAGATAAGCTAATGAGAAAATCAATTTTTGGTATTGCTTTTTTATTTTTTGCGGCTTTTATGATTCTGGCTGCCTTTGGAATGAGAACTTTTGGAGAGCCCACTTTCAGTGAAATGGATGATTATTTTATCAATAATGCTCAGGCGGAAACAGGAGCTAATAATGTAGTTACTACTATAGTTTTTGATTACCGTGGTTTTGATACCCTGGGAGAAGCCACTGTGTTATTTACAGCAGTGGTTGGTATTGTAGCATTATTTAGGGAGGTGGCAAAATGATCGAGGAAATGTCTCGTATTGTTAGAACTATAACTAATTTGATATATGGTTTTATTATAGTTTATGGATTTTATGTTATAGTACATGGCCATCTTACTCCAGGAGGAGGCTTCCAGGGTGGTGCAATTGTGGCATCGGCCTTTGCTTTATTGTTAGTGACTTATGGTAATAAACAGACGCAAAACTTCTTAGTAAAAGATTTTCTTTCTTACCTGGAAAGTGCTGGCTTAGTCCTCTTTATTTCTTTTGCCTTTTTGGGATTAGGAGCGACCTTTTTTTATAACTTTATATCTAATAGTGGTGGATTGTTTGGTTCGCCAGCGGTTATAGGCATAAATCCAGGTAATCTCAATACTGGTGGTACGGTAACCTTAATGAATATAGCAGTTGGTATAGAAGTACTAGCAGCATTAGGAGTGATTGTACTTACTATGTCTGCTGCAGCAGAAATTATACAGAAGAAGGAGAAACCGTAATATGATTGGAAACTTCCCTTTTGTTGCTGTGATAATTTTATTTGGATTAGGTATTTACACCCTGATTTATAAGAAAAATCTAATTAAAATTGCCATTGGTATAACACTTATTGAAAATGGTGCTAACTTATTTCTAATTACTTTGGGGTATAGAAAAGGAGCAGTAGCACCAATATATACCCAGGCACCTGAAGGAGTAAAAATGGTTCTTCCTACACCACAAGCCTTAACCCTGACCAGTATTGTTATAGGTGTAGCTACTACTGCTTTGCTCCTTTCTCTCGCTATGATTATTTATAAAAAATATGGTACATTAAATACCGATGAGATAAGGAGGTTGAGAGGATGAGCAGTATTTTGATGCACGCACCTGCTTTGGTAATTGCCTTACCTCTATTAGCAGCTTTTATTACCCCTGTTATAGGTCGTTTTAATCGTAAAGCAATAAGTTGGTTTGTTGCTTTCATATTAGGACTAACATTATTATTAACTCTATTAATAGCCAGACATATCTTGAGCAATGGGTCTTTAATATATGTTTTTGGGGCAAGTGAGGTTGGATTGACTTTACCCTCTGGTTATACAGTGCCCATCCGGATTATCTTTCATATTGATGGAATGGGAATATTTATGGGTTTAATAACAGCTGTAGTCTCTTTTTTGGCTGCAGTTTATTCCATTTCCTTTATGGAACAACATAGTGGATTGGAAAAATATTATACTCTTTTACTCTTATTGGCTACCGGTATGTTTGGAATGGAATTTACAGGAGATATTTTCAACTTTTTTGTCTTTTTAGAGATAGCCTCTATTGCCTCTGTGGCATTAATTGCCTTCCGCAGTACTCTTTTTGATGAACCGGCTGAAGCGGGATTCAAATATATGGTGGTCAGTTCCATAGCAGCCTTAATGGTATTGTTTGCGGTGGGATTATTTTATGGGCAATATGGTGTTTTGAATATGGCCACTATTGCTAAAGTTCTGCAATTTACCCACCTTGACAAGATAGCATTAATACTATTGCTAACTGTTTTAGCCATGAAGGCAGGTTCTGTACCTATGCATATGTGGACACCTGATGCTTATTCGGAAGCACCGGCAGCGATTACTATGGTTCTGGTAGCTGCCAGTCAGGCTAGTCTTTATGCTCTTTTTAGGGTAGCCTTTTCTCTCTATAATGTGACTTTGAACACGCTAACAGTAGGCTGGATCATTATTATTCTTGGGGTACTTTCTATGTTCATTGGTGTTACTATGGCTATTATTCAGAAGGATATTAAACGTTTGATGGCTTATCATGCAATTTCTCAGACTGGCTATATGCTATTGGGAGTAGGAGTAGGCTTGGCCGTTTTAGCAAATCCCGTAGCATTAGAAAAATTTGGGATAAAAGCAATGGAAGGTGGAATCTTTCATATTATGAATCATGCTATGTACAAAGGATTACTATTTTTGACTGCTGGTGCCTTATTCTATAGAACAGGAACCCGAGATTTAAACAAGATGGGCGGTTTAGCTCATAATATGTTCTATACCACCATATTTTTTATAATAGGTGCAGCAGCCATCGCTGGAATACCACCTTTTAATGGTTTTGCTTCTAAATTAATTATATATGAGTCGGTATACCAATTTAATCCCTTGCTTTCCATTATTGCTATGCTGGTTAGTATCTTAACTCTGGCTTCTTTTGTTAAGGTATTTCATAGTGCCTTTTTGGGTCCTAAATTGGAACAATATAAATCAGTACAGGAAGTTCCCAAAAGTATGGTAGTGGCTATGGCGACCTTAGCTTGTATTATTGTATTTTTTGGTTTATTTCCTGATCTCATTGTCGAATATATTGTCCACCCTGCAGTGATGGCTTTGATTAATCAAGCTCAATATACTGCCACAATATTGGGAGGAATGTAATATGAATATTGGTTTATTAGAAACAGGTAGTGGTTATTGGAATGCACTCATTTGGATTATAGTTACTGTTGTAGTTGGAATTGCTGTTTTATGGCTGAGAAGTAAAGGGGAAGAGAAGTATAAAAAAAATACCAATCAAACAAAACCCTTTCTTTCTGGTAATCCAGAAGTAAGCAAAGAAGACTCCCATGTTGGAGCAAGCCATATTTACTGGGGTTTTACTGAAGCTTTAAAAAAATATTATGAACCTCTGGTAAAATTACATACTGGAGATATTAATGATTATAGTGGTTGGATTATTCTGATGATGGCTATTATTTTTATTATAGTTGGGGTGAGTTAAGATATGAAATTAGATAAATACTTAGATCGTTCTTTATGGGTATTTCATTTAAATACCGGTTCGTGTAATGGTTGTGATATTGAAATAGTTGCCTTATTAACACCAAGATATGATGTAGAAAGATTTGGCATAAAGTTAGTGGGAAGTCCCAAACATGCTGATGTTCTATTGGTGACCGGACCAGTTAATCGAAAGATGTTACCAAGGTTGAAATTGATATATGAACAGACCCCCGATCCCAAGGCGGTTATTGTAGTGGGTACCTGTGGAACAAGTGGTGGTGTATTTTATGATTCATATAATGTGGTCGGACCGGTGGACAGACATATTCCTGTTGATGTTTACGTGCCTGGTTGTCCCATAAGACCAGAAGCCATCATTAATGGTGTCTTAAAAGCCTGGCTGAAATTAGAAAGATTAAGAGGCTTCTCTGGTGCAGAGATTGAAAAAAAAATTGAAGAGGTTAGTGCTTAGAATAAAAAAAGAAGGTTCAGGTGATAATTATGGAATATTATAGTGCCAAGGATTTATTGGCATATCTGCAAGAAAATTTAACAGAAAACATTATACATAGTGAACTTACCTCAAGAAAAGCAGGAGTAAAGCAGGAAGAGTTTTATAATCTTTGGTTAGAGGTGAAAAGGGAAAAATTCAAGGAAGCTGTGAAATTATTAATGAAATTGCAATATCCCCATATTGCTATTATTGCTGGTAGTGACAATGGAAAGACCATCGATCTGGTTTATTTATTCTCCCTTTTTTATGGAGATAGATTTAAAGAAATTTCCCTTAACCTGAAGGTAAGTTTAGATCGGGAAAAACCATCTCTAGAAAGTATTACCGATTTAATTCCTGGTGCCCAAACCACAGAGAGAGAGATAAAAGAGATGCTGGGAGTTGAATTTATTGGACTTCCTGATATGCATAATATCTTTTTACCAGAAGATTTTCCGAAAGATATTTTTCCCTTACGCAAAAATCAAGAAGGCTTGGAAGAGTTATTACCAAAGGAAAGTTGAGGTGATTACAGTTGAGTAAATCTACTTATAAAGTGCCAATTGGACCTATCCATCCGTCCTTGGAAGAACCAATGACATTTAATTTTGAGATATCTGGAGAAAGAATTCAAGCAGTAGATTTAGCACCCGGTGATAATCATCGGGGGATTGAATTTATGGGTAGAAATAGAAATATTGTCCAAATTATCTATTTGGCAGAAAGAATTTGTGGGATATGTTCTGCTTCTCATCCCTTTGCCTTCTGTCGTGCTGTGGAAAATGCTGCAGGCATTGAAGTGCCACCCAGAGCTGAATACATTCGGGTTATTATTTCAGAATTAGAAAGAATTCATTCTCATATTTTATGGGCCGGAGTAGCAGCACATGAATTAGGCTTTGATTCGGTATTATATCTTTCCTGGAAAGTGCGAGAAGAGGTAATGGATCTACTGGAACTGCTTACTGGTAATCGAGTGAATTATGGTATGTTTATGGTGGGAGGAGTAAGAAGGGATATTACCGAACAACAAATTGCCAGAATTAGAAAGACCTTACAGTATTATAAGGATGTGTATCAAAAATTAGAAGATGTTTTTCTAAAAGATCCCACCATTGCCCTGAGAACGAAGAATGTTGGCCGATTAACATATGAGGAGGCATTAAATTTAGCCAGTGTTGGCCCTACTGCCAGGGCTTCTGGAGTAAAAAAAGATGTACGCCAGGATCAACCTTATTCTGCTTATGCTGATTTAGAGGTGAGGGCTATTACTCCCGATATCTACTCTGGTAAAGTTAATGGTGATGTCTTTGACCGTATTATTGTTCGAGTATTAGAGATTTTGCAATCTGTTCAGATTATTGAGCAATGTCTTGATACCTTGCCGGAGGGGGAAATCTTATCAGAGCCAAAAATTGCTAAATTATTAGGTACTTTAAAAAAGGCTAAGGGAGAAGGGGTGGGCAGACATGAAGCCCCTCGAGGTGAAGTTATCCACTATGTTAAATTAAATGAATCAGATAGTCCAGAGGTGTGGAAGGCTAGAGCTCCGACTTACAACAACCTGATGTCCTGGGTTCCCATGTTACAGAATCAAGAGGTTGCAGATATTCCTATTGTAATAGCTTCTATTGATCCCTGCATTGGTTGTATGGATAGAGTAACACTGGTTGATTCTCATACCTATACCAAACAGATTTTAACTAGAGCAGAATTAAGAAAGTTAAGTATCGAAAAAACCAGGAGGATATTAAGATGAGTGAGGGAAGTATTTTCATCCTTATTCTAAAAATAGTCGTCGCTCTTTTAATTGCTATTCTGGGTGTAATAGTTGGATTGTTTTATAAAGGAATTGATCGTAAATTGGCTGCCCTAATGCAATCAAGGGTAGGCCCTCCGGTTAGACAACCGTTTCTTGATTTTTTTAAGTTAATGATTAAGGAGAATATTGTTCCTGAAAATGCTGTTCCTTGGATTTTTAATGGAGCACCTGTTTTAGCTCTGGTTTCTACCATTACCATTTTGTTTTATATTCCTTATGGTTCAGCACCAGCACTGCTGGGTAATTCTGGAGATTTAATATTAATTGCCTATCTATTAGCTATACCGGCCATTGCCCTGGTTACTGGTGGTTTTGCTTCTGGATCTACTTATGCCAGCATTGGAGCACAAAGAGAAATGGTTTTGATGATGAGTTATGAACTTCCCCTGGTAACTACCATTATAGTCCTGGGTTGGAGATTAAATCTGGCATATCCGGGATTAAAGGTCTTTACACTGGGGGCTTTGAGTGCTAATCCCATCTGGAATTTAATAGGCCCCTTAGGTTTCCTTGGTGCGATTTTGTTGCTTTTTACCTTAGCCATTGTAACTCCTGCTGAATTATCTATTGTTCCCTTTGACATTCCGGAGGCAGAGACCGAATTAGCTGGTGGAATCTTGGTAGAATATTCCGGTCGTAATTTAGCTCTATTTGAACTGGCTAATGCAGTAAAAATGATAGTAATGGGAGCTTTAACTGTAGCACTATTTTTCCCTTATAATATTGCCCATATATTTTACTTGAGTGGATTTTTAGCCTATGTGGTAGATTTAATCTTCTTTTTCTTTAAGTTATTTATAGTAATATTCTTTGAAGCAACATTTATTCGTGTTGCGGTAGCCCGTTTAAAAATTGACCAGGCCTCAGTTGCTTATCTTATTTTCCTTTCTACCACAGGTTTACTGGGCTTACTTTTTATTGCAGTTGATTATATTATAGTATAGAGGAAATGAGGTGATAAAGAATGCCGACACCTATGGGTTTTGAGCTAATTAAACAGCTTTTGCAGAGACCAGCAACAAACTGTTTTCCTGTAAAGTATTATCCTAGTCAAACTACTGTTACCGATCTTATTAAAAAAGTTCAGGATGGCCAGGTAAAGATAAATTCACCAGTAGAGATACCGGAGAAATTTAGAGGAAAGATAGTCTATGATAGAGAAAAATGTATTGGATGCCGTTTATGTATTAGGGTATGCCCCTCCCGAGCCATTGAATTTCTTCCGGAGGATAAAAAGATTAAAATTAGAATTGATCGCTGTATTTTTTGTGCCCAGTGCAATGATGTATGCCCGGTTGATTGCCTGAGTATGTCTGGCGATTTTCTGTTAGCCAATGAAGATCGTTTCGCATCAGATATGATTGTACAGTAAGAGATAACCATATAAACCATAATTTAATAAAGCAATAAGCTTATTTGTTAAGTACTAAGATGCCCCTTATAAAGTCTGGTATCTTAGTATTTAATTTTTATATAGGTTTCATAATTAAGCTGCTGGGGAAGTGGATTATTATTATATTTTATTAAATCAGACTTATAGTCCTAGGATAGTTAGGATAAAGTGCTTAAAATAGAGAGAAAAGTATTATCTCAAAATGGGTATATCTTTTAACTGATTCTTTTGCAATAAGTCCATAAGCTGATAGCAAGCCTTCAGTACTGGTTTGCTTAATGTTTCACCCAACACAGTGGAAAGAGGCTGAATACCAATAAGTATAATTTCCTGGCAGTAGGAAGAAAGATATTCAATCAGATAAACCAGAGATAAATAATGAGTAGAAAGTTGTAGGGAAACAATTTTTTCTGAGGGTATTATTCTTAGGCTACCCACACTGAGATTCATTTCCGCGGAATCAGCTATCACCAGTAATTCCGGATGAATATTCTTTATAACGGAGGTAAAATTTTCTGGTGCTGTTTTACCGTCTATTACTTTCCAATTTTTATGTTTAAAATGTTGGGCAATAAAAGAGCCAGCACCATCGTCAGACTTTAAGGGATTGCCTATTCCTAGAAAACAATTTTTATGCATTTAAAATATATTCCTCATAGGAAAAATTACTAATTTTCTGTTTTTTCCAAACTTATTATATTTTATAAATTCTATGGTAATATAATATCATAAAAAAATATCAGGGTATAATTTTAACATATAGTATTTCAATAATTTAGAGAAAGGGCATAATAAGATAGATGATTATACTGGTAAAATGGCTAATGGAATCAATTTTATGGGTAAAAGAGAAAAAAAGTCTTTTTTATAAAAAGTTGCAGTAAAGAACAAAGGATTGTAATATTATATTATAATAATATAAAGAAGAGTTTGTATTATCAACTAAAAACTATAAACCTAAAACTTTACACTAAAAACTTTAAACTTTAGACAAGAAATTTTAATGATAACATATCACGCAACCCGTATAACAAAATACTCTATACTATATAATAGAATAAGGGCTCAGGAAGGAAGATTTTCCTCTTGACTGTCCTTAAAGTTTTTTATCTTGAATATTTTAGTTAAAGGAGGGGTAAAGCATTGAGAAGAACCAGACGCATTTATAAAAGAAAGACCAGGAGTAATCTAG
The DNA here is from genome assembly GCA_964525625.1 of uncultured Atribacterota bacterium. GTDB lineage: Bacteria > Atribacterota > Phoenicimicrobiia > Phoenicimicrobiales > Stramentimicrobiaceae > Stramentimicrobium. The sequence goes on along the minus strand of CAZGKY010000044.1, from coordinate 4,849 downwards.
AAACCCTCATTATCTTAGTGGGAGCGATTGTTATCTTATCGGTAGCTTTTTATATGGCCAGAGAAAAGAGTTACTTACCACCAGAAGAGATAAAATCAGAACAGCGAACTGTTTCTCAACAGGAAACAGCTAAAGTAAATGAAGAAGAACAAAGGAAGGTTGACCAATTGATTACTCAGGATATTTCTGCTGGTGAGAAGGTAACAGAATCTGAAGTGACTCTAACACAAAAGCCCGTAGAAAGAGAAATTTCTACTATACCTACGGGACCAATAGCTCAGAGGGAAAATAATTTAGCAAGTAAACCTGAGGTGACTATTCCCGTTAAAACGGAAGTTTCTGTTAGCCCACCAGAGAGGGTGACTCCCTCTACCTCAGTATATACTGTTCAAGTAGGTTATTTTTCTGTGGAAAGTAATGCCAGAAATTTGTCGAGGGAGATTGAAAACCGAGGATTTCAGACCTTTGTTATTAAACACAACAATGCTTTCAAGGTACAAGTAGGGTCTTATTCTTTGCGAGAGCAGGCTGAAGAAGCTGCTCAACAACTAAAAAGATGGGGATATGAAACCTGGATTACACAAAGATAAGAGCAGGAGCATTATATATAATTCTAAAAAAATAATTTATAGATATAGAAAGGACTATCAGTATTAAAATTAGAAAAAAATATATTCCTCAGGCTACCATCAATCGATTATCAATTTATCACAGAACCTTAGAATCTTTGATGGAAACAAAGATCAACAATCCTCTTTTGACTATTTCATCGTCCAGATTATCAGATATTACTGGCATTAATCCCTATCAGATTAGAAAAGATCTGTCTTATTTTGGTGAATTTGGGAAAAGAGGAATTGGTTATCCCGTAATTGAATTAGCTGCTCAATTAAAAGAGATATTAAAATCAAATCAAACATGGAATTTAGTATTGGTTGGTGCGGGGAATTTAGGAACTGCCTTTCTTCGTTATAGGGGATTTGCGAGAAGAGGCTTTATAATAAAAGCAGTATTTGATAATGATAATAGGAAGATAGGACAAAAGATAGGCAATATGAGAATACGTCATATCCAGGAAATGGAAAAATATCTAAAATCTAAAAAAATAATAATGGGCATTATTACCGTACCTGCCCGGTCTGCTCAAGAAGTAGCTGACTTGATGATTTCTGCAGGGATTAAGTCCATACTTAATTTTGCTCCTATTAATCTTAAGCATCCCCAGGAGATAATGATTCAAAATATTGATATTGCCATCGAATTGGAAAGATTGGTTTACTATTTGTCTTAGTTTTAACTACCTAAAGCTAATGAAGAAAATGTATGGATAAGTACGACACAAAAAGACCAGATAAAAATATTAAGAGATAATTAAATTTCTCTCTGGTTAGATTTGACATATATTTTAAAGATGTGATAGAATTTTCAAGTATGATTTGTGATATTTTTCACAATAATAAAGAAGAGAATAGTATTAATTTTCTTATTTTAGATATTTAGATATGGTAACAGGATAGTTTTGATATAAGCTTAAAAGAGGGTATTATGTTAATAAAAGAAATTGTAGATATTTTGGAGGCCGAAGTTTTAACAGGAGAAGATATACTGGACCAGGAAATTGAGGAATTTGAAGCCAGTGATCTATTAAGTGATGTCTTAGCTTTAGGCAAGGAAAATTTTTTATTATTAACTGGCTTAACCACTCAACAAGTGGTAAGAACTGCTGAAATTGCGGGAGGGATTGGAGTGGTTTTTGTCCGGGGAAAGACTCCTGAACAGGAGGCAATTGGCTTAGCTCGCTCTCACCACATTCCGCTTTTAATAACCTCCAAATCAATGTTTGATGCCTGTCGGGCCATTGTTGAGGCAATGATTAATAAAGAGAAGAAATGACCATTTTACATTCCAGAGAAAAACTTACTTTAGCCAATGAGCTAATTTATGAATTAAAAGTAAAAGATGCAATGACTAGAGAGGTAATATCTTTTAGTGCTGACTCTACCTTTCGTGAGATTCAATTGTCTATGAAAAAAAATAAAATTTCGGGAGTCCCCATATTAGATGAGAAAAGGAATATAATTGGTATAGTCAGTATTGACAATGTGATTACTGCTCTGGATGAAAATTATGTCAATGATAAAGTAAGAGATTATATGACTAAAGAAGTGATAACCATTCCTCAAAATTTTTCTCTGGTTTCTGCCATAAAAAAGTTTGAAAAATATAAATTTGGTCGATTGCCGGTAACTGAGAATGCTCATTCCCGCAAATTAGTTGGTATATTGACTATGGGAGATATTTTAAATAGACTATTGTTAAGTATTCAATCTATTGCTGAACAAGTAGAACAAAAAGAAGATAGCAATGCTCAGCTTTCTGATGAGTTAATAAAAAAAGCTCAACAAAAACCACTGCGTTTTGAAGTAAAAAAGGCTGATTTTGATAATGCGGGAAGAGTAGCCAGTATTATCAGAACTTATCTCCAAAAATTAAATATTAATAAACAGATTATCCGAAGAGTAGCTATTGTTTGTTATGAGGCAGAGATGAATATCAGTATCCATTCTTTGGGAGGTTACATTTCAGTGGAACTGGATCAAAATAATATTATTATTACTGCTGTAGATTATGGACCAGGCATACCGGATATTGAAGAGGCAATGAAACCAGGATTTACAACGGCTTCCGAACAGATTAGAGCTTTAGGTTTTGGGGCAGGAATGGGTTTACCAAATATTAAGAAGTGCGCTGATCATCTGGAATTAGAATCTTCCATGGAAACCGGTACCATTTTAAAAGCAATCATTCATATATAGGAGGATAAAAATGAAATTAAGTCAGATTATAGATAAATGTGCTTTGCAGAAGGTGGTATTTTGTTCCGATGAAGAAATCAAGACTGGTTATTGTGGAGATTTAATGTCAGATGTTATTGCTCATGCCAGCAATGATAGTGTGTGGATAACTATTCAAGCCCATAAAAATAGCATAGCTGTGGCACTTATAAAAGATATTAGAGCAATTATCTTTACCAATAATGTGGAAGTAAACCAGGAATTAAGAGAAAAAGCAAGAGAAGAAAATATCAATCTCTTAAGAACAGAAAAGAATTCTTTTCAAATCTGTGGTTTATTATACCAACTGCTGGAGGGTAATTCTGGTCAAAATTGATTTACATATTCATTCTGCTCTTTCAGCGTGTGGAGATGATGAAATGTCTCCTTCTTTTATCCTGAAAGAGGCTATGGGAAAAGGATTAAACCTGATTTCCATTACCGATCACAATGCTATTGAACATTCTCTATTAGCTTGTGAAATCAGTTGGCAAGAGAAAATAAAGGTTATTCCCGGAGTTGAACTTACAAGTAGAGAAGAAGTGCATCTGTTAGCGTATTTTGATAACATTGTTGCCTTAAAGAAGCTGGGCAAATTAATTGAAGAATTACTACCAGATTTAGAAAATAAGCCAGAATTTTTCGGTTATCAGGTAATATATGATAAAGGTGGTGAAATTGTCCAGCTGGATAATAGGTTGAGACAAGTAGCCCTGGATATTAGTATAGAGCAGTTAGTTGAGGAGATACATAGATTAAAAGGTTTAGCTATACCAGCCCATATTGATAAAGATAGAAGATCGGAAGAGCGTCGTGTAGGGAAAGAGTGTAGGAT
>CAZGKY010000044.1:0-1170 GCA_964525625.1 uncultured Atribacterota bacterium | reverse complement strand
CGCTCTTCCGATCTAAGATAGATTTAGTCTTATCAGTCAACTGGGCTTTTTGGATAAACAAGCTTCCTTTGATGCAGTAGAGGTTTCTAAATACTCTTGGTATAAGAATAGATATCATTTAGGAGATGTATTATCAGGTTTTCCAATTATTTGTGGTTCAGATACTCATCATCCGGATGATATTGGTATGTTTTTTATGAAAGTGGAAAATGATAAACTGTTAAATTGGCATTTTTTTAAAAAATATCTAAATAATATAAAAAATGAAAACTATTGCTGATCATTTATTTGATATATTAGAAAATTCAGTAAATGCACAGGCTAATAAGATTGTGGTTAAATTATCCTTTAATAATAAAATATTTTCCTGTCAGATTAGGGATAATGGTATAGCTACGAATTTAGAAGATGTTACAGATCCTTTTGTTACTTCTCGAAAAACAAGAAAGGTAGGATTAGGATTACCTCTTTTAAAGGCAACTGTAGAAGCCACTGGTGGTTACCTGGAAATAGTACCACTGAGAAAGAAGTCGGGGACTAAGGTAAAATTTAATATTAATATGAATCATATTGATGCTCGTCCCTTTGGTGATTTAGCTGCTGTATTTACTGATGCTTTATTAAGCTGGCCGGAAGTTGACTTTGAGATAAGGATAGTTAATCATAAACAGGAAAAGAAAATCCTGGATACGGTTGATTTAAAAAAGGATTTACAAACTGATCAATTGAATAATATTGAGATTCAAGATTATATTAAAAAGTATCTGCAAGATGAATTAATTAAGATAGGAATAAACCAGCAATTTGGGGATTAATATATTTTTAAAATTTAAGGAGAAAGGAAGAGCAGAAATGAAAAGTTTGGAAGAATTAAAGAAGATTAGAGAAAAAGTTCGCAAAAGTCTGGAAATGCGTTCGGGTGATTTTCAGGTTAAAATTGTAGTATGTCTGGGAACCTGTGGGATTGCTGCTGGTGCCAGGCAAACCATGAACAGATTTGCTGAACTAATTGCCCAGAGCGGTAGGACTGACCTTATTATTTCCACTACTGGATGTGCTGGTTTCTGTGAGCAAGAACCCATGATTAAGATTCAGGAAAAGGGGAAAGAGCCGGTAACTTATGGTAAGGTTGATGTTCAGGCGGCGGAAGAAATTTTTCATCAGCATGTT
>CAZGKY010000043.1:3636-15953 GCA_964525625.1 uncultured Atribacterota bacterium | reverse complement strand
TGGGTGAGATAATTTCTCGCCTGGAAAGGGTGGGTTTAAATATTGAGAGGATAAAAATGTTGCGACCAGAGCGAGAAATGATAGAAAGGCATTATCCTGATGATGAGGTCTGGATTAGAAATGTGGGAAATAAGACCATTGATACCTATCAGAAATACCATTTAGATTTAAAAAAGGATTTAGGTAGCACAGAAGCGCTGGAGATAGGTCAAATAATAAGAGGGTGGTTAATTGAGCATTTAACCGCTCAGCCCGTTATTGCTCTGGTCTTAAGTGGCAATCATGCCGTGGAGTTAACCAGAAAAATTGTTGGTAGTACCATTCCCCTTTTTGCTCAGTTAGGTACTATCAGAGGAGATTATTCCGGTGATTCTCCTGATTGTTCTACTCCAGCCCGGAGAGTATTATACAATTTAGTGCATGCCTCTGAATCACCAGAGGAAGCCCAGAGGGAAATCTCCCTCTGGTTTGGTTCAAAAGAATAAAACTTGACATTTAATAAATTTTATGATTCAATTATATTGAAAAAATTAAATAATATTTAAAAATTTCTTTATTTAAATCATCTAAAAAAAATTTAAACAATCTTATTCTAGACCTAATATAAAAATATTCTAAGATTTGTTTCCCTAATATTTATATACAAAACTATTTCTAGTAAATTTCAGCTTCTAAACAGAAGATAGTATAAAATATGATAAAAAGGACAGAACATCTTAGATGAATAATGAAAATAAAGTATTAGGAGAAAAGATCCGCAAGACTCGACTCTCCAAAGGAATGAATCTCGCCACTTTTGCCCAGAAAATCGGTAAGACTACCAGTTATGTAAGCCAGATAGAGCGAGGATTAGCCTCTCCATCCATTATGACCTTAAGGGAAATTTCTAAAATACTTAATGTTCCTATATTTTATTTTTTAATTGATAATGGAGAGCAAAGAGCATTAGTAAGAAGAAATGAACGAAAAATTCTTCAGTTTCCAGAATCTCATCTTACTTTTGAATTACTCAGTCCTGATTTAAGCAAACAGATCGAGATGATTAGAATTCGATTAGAACCTGGAGCAAGTACCTGTACTGTTCCCCTGTCTCATCAAGGTGAGGAGTGTACGCTGGTCCTGGAAGGAACAATGGAAATCCAGATTGGAGAGGAGATTTTTATATTAGAAAAAGGAGACACCATATATTATATAGCCAGTATTCCCCACAAGATAACAAGTGTTGGTAAAGATGACCTCATTGTAATTTCGGCAATCACGCCCAGTAATTTCTAAAGCATGTTTATGGGAAATTTGCACTTTTAAGGAAGCCCGAGAAAAGGGAGGTGATAGATAGAGCAGGAAGTGTAACATAATATTATCTGGTAAATATTTTAAAAATAGGAGTTAAGAAAATGAAAAAAAGTATTCTCTTTATTTTTATCACCATGTTGTTGCTGATAGTTTTAACAAGTAGCACTTGTGCAGCAAATGTGAAAGTGTTAAGATTGGCTCATTTAAACCCTCAAGAACCAACCGAAATAGCGACTGCGGCTATGTCTCAAGTTTTTAAATCAATGGTAGAGAGTGGAACTAATAACGAGATAATAGTTGAGATTTATCCGAACGGTGTACTGGGCAATGAACGAGAGACTATGGAACAGGTACAAAGTGGTGTAACCCAGAGCTATATAGCTTCAGGTGGAGGCATGGCAATTTTCTACCCCTTATTTTCTATTGTAGATATCCCCTTCTCCATTTCACATTATAGTGTTGCTTATGAAGTGTATGACGGAGCTTTTGGTCAGGAACTTGCCCAAAGTATAGAAGCTAAAACTGGCTTTAAAGTATTAGCCTTTGGAGAATCCGGAGGATTTTTCCAATTAACTAATAATAAGAGACCCATCCGTAAACCAGAAGATATGAAAGGCTTAAAGATTAGAACTATGACCATTCCCATGCATCAGAATTTCATGCGCTCTTTAGGCGCATCAGCTACACCAATTGCCTGGGCTGAAGTTTATACTTCTTTACAAACCGGTGTAGTAGATGGTCAACATAATCCAGCACCTATTATTAAAATTGGTAAGTTAGAAGAAGTACAGAAATATTTAACTCTTACTAATCATATGTATACACCTTATGTTTGGGTAATAAATCAGGAATGGTTTAATAGTTTAACTGACCACCAGAAAAGCGTTATTCAAGAAGCAGCCAGAATTGGTAATCTTGCTGGCAGAGGGGTAAACCGTCTCATTGAAACTTCTGATAAGGGCGTGCCTTATTTGGCCACCAAGATGGAAGTTTATACACCAACTGCCGAAGAATTGCAGCAGTTTAAAGAAGTAACTATTCCTGCTGCTATGGAGTTTATTGAAACTGAGTTTAAAGAAGAAGGTAAAATTTTGGCTGAGAAATATCTTAAGGCCATTAAAGAAGCACAAAAGAAGTTAAATTTGTAATATTTTAGAAAAATAATTGAGGGGACAGTCTTTTCTGTCCCCTGATTATTCTTTATTCTATTCTAACGTATTTGAGGAGAGAATCATTGAAATCAATAACTATAATTCAAAAAGCTAATAATATTGGTGCTTATATTGCCAAAATAACTATTTTGATTGTGGTATTGTTAGCTGCCATTATGGTTATAACCGTTTTGGTGGGTGTCTTCTACAGATATGTTTTACGTAATTCTCTTGGTTGGACTGAAGAATTAGCCAGATACCTGATGATCTGGATGGCATTGCTTAGTATAAGTATTGGAATAAAGGATAAGGAGCATGTTGGTATTCAATTAATTATTAGAAGAATACCAATAAAATATGCCAGGGTAGTAAATTTTATTGTTCATTGTATTGTGTTATATTTTTTGATTGTTTTAACTCATAGAGGATTATTAGTGGCACTTAGAGCTATTCCACAACTTTCTTTAGGTTTGGGAATCAGTATGGTTTGGCCTTTATTAAGTATACCTGTTGCAGGTTTACTGGCAATAATACAACAAATAATACAAATTATTAATATCTTTAAACCCGGAGTTACTTTTGATGAATTGTTGGGAAGTACTGAGGTAGAAGAGGCATTAAAAGAAGTAAAGGGTTAATAGTAAAATATTAAGAAATATAAGGAATAAACATAATTATGTTGGGAACAATAGCGCTACTATTTTTTATTATGCTTTTCATCGGAATGCCAATCGGCTTTGCTTTGGGAGCAACTGGTTTATTTATTTTTTTAAAAATGGATATACCTGTTTTATTGAATATGGTACCGCAGAGATTTTTTGCCGGTTTGGATATGTTTACTTTAATGGGTATGCCTTTTTTCATTTTAGCTGGCCAAATTATGAATAAATCAGGAATCACTACTAAGTTAGTTAATTTCTCCAATGTTTTAGTGGGGCATTTGCGTGGTGGTTTGGCTCATGCCAATATTGTGGCCAGTATATTCTTTGCCGGCATGACTGGTGCTGCAGTGTCTGATACGGCAGCAATTGGTACGATGTTGATACCTGCGATGGTGGAAGATGGATATGATAAAGATTTTAGTGCAGCTGTTACTGCTGCTTCCTCAATTATTGGTCCTACTATTCCTCCCAGTAATATGATGGTTATTTATGGTTCGTTAATGGGAGTTTCTATTGCAGGACTGTTTGCAGCTGGCATTGTACCAGGATTACTTTTAGGATTTATATTGATGTTGTTAGCTGGATACATTTCTGCTAAGCGCAATTATCCTAAAAAGGAAAGACGTGCTACATTATTAGAGATGTGGAAAGCTTCTAAAGAGGCAATTCTCTCGTTATTGATGCCTGTTATTATTTTAGGAGGGATTCTATCAGGTATGTTTACCCCTACAGAAGCTGCTGCCATTGCCGTGGCTTATGCCTTTATAGTGGGATTTTTTGTCTTTAAAACTCTGAAACTAAAAGATATACCTGGACTACTAGAACAGACAGTTAGAACTACTGGTGTAGTTTTTTTAATCATTGCCTCGGCTTCTATTTTAGGCTGGATTTTAGCCTCTGAGAGGGTACCAGAACAGATTGCAAGAGCATTTTTAAATATCAGTCATAATAAATTTGTTATCTTATTGCTTGTTAATATATTGATGTTAATTGTCGGTATGTTTATGGATATTGCTGCTGCCCTGGTTATCTTAGGTCCCATTTTACATCCTTTAGCAGTAAGCGTAGGCGTTGCTCCAATCCATTTTGGGATTATTATGGTTTTATCCTTGAATATTGCTTTAATGACCCCTCCGGTAGGAGCTTGCTTATTTGTAGCTTGCGGTATATCAAAGTTATCTTTGGAAGCATTAAGTAAAGCCATATTCCCCTTTATTATTGCTGAGATCACTGTCTTATTTTTGATTACCTATATCGAATTTATTCCTATGTTTTTCCCAAGATTATTAGGCTTTTAGATTTTTTATAATGAATCAAAAATAAAAAGACAAGCAGATTATTTATGGAATATCACTTAACAATGCCCAGATTTTCCTAAATACAGAAGAAATAAAGTAGTGCTTAGTAGCTTGGTCTATCTATATTAAAAAGAATTGAATATTTTCATGAAAAAAACTACTGTGGGGATTCTTTTAAGAGATATCATTTTGTTTTATCCAAATAATTAAACAGTAGTTCTTTTAATTAATCATCATCCTAAAATAAACCATAATAAGCAAGGAGGATATTTATATGAGAGTTGACTTTGGCAAGATTATGGAAAGGGCAGTAGATTCTAAAGATGAAATTTCCAAATTCTTAAGAGACATGATTGCTATTCCCAGTCAAAGTGGGCAGGAGAAGGCAGTCATTTTAAGAATTAAAGAAGAAATGGAAAAGGTAGGATTTGATAGAATAGAGATTGACCCAATGGGTAATATCTTAGGTTACATTGGCCATGGTAGTCATTTAATTGCTATGGATGGTCATGTGGATACGGTGGGGATTGGGGAATCTAAATTATGGCTATATGATCCTTATCAAGGTTATGAAGATGAAGAGATTATTATGGGACTGGGAGCTAGTGACCAAAAAGGTGGCATAGCTTCTTTGGTGTACGCCGGTAAAATTATTAAGGAATTACATTTGGAGGATAATTATACTTTACTAATTACTGGAACGGTACAGGAAGAAGATTGTGACGGTCTTTGTTGGCAATATATTATAGAAGAAGATAAAATCAGACCGGAATTCGTAGTTTTAACCGAGCCATCTTCCTGCAACATCTATCGAGGACAGAGAGGCAGGATGGAAATTAAAATAACTACTAATGGAATAAGCTGCCATGGTTCAGCACCGGAGAGGGGAGAAAATGCCATTTATAAAATGGCTCCTATCCTGCAGGAATTACAGATATTGCATGAGAATTTAATGGATAATCCTTTTCTGGGTAGGGGAAGCTTAACTGTTTCGGAAATATTTTCCAAATCACCTTCCAGATGCTCTGTTGCTGATCAATGTTCTATTTCTATTGATCGGAGACTGACTGAAGGTGAGACCTGGGAGTATGCCTTGCAACAGATTAAGGAACTATCTTCGGTGGAATCTGTTAAAGCAGATGTAGAAATATATGATTATGCCAAACCCTCCTATTCTGGCCTGGTTTATCCATCTAAAAGTTATTTTCCAACCTGGGTTTTAAAAGAGGATCACTCAGCCTGTCAAGCATTGATAAGAGGATATAAGGAATTATTTCAAGAAAATCCTTTGGTAGATAAGTGGACTTTTTCTACCAATGGAGTATCCATTATGGGTAGATACGGGATTCCCTGTATTGGCTTTGGACCCGGCCATGAGGATCAAGCCCATGCCCCCAATGAGAAGACATGGAAGAGTGAGCTGGTGAAAGCCACAGCCCTGTATTCTATAATACCACTAATTTATGTCAATTATTATGTCTAAGAAAAAAATTAACCTAATACTTAAGGATAAAGGAGGAAAAAAATGCAAACCGTATTTAAAGGAAAACATTTTATTACCCTTCAAGAGTGGACCAAAGAAGAGGTGGATACCTTACTGGAAGTCTCTTTTGATTTGAAGAAAAAATTTGCCATGGGGATACCCACACCTTATCTGCTATATAAAACAATATTCTTAATGTTTTTTGAGCAATCCACCAGAACCAGAAATTCTATGGAGGCAGGAATTGCTCAACTGGGAGGTCATGGGAATTTCCTGGATACCAGTACTATGCAGATAGCTCATGGTGAAGTAGCTAAGGATACTGCCATTATTTTATCAAGATATGGACATGGCATAGCCTGCCGGAACTGTTTCTGGGAAAAAGGAAATAAATATTTAAGAGAGATGGCCCAATGGTCTACTGTTCCCATTATAAATTTGCAATGTGACTTATATCACCCTATGCAAGGGATTGCTGATTTAATGACTATGAAGGAAAAGATTGGAGATTTAAAAGGTACCAAGGTATCTATTATCTGGGCATATGCTACCAGTCATAAAAAACCCATTTCCGTTCCCTTAACTCAAGTTCTTTTATTTCCCCGATATGGTATGGAAGTAACCCTGGCTTATCCAGAAGGTTATGATTTACCTGATTGGGCAATCCAGCAGGCAAGAGAAAATGCAGAAAAACATGGTGGAACTTTGACCATAACCCACAATATGGAAGAGGCTTATAGAGATGCAGAGATAGTGATTCCCAAGAATTGGGGAAATTGGGTGACCAGTCAGAGTACAGAGGTAATTACTGATGTTCTGAAGTCCTATAAGGATTGGAAATGTACAGAAAAGATGATGAAAATTGCTAACAAAGATGTTATGTATATGCATGCCCTTCCAGCTGATAGAGGGAATGAGGTAGAAGATTCAGTAATTGATGGACCTCATTCTATTGTGTTTGATGAAGCAGAAAATAGGTTACATACTGCGAAAGCAGTTATGTGCCTGACTATGGGGGGAAGATAAAAGAGAAAATAGAAATAGAATAGAAAATAGTAAAATAGACAATAGTAAAGAGAAAGATAAATATGAACTATCTATCTAAATTGAAGTGTTTGCTATGTGGCAAGGGATACCAACCAGAGGAAGTAGAATATACCTGTCTAAGATGTAAAGATGAGGGCAGAAATCCAACTGCTTCATTAAAAGATAGATCCTCAGCTGTTGCTGTGGTAAAGGCTCAGGAGTTAGGTAAAAATGTAGTTACCTGTGCCTCAACTGGTAATGCAGCCTCTTCATTAGCTGGAACGGCAGCTTCGGTGGGTCTAAAAAGTTATATATTTGTTCCCCAAAGTACACCTGAGGCAAAAATTACCCAATTGATGGTATTTGGTTCAACTATCTTTGCGGTAAGGGGAAGCTATGATAAAGCTTTCGATTTATCCATTGCAGCCAGTAGAGAATTTGGTTGGTATAACCGTGATACTGCTATTAATCCTTATATGGTAGAAGGTAAAAAGACTGTTGCTTTAGAAATTATTGAACAAATAAACTTTGAAGTGCCAGATTATATTTTTATTCCCGTAGGAGATGGCTGTATTATTTCTGGTGTTGCCAAGGCTTATAAGGATATGTTTGCTCTAGGTTTTATCAACCAGCTGCCCATACTTGTTGCAGTCCAGACAGAAGAATGTAAGACTGTAGTAGATGCGGTAAATGGAGATGATAAGGTTAATTTTGTTCAACCAAATACCATTGCTGATAGCATTGCAGTTGGTATTCCACTGGTAATTGATTAAAAGATATTAACAGTGCAAAAAAGGCTGGTAGAGAATCATTGGTAATTGATGCCTGTTTAGAAGGAGTTAGAACAACTTTAGGAGAAAAGTGATAAATAATTAGCAAAATTTTTCTTTAAATTTTAAATTTCAAATTATTTCTTATAGTAACCAGATCATATTATTGAAAAAATATTTTTAAAGGAGAGAAAAATGATTGATTTGACCAGGAATGAAGAACAGCTGAAAAGAACCATAGAGAGAGCCAAAGAGAAGAATATTATTATTCCTACTTTTCAACAGATGAAAAATCCCCAGCTTATTCCAGAGGTAATAAAGGAGAAACTAAAAAATATTGGTCTATGGGATATTAATCCTTACAATCTCTTTCGTATTACCTGGAAGAATGAACCACGCAAGTTCGGTGGACTTTTTGGTGGAGTCAATTTTCTGGAATTACCATCTGAATTAACCGGGGTTCCAGCCAGGATTGTCGGTTTAGTGGGTAAATGGTTTCCTACTGGTGCTCATAAAGTAGGAGCTACCTTTGGTTGTCTGGTTCCCAGATTGATTACCGGGCAGTTTGACCCTACCTTCCATAAGGCGGTCTGGCCTTCTACAGGTAACTACTGCCGTGGTGGTGCCTATAATGCTGAGCTTTTATCCTGTGAGTCTATCGCTATTCTCCCGGAAGGAATGAGTAGAGAGCGTTTTGAATGGCTCTCTAAGGTAGCGGGTGAGGTTATTGCTACCTTTGGGACGGAAAGTAATGTCAAAGAAATTTTTGATAAATCCTGGGAATTGAGAAAGACCAGGGATAATGTGGTGGTATTCAATCAGTTTGAAGAATTTGGTAATTACCTGTGGCATTATGAGGTAACTGGTCAGGCTATGGAGGAAGTTTTTCATCAGATTAGTGATTCTAAGGATAAATTGGCTGGGGTAGTCTTGACTACCGGTTCAGCAGGGACCATTGCCTGTGGCGATTATTTAAAAAAGGTATTTCCCACCAGTAAGATTGCTGCCGGGGAGGCTTTACAATGCCCGACCCTTCTGGAAAATGGATTTGGTGCCCATCGTATTGAAGGGATAGGGGACAAACATGTCCCCTGGATTCACAATATCAAGAATACCGATATGGTCGTTGCTGTGGATGATAATAATACTATGGGGCTCATCCGTTTATTCAATGAACCTATCGGTCAGCGATACTTAAGTAAAAAGGGTGTGCCCAGGGGGGTAATAGAACAGCTTCCCTTATTGGGAATTTCCAGTGTGGCTAATTTAATTATGGCCATTAAATTTGCCAAATATTATGAACTGACCAGGCAAGATATAGTCTTTACCGTTTTTACCGATTCTATGGAGCTTTATCAATCAAGATTAAAGGAATTAGAGGAGCAATTTGGTCCCTATAATGATCAGCAGGCAGAACTTGATTACCATCGTAATATTCTAGCTTTAACCATAGATTATCTAAAGGAGCTAACCTATTATGATCGAAAGAGAATTCATAATCTGAAATACTTTACCTGGATAGAACAGCAAGGTAAAGAAATAGCAGAACTGAATGCTCAGTGGTATGATTATGATCGTTATTGGGAGACCATTCCTCAAAAAGCGCAAAAAATTGATGAACTTATTGCTGAGTTTAATAAAAAGACTGGTTTATTAGATGTTATTTAACCATAACTAAACAAGAAAAAGTCAAAGTTCTGTGAGAAGTTCAGAAAAAGCAACCACTTTGCCGGTGCGATGTTTTTAGCTTATGGCCTCACGAATGGCACAGTAAAAGTTTTTCAATACATCTCTGCGGCCTATTATACCCACCAGCTTATTCTGGCTAGTTACCGGTAGGGTGTGGATATTTCTATATTTCATTAAAGCAATGATCTCATCCAGATTTCCTTCTGGGTTTATAGTAATAACTTCAGTGGACATAGCAAAACTGACCCGGGGTTGAGAATAGTCCACACTGTTGTTTTTTAATATTTCTCCAGTCTTAATCATATCCATTACCAGGAAGAGGTCATTGGCAGTAATTAAACCAATAATTTCTTCATTCTCTACTACTGGAAAACCACTTATTCTTTTGCTAATCATCAACTCAGCCACGCTAGCCAGAGTGTCATCTTTGCTCACCGCAATGACATCTCTGGTCATAATATCTTGGGCTTTGATCTCTTTTAATCTTTCGATTAATCTCGGTAAATTGAGAGTATTATTTCTTTTCATTTTCTTACCTCAAGAATATTTTTATTATCTTTTCTGTAATGTGGTCAAAATCAAAGTCTAAATCGGGAAATTAAATTATCTATTTTCCCATTACATTAACTGAGCAAAATTTCTTTAATTTTTTCCAATAATTCTATTCGATCATACGGTTTTTCTACAAAGAGGGTTGCCCCTAAATCATAGACGGCTTGTTCCAGATTGATTTTGCTGCTGATGATAATAACTGGGATTTTATTAAATTCCTGGTGCTTTTTCAAATCTTGTAATAATTGAATACCATTCATAGCTCCCTGTAGGGTTATGGCAGAAATAATCAGGTCTATCCACTTTCTTTTTAGAGTCATTAAAGCATCAATACCCTGGTAGACCACATCAACAATATAATTTTCTAATTCTAAATTTCTTTTCAATCTCTCTGCTTGCAAGACATCTCCCTCGACAATAAGGATCTGTTTTTTAACCATTCATCTCTCCATTCATTTAAGATAAAGGGTATAGGTCTTATGCATAGTAAGCAGATATTCTCTTTGGCCAAAGAAAATTTTTTCTTGATAATCATCAGCTACTGCTCTGGTGGGAGCAAGGGTAATAATAAGTTTATCCCGGGCTACTTCCAGAGAATACCAGATGCCACGGAATTTTATCTTAAATTTTATCTTTTTCCATTTATTGGGCAGATCAGGATCTATATTTATTATACCATTTATTACCTCTACACCGGCAAATCTTTTCAGGGCAATGTTCAAAGAACCACCCATAACTCCGGTATGTATACCTTCCTGAGTAGTCCCCCCTTGTATATCATTGATATCGGAGTTAAGAACATTACAATACCACTTCCAGGATTGCTGGCGGAGACCCAATATATCTGCTAAATAGCAATGTACCACTTTGCTGAGGGTAGAACCATGAGAGGTTCTTTGCACATAATAGTCATAATTTTTTCTGAGTATCTCTTTATCAAAGCGATATCCTAAGTGCTGGAAAATATCTTCCAGTTCGGCCAGAGAAAACAAATAGGGGAGCATAAGGGTATCCGCCTGTTTGGCTACTTTATAATCATTGGGAGATTTGCCTTCTGCCTTTAAGATACGATCCATTCTCTGGATATTGCCATATTTCTTTTTATAGGCCTTCCAGTTCAGTTCCTGTAAGGAAAAGTAGCCGTCGAACTGGCTAATAATTCCTTCTTCATTGATAATAATGTTCATCTTACTGGTAATTTCCTCCCAGATTTTTAATTCCTCTTTAGTTATAGCTAATTTCTGCAGTAGTTCTTCTCTTTTCGGGGGAGGAATTATAGAGGAAAGCATTTCCAGCGCCCGTTGTAAAGTCCAGACAATCATAATATTGGTATAGGCATTATCTTTAAAACCGGCTTCTGTTGCTCCGGGAAGCTTTTCATGAAATTCATCAGGACCCATTAAGCCCTTAGTATGATACCTTTGGTCTTTCGGGTCATAATAGGATAGGCTAGCTCCAAACTGAGCAATGGAGAGAAAAAGCTCAGCTCCATAATTACATAAAAAGTCAAAGTCACCAGCTACCTTCCAGTGTTCCCATATACTATAGGCAATAGCAAAGGAAATATGCCTCTGATTACGGCTGTAATCAGGACCCCATTTACCAGATTTAGGATTAAGATGGATAATTTGTGTTTCTTCTTCTCCACTGGAACCACTTTGCCAGGGGAACATCGCACCCCGATAACCATTTTCTCGGGCGTATTCTCTGGCCTTAGCTAATCTATAATAACGGTAGAGTAAAGTGGATTGAGTAATCTTAGGCATATGATAATCATAAAATGGTAAGATAAAGAGTTCATCCCAGAAGATATGACCACGATAAGCCTCTCCGGAGAGACCCCGAGCTGGAATGCCTACATCCAATTTTATATTATGAGGAGAGGCAGTCTGCAGGAGATGAAAAATATGTAATCTTAAGGTTTTCTGGCTGAAGACAGGTCCTTTTACTTCTAAATCAAATATTGACCAGAGATTAGACCATACTTCTTGCTGGGATAGAAATAGTGTTGAAAAATGGGAAACTCGCTTTACTGCTTCCAGAGCACTGCTGAGCGGATTTTTGGTGTCCTCATCTAGAGAGGTATAAATAGCCACTATTTTTTCAACAGTATACCTTTCTTTCTTCTTTACCGAAATGGTAAATTCCTGAAAGATAGCCTTATCTTCTTTTTTAGTAGTAGAGGAGATTATCTTTACCTTCTTACCATTATTGGTAATAGAGGTGTTAGAAACCAGAGCGATAATTATATTTGATTGGCTGGTTTTCACAGTTACATAGCAGCCATTGTTACCCTTATCAGAAAAGAGGCCGGTTTGTTCAGCTACCAGGTGCTGAGAATTAAGATCGCTATATCTTTCTACCCCTTTATTTTCTACATTGCCATCTAAGCC
>CAZGKY010000043.1:0-3536 GCA_964525625.1 uncultured Atribacterota bacterium | reverse complement strand
CTCAGTTTTAAAGGTGAGAGGTAACCAGTTAGGGCAATTTACCAGATCTTCGTTAATGATTGTTTTACCAGCAACATCGCTTTCTAATTTATTGTACACTCCGGCAATATAGGTTCCCGGATAATGAATTCGGGAGGCACTAACTTCGTTAAAAGCTCCTCTGGTACCGAGATAGCCATTACCTAAGGTGCATAAGGCTTCTCTAAGTTTTTCTTGACCTGGTTCAAATGTAAAGTATTCCAGGGACCAGGGAGAAGAGCCATGATTATTGTTGTTTAGAAAGGGTGATAACTTTTTCAAAGAACTTTTTAACCTCCTCTGGTGAGGTAAGTAGAAAATCAGCAGTGGAAGCCTTTTCCGTCTCCTCTGAGACTAAAAGGGCAGTACCACGTGTGATTATTGTACGGAAGGCATACTCATCAGTAGTATCATCCCCCAGGTAGAAGATGGCTTGCGAATTCCAGTCTATATTAAGAGCATTCATAATCCATCGGACTGCCTTACCTTTATCCCAGTCTATATTGGGTAAAATCTCAAAGACTTTTTTACCGGGTAACATTCTCACCTCATTATATTTCTGAACCACATTATTTACTACCTCAGCAATGAATTTTACCGCATTTGGATTGGGGACCTTACGGTAATGAACGGCAACACTAAATTTTTTCTCTTCAATCAAGACTCCTTTTATATTGACCAGCTTCTCTTTTAATTGCTTTATTATATGAGTGATTAAGGGTATAGTCTTTTTTGCTTCGGGGTGAATCATACGAAAACCGCCCGGTCCTTCAATATCAAAACCGTGACTGCCGGCATAAAAAATATCTTTAATACCGACCAGATTCTCCACATCCTCTCTCAAGCGTCCACTAACAATAGCTACGGTATGAATGCGGGCTAATTCTTCTACTGTTTTTTTCATCTCAGAAGATAAAATAGCCAGTTCGGGACTCTCTACAATAGGGGTTAAAGTTCCGTCATAATCTAAAAAGAAGGTCATTTTTTGGCCTGTGGTGAGTACAGATTTAGCAGCACGTTGATAGCAGGGATTGAGAAAGATGTTTTTACCTTTGAGATGTTCCCGGGGGAATATTTCTGGTGCCTGCTTCAGGTTTTCCCAGCATAAGAAGAAAGGTTTTGGTTTTCTTAAAAACCAATCATTGATTAATTCAATACTTATTTCTGATAAGTCTGCTACCACCAAATCAGCTCCCTGTTTGGCTAATTCCTTCTCATTATCTTCTCTGGCTATACCAAGCACCAGGCCAAATCCTCCATTTCTCCCTGCTTGTACTCCAGAGGAGGCATCTTCTACCACCACCGAATGCTCAGGAAGGCTGCTCAGATTTTTAGCGGCAGTGACAAAAATATCTCCTTCTGGTTTGCCTTGTAAATGAAGTTGTTGGGAGATAATTCCATCGACTCTGGTTTCAAATAAATGTTCCAGGTGCACTGATTTTAAGACAGCCAGACAATTTTTTGAAGAAGAAGCAACTCCGACTTTAACTCCCTTATCTTTTAATTCCTGAATCAGAGTAATGGTGGAAGAAAAGACCTCAGCTCCTTCTTCTTGTAGTAATTGTTCAAATAATTGATTTTTTTTATTACCGATTCCGCAAATGGTCTCTTTATCCGGAGAATCACAGGGGTGCCCCCAGGGAAGATGTATATGGCGTGAGGCCAGAAAGTTTTCTACGCCTTGATAACGGGGTTTACCATCCACATAAGTAAGATAATCCTTCTGGTAAGTGAATTCTTGAAAGGGTTCTCCATCCCTTTTGGCTCTTAGTTTTAGATATTCATCAAAAACCTTTTTCCAGGCCAGAGCATGAATTTTGGCAGTTTTAGTTATCACACCATCTAAGTCAAATATTACTGTTTGAAAGGCAAGCTTTTCTTTCATTAATTACCCCCTTA
Source organism: uncultured Atribacterota bacterium (assembly GCA_964525625.1). GTDB lineage: Bacteria > Atribacterota > Phoenicimicrobiia > Phoenicimicrobiales > Stramentimicrobiaceae > Stramentimicrobium. The sequence continues at coordinate 1,619 of CAZGKY010000043.1, read as the reverse complement.
CTTCCGATTTTTTTATGGTCTTAAGGGGAAGTAATCAATTGCTACCTAAACTAATTAGGACCAGTTAATAAGTGAATTTATTGGTCAGCCCATCAGAGAGGGCGGAACTGGTTAACAATTTACGCCTGGTTATAGCTAAGAGCATTTTTGTGTTATGAAAATTTATTTCCTTCAGATACTATAAAAATACTAACTGATTAATAGAAAATTGTCAATTAATTATCAGATAGTAATGATTACTATTGCTTATAGGATGGATATTACTTCTATGGTATAATTATTACTTAAATGGTAAGATAGAGGGCAAATTATATTTTGGGGTGGGGGCAGGACAAAGGAGAGGACAGAAGAGCAGTTTTCTGTGTCTCAAACAATAGATGGTATAAAGAAAAATCTTATGGCATATTAGGGCTAAAAAAAATGATTAAAAGGAGAAGGAGAAGGGTTAATGACTAAAAAAACAAAAAAAAGATATTTTCCTTTATCGAATTTTAGACTTCCAAGAAGAGTACTTTCCCTGGTCTTTGTTTTAACCATTATTTTAACTTGCTTGGTCACCTTACCCTTTGTTTTTGTCTCTACTGATGCGCTTTCACCGCAGATAAGGTTAGGTAATGAAGTTCTATTAGATGATTATCTTCATCTTATCGAGGGGAAAAAGATAGGATTAATCACCAACCAGACCGGTGTGGATAGTAGAGGAATAAGCGTTATCGATAAACTTCTGGCTACCGGTAAGGTAAAATTAATAGCCCTTTTTGCTCCCGAACACGGATTGGACGGGAAAACCAGAGCCGGTATCCAGGTTAGCTCTTATATTCACCCACTTTACGATATCCCGGTCTACAGTCTTTATGGTCAGACCAGAATGCCTACTGAAGAGATGTTAAAGTCGGTAGAAGTGCTCATCTTCGATATTCAGGATATTGGGGCTCGCACATACACCTATATGTCTACTCTTCAATACTGCATGATAGCTGCAGAAAGATATAGAAGGCCAATTATCGTATTAGACCGACCCAATCCCCTGGGGGGGATAATTGTAGAGGGTCCGGTCTTGGAAGATAATTTTAAGTCCTTTGTAGGAGTCGATAATTTACCTATGGCTCACGGTATGACCACTGGAGAACTGGCTCAATTCTATAATCGTAATATTGGTGCGAATTTGACAGTCATCCCTATGAAAGGTTATCATCGAGCCATGACCTTTACCGATACCGGGCTTCCTTTTGTACAGACCTCCCCTAATATTCCTGGACTTGCCTCACTATATGGTTATATGGCAACTGGATTAGGAGAGGGAACAGGAGTTTTTCAAAGAGATCAATTCCGATGGGTTGGCGGTAAAGGGCTGGATTCCTATCAGTATGCAGAAGTTCTGAATAAGGCTGGACTGCCGGGAGTGCGATATATTCCCGAAGATAAGAATGATGCCGGTGGAGTAGCGCTGGAGATTTATGATCCTTCTATATTCAATCCTGCCCGAAGTGGTATTTATGCCCTGGCTTATGCCTTCATACTGGGTGATTTTGTTGTTCCCAAGAGTACACCTGGTAATATTGTTATGTTCGATAAGGTTATGGGCACTGATAAAATTGGTCTTTTCCTGGAAAGAAAGA
>CAZGKY010000042.1:0-16352 GCA_964525625.1 uncultured Atribacterota bacterium | reverse complement strand
CTACACCCTATCCTACACTCTTTCCCTACACGACGCTCTTCCGATCTATCCCAAAAAGAATGGCAATTGGAGTAGCCAGTAGAAGACACATTAAAAAACCTGGAAAACCGGCAATTTTATAGTGGGTTACAATGATTATAGCAAATTGTCCAGCCATTGCTCCAATTACAATTCCAAAGTTAAGTCCCAAACCAGCAATTACCGGAATAACAAGAGCAAGAACCAGAAAAGAGTTTCTGGTTATCCTTGATAATAAAGTATTGACAATAAATACCAAAGGTAATTTTGAGAAATACACTCCCGCTAAACAAATAATTATAAATAATAGGGGAACACTATTGTCAAATATTAACCTTCTTACTTTTACTGATAGTTTTGGTGGAGTAATTTTCATTTGATTAACTGGAGTCATTTTACGTTTCACCCCCCATCTTGGTAAGTGCATAAAGAATTATTCCATTTTGTACTATCATTCTTAATACCTCAGATAGGTTTCCTTCTGGAAACATCTGGTTGGCTACTGGCAAGGCAACAGTCAATAATCCTTGAAATAAAAAAGTTCCTATAATCACATGAGAAATCTTTACTTTTGAAGTAGAAGCACCACCAATCAATACTGCAGCAACAGCTGGAAAAGCCATATAAAGAGGTGCTAAGTATAATTGTAGGAAACCAAAGCTAAGTGAATAAACTATAATACCAACTGCTCCAAGTATTGTTGATAAAATTGTTCCAATAATTCTGTTTCTATCTACATTAATACCGGCTGCAGCAGCAAATTTTGGATTGGCTCCTACAGTGATCATTTCGATACCACTTTTACTTCTGGAAAAAATCCATACAAGCCAGCAACAACCCAAAAAGAATAATAATAATCCAGTTGGTACATATACACCGCCAATTGTAAAACCCCACAGTCTATTGAGGACTTCTCCAAAAGTTGACTCTAAAGAAACTGTTACTCTTAATCCTTTTCCTATTGGCCACCTCATTTCTGGGTGTGAAAAGGGTAAAGTGACCCAACCGATCTGCATAAAAGACACTATAGAAAAACCAGTATAGGTTGCCACCAACATTTCTGAACCCTTTATCTTATTAAGAAGAATACCGTATAACCAGCCTGATACTATGGCAAAGGGTAAAGAAATAAGCACTGCTGAAATAAAACCATACCCAAGTGCCGGTGAAGTTAATCCGAATTCAATAGTAAGAAGGCTACCCAGTAATCCACAAATAATTCCAATGGGTAAGGCAAAATTAGGTCCGGTACCACATTGTATTGCTGGTACCATTGCCAGAGCGAGTACTCCAAACATACCAAATCTTCTGATGACATCAGATGCTATCAAACCAAATGGAAGTCCGATTATTATCGCTATGACACAAATAACCACAAAAAGAAGGGTGATAATAAGTGTGGGAAGACCAATCCTACCAATAATTTTATTTAAGGTTTCATTCATTATCTGGCACCTCCTCCTTTTGCATCTTTCTATACTCTCCTGCCATCATAAGACCAAATTCCCGATTACTATTACTGGGTTTAAGAATTCCTTCAACTTTTCCATTACATATAATTGCTATTCTATCACAGATAGACCGAAGTTCTACCAATTCACTGGAGGTCATTACAATGGTCATGCCTAATTCCTGATTTAGTTTTAACAGCAAATCTAGAACCAGCTTTTTGGCTCCCACATCAATTCCCCGAGTAGGCTCAGAAACAAATAAGACCTCGGGATTCAAAGTTAATGCTCTGGCTACACATACTTTCTGCTGGTTTCCCCCACTTAGCTGTCTTGTTAACTGCTGAGGGTGGATACATCTTATATCTAATTCTTTTATCATTTTATTGGCATATTCTCTTACTTCTTTACTGTCTAATTGACTAAAAAATCCGATTTTTTTTAAAAAATTACCTTTAGTTTGCATAGCAGTTATAACAATATTTAATTCTATAGAGGAATCCAATAATAATCCAACTCCTCTTCTATCCTCAGAAACAAAAGCTAATCCTTTTTTCAGGGCTTCTTTGGTATTGTTTAACTCAAGCCTTTCTCCTTTGAAAATAACTTCCCCTTTACTAGGATAAAGCCCCATAATTCCATTGGCAATTCCAACCTTACCCTGTCCGGCCAGACCTCCTATACCAAAAATCTCACCTCTAAAAATCTCTAAGTTTACCCCCCTCACTCTTTCTCCAGGCATATCAACCTGTAAATCTTTAATTTTCAGAATTACTTCTTTATCTTGATACTCCTTAGACTCTTCAGATCTACTCTTTAAATCGATCTTTCTTCCTACCATCATCTCAGCTAGCTCTTCAATATTTGTATCACTCTTTTTTCTTACCGCAACTACCTCACCATCTCTTAAAACTGTAATATTATCTGCCGCAAGCATTACTTCGCTTAATCTATGAGTAATAAAAAGAATTGCTATTCCTGCTGCAGCCAATCTTCTGACAGCAGAGATAAGATTTTCTGCTTCACTTTCTGTTAGTACTGCAGTAGGTTCATCGAATACCAGCAGTTTAATGCCTGTTTTATCAATTTCACGAGCAATTTCTATAAATTGCATATATCCTACCGGTAATCCAGCAACAGTTATCCACTCCTCAATATTAAGCCCTATTCTATTAAGTGCCCTTCGGGCATCTTCTGCCATAGCCTTGTTGTTAAGTGTTTTTAATCTGTCACTTTTAAATACTTTACTTATTAGGTTATTTTCAGTAATTTCTCTGTTAATCTTTATATTCTCCGTGATAGTAAAATCTGGTATTAACATAAATTCCTGATGAACCATGCCAATACCCAATTTCATTGCTTCAAAAGGTGATTTAATATCCACGCGCTCCCCATTAATGAAGATTTCACCAGAATATCCGCCAGTGGAATGAATAACTGGCATTCCAAAAAGTATATTCATCAGAGTTGATTTTCCTGCACCATTCTCACCAACAAGTCCATGAATTTCTCCTCTTTTAACTTTCAAATTAACTTTCTTTAAGACCCTATTCCCATAATACTCTTTCTGAATATCTTTCATCTGTAATACATACTCTTCTGTCATTCAGTCACCACCTTATTATTCAATCAAAAGGTAAGGTTACTATTTAGTAACCTTACCTTTTTCTATACTAAAAATTTCTTAAAAAAATGATTCAAGTAATTAGAAAGTAAGGAAATCCAGTAATATTACATAATAGTTATTGTAGGTGACTCCGCCTTCTTCTAAAGTTTTCAGGTTAATGTCAACACCAGCATATTCTTTAAATTTCTCCACCAACTTTGGTAGATCTACTTTCTCTTTAAATTCACCGGCAATCCAGGATTTTGCATATTCGGCTGATCCTTCAATAAACATCATAGAAACAGGAACCGGCCAGGTAGAAGTCCTTCCGGTCATTCCTTTTTCTGCCATTATTCTCTTAATTTCTTGAACTACATAAGCAATATCCCCCTGTTTGTCTGCTGGTATTTCAATGCCCAAAGCTGAGGGGAATCCATGGTACGGTGAAGGACAGCAGGGTTGTGGGTAAATAGCTCCAGTAGATACTACCGCGCTGATCAAAGGTACCTGTTGAGCGCAGTTAGTGCTGAAAAAGGCAGTATCTTTTCCATATTTATCTACCATCCTGGGCACATCTTCCAGAATAAATTGTTGAGAACCTGAAATACCTGCATCACCAGTAGGATCTGGAGAGGTAGCATCTACAAATTCCAGACCAATCTCTGCACAAGTTTTCTTCATCAGCTCTCTTCTTCCTGAGAGAAGTGGATAAGACATATGTCTGGGGAATGAATAGTGAACAAATACTTTTGCTCCAAGAGCTTTCGCCTGATTAGGAATTGCTACACCCATTCCCATCTCATCCAACTGTAATACTATATCAGCTCTGGTTGAAATCACCGGTGGATCTTCCTGGGGTTGTCCAACAATTATAAGTAGGTCATCTCTTAGTTCTTTCGCACTGTCTATACCTGGAGCTGTCCCTGGAACTGCCTGGCAAATCACCAATGCTTTTACATCCGGATCTGCAGCCATACTAACTAAATTGGCAATGGTGGTTTCCTGTTCATCCATGAATTTATCTGGAAAGGTCATATGGATGACATGATCAGAACCATATTTGGCAAGAATATTTTGTGCCGCTCTGTACTCTTCTTCGTTTTGGGTAACTGTGTTAGTCATTATACCGATCTTCCATTTATTTTGCCCCAAAACAGAAAAGGTCATCAGTGAAAAAACGATTGCGGTCAGTAAAATTATGCCCAAACACTTTCTAAAATTATTCATTAAGTTCCTCCCAATTTATTTTTTAATTTTCAGGGATAGTTTACCCTTTCGAGAATTTAATGATAACTATAATCTATCGATATTTCCTAATATAACACCTCCTTATAAATCTTATTTTTTCCTGGAATAATAATTATGGAAAGATAAGATTTGAACTTAAAGAAGTAGTAAAATATTTAATTTCTAAACCTCCTCTTTATATAATGGTTTTTAAGATATACAAGAGTACAGATAATTTATAATGAGATATGATGATAAGACCAACAAAAAAATCAATAATTATATTATAGCATTTTAATTATATTTAAATAATCAATTATTTGTCAATTTTTAATTGTGAAAACAAAGAAAACTATAAAAAATGTCTTAATTTTACTTTTTTGTAACTTTTCCTACCCCTATTTACCTCTTTCCCCTTAACAGAAATTTAATTTATTATGACCAACTGCCTATTGCTTAAGAAAATATTTCTTATAATATAATAAAAGATTCTCAAGAAATACTATAATGAAATTAACATTTTTCTATAAGAATCAAAACGAAAAAATAGTTCTTTTTTTGATTGACTAAATATAGTAATATTATTAACAAAAAAGTATTTTTTATTTTATGAAAAATGAGTAATGTAATTGATTTAAAAAACAAAAAAATTACGGTAATGGGATTGGGTTTAAATCAAGGGGGGTTAGGCGTTACTCGTTTTTTAGCAAAATCTGGAGCTCATGTTCTGGTAACTGACTTAAAAAGTGAATATGAACTAAAGCCAACTTTAGATCAATTAAGAGAATATAATAATATCCAATATGTGTTAGGTCAACATCGTGGTGAAGATTTTATTAATACTGATATTATTATTCAGAATCCAGCCGTGCCCCATAATTCAAAGTATTTACAGATGGCCAGAGCTCATGGTATTCCCATTGAAACAGATTTATCCTTGTTTCTCAAGATCTGTCCTTCTCAAAATATTGTTGCTGTAGGTGGAACAAAAGGGAAAAGCACCGTAACTAACTTAATTTATCACATTTTCTCTCAGGCTCAAAAAGATATTGTCCTGGCAGGTAATATGGGCATATCAGTCTTTGATGTACTAACTGAAATTAATACTAATACCATTGTTTTATTAGAAATTTCCAGCTGGCAGCTGGAGGGTCTTGCTCAGATATCTTTTCAGCCTAAAATTGCTGTATTAACCAATATTCTGCCTGATCACTTAGACCGTTATGATAGTTTTGACCAATATGCCTGTTCGGAAAAATTAATTTTTAAGCATCAAAACCAGTCCAACTACCTAATTACCAATCTCGATAATCCTATCACCAGAAATAGTTCCCAGGAAACTAAAGCTAATATTTTTTGGTTTTCTACTAAAATCAGGGTACCTCAAGGAAGCTACCTCAAGAACAATAAACTAATCTTTACTTCAGGTAAAAAATCCATTGCATTTTGCTCACACACAGATATCCCTCTTCCCGGAATTCATAATATTAGTAATGTTCTGGCTGCCTCTAATGTCTGTTTTTTATATAATCTCCCTCTATCCTCCCTACAGGAAGGTATTAAAACATTTCCAGGAGTAGCCAACAGATTGGAAAAGATTAAAACCATAAAGAATATAAATTTTTACAATGATACCTGTGCCACAACCCCTGAAGCTACTATAGCTGCCATTCAATCATTTTCTGCCGAACCTCTAATCCTGATTCTGGGCGGACGGGATAAAAAACTAAACTATAATCAGTTACTTAAGACCATAAAAAAAAGGAAAAATATAATTTATCTAATCATTTTACAACATCCCCAGTACAATGCTTCAGAAATAATCTGGAACGATATACAAAAAATAAAACTGGATGAGAAAGCAGAATTATGTAATTCTATGTGGGAAGCAGTTCAGAAAGCTTATCATAAGGCCACCCCAGGAACCAATATCCTTCTTTCTCCTGCTGCTACAAGTTTTGGTATGTTCTGTAATGAATTTGCCAGAGGAGATTCTTTCCGACAGGCTGTTCATAGTTTAACCAGAGAAAAATAACTTTTTCTCCTTATTTACGACTCTTATTCTATCTGAAGATGTTCCCGTACCAAAATTTTCTTTTTCCGAATCCACCTAAATCCTTCCTCTGGAGTGATAGTTAATACCTCTACCAATCCACCTACTCCCGGTAGATCACCTGGATTAGCCTTTATTCCATCTGAAAATCTCTGAATAGCCGATGTTGTCTCTATCATTAAAGTACAAAAATCAATAGCATCCTGAAGGGTCATAGTTCCCCACTGAATAACGTATTCTAAGCTACGAAGCTGCTTTCCAATTAACTCCTTATCTATCTGTTTGCTTATCTCCTCCATAAATGGTAAATTACCTATTCTTCCATCAAATCCCAGCACAATTCTGGATACCACATCAGTCTGACCAATCCAGTTCGCTCCATATTCCCTGCCTCTTTCCTTACTATCTCTATTTTTCTTTTTTTCTCCAGGAATATTAACAGTAAAAACCTGATAAGAATTATCACTATTAATACCACAGATAATAAAACTGATCGGGTCAATTTTACCTACCCCATTTCTGTTCTGGCCATGGGGGTCTTTATAGCGAAAATCAATAAAATAATCTTTTCTCTTGATTTCTACCAACTGGCATTGTTGCATAATCAACTCTTTTTTGATCTGCTCTTCGACCTGTATCAATTGACTCTGCCAATCATATTTCTTCTCAAACAGATTTATTAAGAGATCGGCAGTCCCTTCTACCGAGTTTTTATCTACCTGATTGTTCTGTACAAACTCCTTGATATAACTACTAACACTTTTGAAAATACCATTTTCTGGTAAGAAAGCCAGACCGGTAATAGCAATACCCATATTTGCACTTAACTGAAACAGTTTGGAGGCATTATCACTGCCAATTCTTGCCATACCTTTTCGATTACGGTAGGACTGGCGACTATCTGCTGCCAGAACCATACCTTCAGGAATAGTAGCATTTATTGCTAAAGACATTACTGCTTACCCTCCTTTCTTTGAATTAATTTTATTTTAAGATAAACAAAGAAATTTCTTAACCAAAACCAACAATTAGATGGCAATAATATTTATTTTTTAAGATAATTTTTTATCAACACACCACTATAAGCGCCTAATACTCCCAGTAAGCCAAAATAAAAGACCAGAAAGAAAAGATTCCCTTTAATAATTATTTCCACATAATAAGCCGCAGTCTTACCAAAAAAGGTTAATAAGTATTGATGCCAGGTATTCTGAGGATAGGAAAGAAGAATCCTCGACCATACCCCTCCGATGATAGCCCCTAAAAAAGAAATTACCCTAGCCAGGTCTTTTTCTCCAATTATCATTCCCATTACCATCCCGGAAATCATAGGACCAAACAAGGGCAAAGTACCCAGCAGAGTATTTACAATAATGGCAAATAGTAAAATGACAGTAACCATAATCTATCCTATCTCATACTATTAATCCTTTAACCTCTATGCCTGCTATGATATCTTCCGAGTACTAAGCTACTGATAACAATCAAAAGTAGAGCAGTAAAAATAATCATACCTATTCCTAAGAGTGCTGCATCTTGCCAGAAATTTAGCGGATACATCATAATTAAGTAATCTGTTCTAGGGTCCAGCATCCAGGGTGAACTCTGGGGATCTCCAAAGACCAGATAATGGAATCTGATAAAAAGATTATGAAAACCAAAAAACACCCCCACCCCTAAAATTAGCAACAGGACTAAGGTTAAGAGATTTCCCTTTCTTAATGCCTGCCAGAAATAATACCATTTCTTTTTATTTCGGCTTACCATAGTAAAAAACAGATAAACCAAGCAGCATAATAGACTGACCCTTAAAGCTTGAAATGTATAACGGAAAAGTACTTTCACATCATTGAGATGTTCTATCTCATATTCATGGAAGAGATATATTGATTTACCGTTCTTTTCCACCATTAGCTGAACATGATTTATTTTACCATTAAAAAATTGAATCAGATGACGGGTAATCTTCATTAATTGATTATTAGTAAAACCAGTCACTTCGCTAATATGGTATTTCTGGTAAGCATATTCATAAAATGGTAAAAAGTTAAGTTCCAGAACTACTGTCGAAGAAATTAATAATATGGGAATTGAGATTATAAAGATAAACCAGAATGTAATACGCAGATTATTCACCTCATTCCTTTTTTTATTTTTTTATTATTTTAGATAACTATTATTTAGAGAATTAAGAGATGATTATTTCCGCAAGAGATCTTTTAGGCACATGATGTACTTGATGTTCATCACGCCAGTATTGTACATTACCCTCCGGACCTATCTCTTCTATCTGAATCTTCTCCAATGGATAGCCCAGGGCTAAAACATATAAAATCTCATACTGGTGAGGTATTTGGAGTAAATTTCTCAATTTATCACGTGCAACCGCACCAAACATACAACCACCCAATCCCTTCTCGGAGGCACCCAGTAATATGCTCTGAGCTGCTATTCCCGGGTCAATTCCAAAATGGTTAGTGATCTTCTTATCACCCAGGATAACAATATAAGCAGTAGGGCGTTCTCCTGGAGTAGGCCCTGCCCAATCTTTTAAATAACGAGCCCAGGTTAGGGTACTAAAAACAAGTTCATTGGTATCCTGATTATAGGAAAGATAATATTTTAGTGGTTGCAAATTCCCACCAGAAGAAGATAATCTGGCTAAATCAATTAATTCTATCAATTCTTCACGACTTATCTTTCTGCTTTCATCAAAACGTCGATAACTACGATTTTTTCTTATTAAATCCTTTAACATAATTTCCTCCTTCTTGGCAGTATAACTTTAAATTAACTAAATTAATAAAGTTATTACTTGATTATCATCTATGCTTTATAGATTCAGAAATCCATCTTTAAAGAGTAATGCCACCAAGGCAATGATAGCTAAAAATATTAAAAATTGACTATCCATTCTTCTCCTCCCTTATTATTGACAAATATGTTTGATCTTTTCTGATCAATATAATGAGCAGCCCAGCCATAATCATTAGTAAAGACATAACCTGAGCCAGGTTCATAAATCCTAAATATAACTTTACTATACCAGATGGCTCTCGAACAAATTCAATGAAAAACCGAATTACTCCGTAGCCTATCAGATAGAAACTCAATGTTAAACCATTAAAACATTTCTTTTTTCTCAAACTCCATAAAATAATGAACAGTACTATTCCTTCCAAAAATGCTTCATATAACTGACTGGGATGTCGTAACTGATTGGTCGGATCGGTTGGAAAATACATTCCCCAGGGTAAATTAGTAACTTTACCATATAATTCTCCATTAATAAAATTACCGATTCGGCCAAAAGTATATCCAGCAGGAATGGCTGGTACCACTATATCGGCAAATTGCCAGTGGTTAATCTTACGAATATAACAGAATAATAGATAAGCCAGAACCAGAGCAATAACTCCACCATGATAAGACATACCCAGGATACCGGTATAGCGTAATCCTGCTGAAAAATCAAAAGGTGAAATAATTCTCCAGGGATTGGCTAGATAATAACTCAAATCAGAGGTGACCACGTGTCCTATCCTCCCCCCAATTACCGCACTGATAATAGCCCAGAGTAAGAAATCGAAAATGGTAGATTCTTCCAGAAGCAATTTTTCCGAACGAATGCGATAGATGACCAGAAAGAAAGAGGTTAAAAACCCCACTGGATACATTAGTCCATACCAGTATATTTTAAATTGACCAAAAGAAAGAAATACTGGATTAATGTGTTCTGGAATATGTGCCCACCAATCTATTGCCATTACTTGTTCCATTTAACAAACCTCTCTCTATTATTAATATTTTGATTCACTATTGCCAAAGGATTTCACTTTACTGAAATTCTTCTATATTAGAGAATATTATTACATATAAACTTTTTTTATTATAATAGTAGAAATTAAAGTTTTTAATCTATTTTTTGCCCAGACATTTTAAATATTTTTCATAAATTTATGCAATAGAGCAAATTATTCCAGATGATATGACTGTAACACCTTCATATAATTTGCTCTGGCAAAGGCATCGCTCTCTTTCACTTTCTGTTCACTTAATAAACCTCTAATCTCATCAAGAGATTGATAGTTATTCTTTCTCAGCCATTCTGCTGTTTCCTTTACCAATACTTCAATATAGGGAATTCCCCTTATCAATAACACTGAAGTCATCATAGTTATTTTAGCTCCTGCTAATATACTTTTTAGAACATCCTCCACTGTATGGACTCCGCCGGTGACTGCTAAATCTGCTTTAATCTTGTTATACAAAATTCCTATCCATCTTAATCGTAAGCGCAATTCTGAAGAGGTACTCAATTCCAGACTGGGAACAACTGACATCCCTGATAAATCAATATCCGGCTGATAAAACCGATTAAATAATACCAATCCATCGGCTCCTTCCCTCACCAGTTTTTCAGCTAAGTGAGTAATTGAATTAAAATAGGGACTAAGTTTTAACGCTATAGGTATTTTTATGCTTTGTCTTAGTTCCCTGATCAGATCAAGATAAATTTTCTCTAACTCTTGACAGGAAATATTAACCCTGGTTGGCAAATAATAAATATTCAGCTCCAGGGCATCTGCACCAGCTTCTTCAATCTTTTTAGCATAACGAATCCAACCACTATTAGATATTCCATTAAGGCTACCGATAATCGGTATATTGACAGCCTTTTTCACTTTACTAATATACTCTACATATTCATCGGGTAAAAAATGGTAATCATTCACATCAGGGAAATAGTTCAAAGATTCGGCGTAACTTTCTGTACCCTGAGTTAAGGCATAATCCAGTTCTTTCTCTTGCAGAATAACTTGCTCTTCAAATAGTGAAGGTAAGACTACTGCCGCCATGCCGCTTTTTTCCATCTGCTTAATGTTTTCAATATTCTCACATAAGGGAGAAGCAGAGGCAACTAAGGGATTTTTTAATCTTATGCCTAAATAATTGGTACTTAAATCAAGCACTTACTTATCCTCCTTTTCTATTTTTTACTTATCTTTAAGAATTTTCATCCTTAGCCCATTTTTCATATATTTTCCAGCGATTCAATACTTCCTCCTGAGCTCTCTTATGGTATTCTTTGGCAATTTCAGGTTTACTATAGGTCAGGATTCTGTACCTGTCTTCAGCATAAATATATTCTTCTAATGGAATACTGGGGGCTTTACTGTCCAGCACAAAAGGATTCTGACCTTCTTTCTTTAATTCTGGATTATAGTGCATTAAAGGCCAGTATCCAGAAGCTACTGCAGCTTTTTGTTGTTTTATGCTATTCTTTAAATCATAACCATGTCCGGCACAGGGACAATAAGCTACAACCAAAGACGGACCTTGATAAGCTTCGGCTTCGCGAATGACCCTGATAGCTTGATTCATATCCGCCCCTAAAGCTATTCTTGCCACATAAACATGGCCGTAATTCACCGCCATCATCGCCAGGTCTTTTTTAGCCATTTCTTTTCCACCGGCAGCAAATTTTGCCACAGCACCTAAAGGCGTTGCTTTGGACATCTGTCCACCAGTGTTAGAATAAACCTCAGTATCTAAGACCAAAATATTTACATTCTGCTTCTGGGCAATTACATGATCTAATCCACCGTAACCAATATCATAAGCCCAACCATCTCCGCCAATTATCCAGACACTCTTTTCTATTAAAGCTTCTGCTAAGCTTTCTAACTGTCTGGCTTCTTCTTTAGAGATGTTCCGCAATTTTTTATGTAATTGCTCTACCCTTTCCCTCTGTTTCTGAATTTCCTTTTCCTCAGTCTGTTTAGCTTCTATTAATTCCTTAACTAAACCTTCGCCAATTCCATCTTGCAACTGTACTAATAGGTTAATAGCCATTTTCTTCTGCTGATCTAATGCCAATCGCAAGCCATAGCCAAATTCGGCATTATCTTCAAAGAGAGAATTGGACCAGGCTGGCCCTCGTCCATCCTGATTAATAGTCCAAGGGGTTGCAGGAAGGTTACCACCATAAATGGAAGAACAACCAGTGGCATTTGCTACAATCATTCTATCTCCAAATAATTGACTGATAAGTTTTACATAAGGTGTTTCACCACAACCAGCACAGGCTCCAGAGAATTCAAATAAGGGCTGTGCAAATTGAAAATCCCTGACACAACTAAGCTGTAGTTTTTCTCTCTCAACCAAGGGAATGCTTTCAAAAAATTGCCAATTTTTCTTTTCCTGTTTTTGTATTTGGTCTACAGGAACCATATTAAGGGCTTTCTTACCAGGTTCTTGTTTATTTTTAGCCGGGCAAGCTTCCACACACAAGCCACAACCGGTACAATCTTCGGGAGAGATTTGCAGGGTATACTTTTGTCCCTGGAATTCCTTGATTTTTGTGTCAGTAGATTTAAAATTTTCCGGAGCATCAGTAAGCAAATCAGGAGAGTAGAGTTTACTTCTAATAACTGCATGGGGACAGACAAAAGCACAATTTCCACATTGAATACAGATTTCAGGATCCCATTCTGGTATTTCCTGGGCAATATTTCTCTTTTCCCACTTGGTAGTTCCTGAGGGAAAAGTTCCGTCAGGTTCAAATGCGCTTACCGGAATATCGTCTCCTTCCTGGGCAATCATCTTAGCAATTACTTCACGGACAAATCTGGGAGCCTCAGCAGAAACAGTTTCTTTTTTGCTGATAGTACCATCAGCTTTAGAAGGTACTTTCATTTCCTGAATAGATTCTTTAGCCAAATCAACTGCTTGATAATTCTTATTAAGAATGGTCTCTCCCTTAGTTCCATAAGATTTTTTAATGAATTGTTTAATCTTATCAATAGCCACATCCTCAGGTAATATCTTGCTTAACAGGAAGAACGCTGTCTGCATCACGGTGTTAATTCTAACTCCAAGTCCTGTTTCCTTGGCAATTTGATAAGCATTGATGGCATACAATTTAATCTTCTTATTGATTATTTTTTCCTGAACTTCTTTGGGAATTTTATCCCAAACTTCTAAAGCAGGATATGGGCTATTCAACAGTAATACAGCATTGTCTTGCGCATATTTCAAGACATCGTATTTTTCCAGGAATGAGAACTGATGACATCCTATAAAGTTTGCTTTTTCAATTAAGTATGGTGAATAAATGGGATCTTTACCGAAACGTAAATGGGAAATAGTTAATGATCCCGCTTTTCTGGAATCATAAACAAAGTAACCTTGAGCATAATTATCTGTCTCTTCTCCGATGATTTTGATGGAACTCTTATTAGCGCTTACCGTTCCGTCTGAACCTAATCCATAGAAAACGGCTCTAACCCTATCAGTCGGTTCGATATGGAAATGTTCTGGGTATTGAACGCTCTTGTTGGTTACATCATCATTAATACCTACAGTAAAGTGATTCATAGGCTTCTCTTTCTTTAACTCATCAAATACTCCCATAACCATGGCCGGTGTAAATTCCTTAGAAGATAATCCATATCTTCCACCAAATACTTTTATTCTTCTTTCCATATTATTTTCACTCATATATTCATTAATAGCGGACAAAACATCTATGTATAAAGGTTCACCGGCACTACCTGGCTCTTTGGTTCTATCCAAGACACATAACTTCCGGGCAGTCTCAGGGATAGTTTTATAGAGATGCTTAACTGAGAACGGTCTGAACAGTCTTACTTTTACCAGGCCTACCTTTTCACCTTTTCCGACCAGATATTCCACAGTTTCCTGGACCGTTTCACAACCTGAACCCATCAAGATAATGACATATATTGCATCAGAAGCACCTACATATTGGAAGAGATGATATTCTCTACCAGTAATCCCCTTAAATTCTTCCATCTTCTCCTCTACTATATCAGCGCATTTATCATAAAAAGGATTGCATCCTTCTCTGGCTTGAAAAAACACATCCGGATTCTGAGCCGTGCCTCTAATAAAGGGATGCTCCGGAGAAAGTGCCCTTGCTCTATGTTCATAGATTAATTGCTCATCAATCATCTTTTTCATTTCTTCTACTTCCAGAAGTTCTACTTTTGATACTTCATGAGAAGTACGAAATCCGTCAAAGAAATGTAAAAATGGAATTCTGGATTTCAGAGAAGCGGCCTGAGCAATTAAAGGAAAGTCCATCGCTTCCTGCACAGAAGCTGCTGATAATAAGGCAAATCCAGTAGCTCTGGCTGCCATTACATCAGAGTGATCTCCAAAAATTGAAAGGGCATGGGTAGCAACTGTTCTAGCAGCAACATGAAAAACTGTAGGAGTGAGTTCACCAGCAATCTTATACATATTAGGAATCATGAGTAACAATCCCTGAGAGGCAGTAAAGGTAGTAGTCAATGCTCCTCTTTGCAGAGATCCATGGACTGCTCCAGCTGCTCCAGCCTCACTCTGCATCTCTGCTACGGTAGGTACTGCACCCCATATGTTTTTCTTGCCTTGAAATGCCCACAAATCTGCCAGCTCTCCCATAGGAGAAGAAGGAGTAATAGGATAAATAGTAATGTTTTCACTAAGATGATAAGCAGTATGGGTGGCTGCTGTATTTCCGTCTAAAGTTATCATTTTATGTTTCATTTTAAAATCCTTTCCAATTTATTATTATTTGCCAATCTAACTGGCAGGTTGTTTTATATATCTACTAATTTTTCAGTAAGTTAATAATAAGTTACAATAAATATTTAAATATTTTAACACTAATCAGTTTCTTTTATCCGTAATGAATTAAAAATAACTGTGATAGAACTAAAAATCATAGCTCCTTCAGCAATAACCGGATGTAATAATCCCAACATAGCCATAGGAATGGCCAGAGTATTATATAGAAAAGCCCAGAAAAGATTTTGCTTTATGACCTGGAATACTCTGGTCGATATATTAATACTATGAATTAATCCAGAAATACCTTCCCGTATTATAACTATATCAGCATTATCTATAGCTAAATCAGCACCCTTTCCTATAGCTACTCCTATATCCGCTCCTTTCAGGGAGGCAGCATCATTAATACCATCCCCTACCATCAAGACCTTCCTGCCAGAACCCTGATATTTCCTGACTATATCCAGTTTCTGTTCCGGTTTTACCCCGGCATATACTTCATCAATACCAATCTCATCAGCCACTTCTCGAGCAGTGATATCATTATCACCGGTAACCATAATCGGAACAATGTTTAGTTTCTTTAACTGAACTATGGCCCTCTTGGAATCTTCTCTTATTTGATCTGCTAAAACAATAAACCCCATCTTCTTGCTATCTTTCCATACCTCCACTACCGTTTGTCCCTTTGTTAAATAAGCAAGATAGTCTTCCTTCTTTTCTGGTCGACCAATAAAATACTTAACCCCTTTATAATTTGCCTCAATACCTTTTCCTGGTATTTCTTTAATAGTATCAACTGTTATCTTATCTTTCCGGTTACCAGCAATAGCCAAAGCTAAAGGGTGATTGGAGTTGCTTTCTATGGAGGCCACTATCTTCATTTCTTCCCGGGGAAGATTATGCTGGATAATAGTCGGTTGACCTTGAGTTATGGTGCCAGTTTTATCCATTAAGACATATCCTATATCTTTTGATACCTGTATAGCTTCAGCATTTCGAATAATGAGCCCCTTCTTTGCCGCTATTCCACTACCCACTACCAGAGCCATGGGAGTAGCTAAACCTAAGGCACAGGGGCAGGCTATTACTAAAGTAGAAATAAAAATAAAGACCGCAAAAGAATGTTTGTTTTCAGTAATTAATATCCAGGGAAATACTTCTCGTGCTTTGATCAGGAATGATTGGTAATAATTCAGATTAAAAAACCAGAATATGGCACTGGCTATAGCCAGGATAATAATAATTGGAATAAACCAATTGGTAATTTTATCTGCTAACGCTTGAATGGGAACTTTGGCTCCCTGGGCCTCTATGATTAACCTAATCATCTGAGATAAAAATGATTCCTCCCCTATTTTTAAAGCTCTGACCACAGATCGGAAGAGCGTCGTGTAGGGAAAGAGTGTAGGATAGGGTG
>CAZGKY010000041.1:0-16606 GCA_964525625.1 uncultured Atribacterota bacterium | reverse complement strand
AAAATATTAAGAGAAAAAGGAACAATGTTAGGACAGATTATCTATGATGAAGATAATCAGCGAACAGATTTAGATTATGCTCCTCATCATTTGGTATCAGAAGTTAGTATTGGTCAACCCATTATTCATAAAAAGGACCAAGGCGAGTAGTTTTAGTTGATTGTGGAGTGAAAAATAGTATTATTAGGGCCTTTCTAAAAAGAGGTATAACCATCATTCAGGTTCCTTGGGATTATGATTTCTTATTATTAGAAAAATTTGATGGAATAATCATTTCTAATGGTCCTGGTGACCCAAAAGAGTGTCAAAAGACTATTAATAATGTTAAAAAAGCCATAGCACAAAATATTCCTCTTCTCGGTATTTGTTTGGGTTGCCAGATATTGGGCTTAGCAGC
The DNA here is from genome assembly GCA_964525625.1 of uncultured Atribacterota bacterium. Taxonomy (GTDB): domain Bacteria; phylum Atribacterota; class Phoenicimicrobiia; order Phoenicimicrobiales; family Stramentimicrobiaceae; genus Stramentimicrobium. The sequence continues at coordinate 16,209 of CAZGKY010000041.1, read as the reverse complement.
AGGAGCTGATACGTATAAATTAAAATTTGGTCACAGGAGTCAGAATCAACCTTGCTTGGAGGTAGGCACTAATCGTTGTTATATTACTGCTCAAAATCATGGATATGCCCTTGATGCTCATACTTTACAAGAGGATTGGAGAGAATGGTTTATTAATCTAAATGATCAGACTAATGAAGGAATTAAGCATATTTCCCGTCCTTTTTTTGGAGCACAATTTCATCCCGAAGCCTCACCAGGTCCGGATGATACTGAATTTATATTTGATATGTTCTTGAGAGTAATATCATGATCATAAAAAGAAAAAAATATAACAAGGTCTTAGTGTTAGGATCAGGAGCAATTAAAATTGGTGAAGCAGGAGAGTTTGATTACTGCGGGAGTCAGGCAATTAAGGCTTTGAAGGAAGAGAATATTCAAGTTATCTTAATTAATCCCAATATTGCCACGGTGCAAACATCAGAATATATGGCTGATAAGGTCTATTTTCTTCCGGTCAATGCTTATTTTGTAGAGAAGATCATAGTAAAGGAGAAACCGGAAGGAATTCTGTTAAGTTTTGGAGGCCAGACTGCCTTAAATGCGGGGATTGAATTATATAAAAAGGGTATTCTCCAGAAGTACCAAGTAGATGTTTTAGGAACCTGTATCGAAGCTATTATAAATACAGAAGACCGTAAACTTTTTAGTAGAAAATTACAGGAAATTGGCCTAAAAATACCCAGAAGTAATGCTGTTACTAGGGTGGAAGAAGCTCTGCAGTCAGGTGAACAATTAGGTTATCCAGTAATGGTTAGAATTGCTTATGCCCTGGGAGGATTAGGTTCTGGCATTGCTTATAGTAGTAGCCAATTGAAGAATATAGCTGAAAAAGCTTTTGCTCATACAGAACAGATTTTAATTGAGGAATGTCTTGCTGGCTGGAAGGAAATTGAATATGAGATAGTGCGGGATGTCTATAATAACTGTATTGCAGTCTGTTCTATGGAAAATATTGATCCTATGGGAATTCACACCGGAGAGAGTATTGTAGTAGCGCCAGTACAAACAATAAGTGCTTTAGAAAATTTTAATTTAAGGTCTTATGCTATTAAGTTAGTTCGAAGTCTGGGTATAGTAGGTGAATGCAATGTTCAATTTGCTCTTGACCCAAATTCTGACGATTATAGAGTAATTGAAGTAAATGCTAGATTGAGCAGAAGTTCGGCTTTGGCTTCTAAAGCTACTGGTTACCCCTTAGCTTTTATTGCTACTAAATTAGCATTGGGTTATGGACTTATAGAATTAAAAAATATTATTACCAAAATAACCTCTGCCTGCTTTGAGCCAGCATTGGATTATATAGTACTAAAATATCCTCGCTGGGACTTGGAAAAATTTAAGAGAGTAAGTAACAGTATCGGTTCAGAAATGAAATCAGTGGGTGAAGTTATGGCTATTGGTAGAAGTTTTGAGGAGGTCTTACAAAAAGCAATACGTATGCTGGATATTGGTAGGCCTGGTTTAGTAGATAACGATATTGTTTTTGAAGATATAAAAAAAGAGCTGAGCATGCCTACTGATAAGAGAATGTTTGCTTTGGCTAGAGCAATAGAGCAAGGGTACTCTTTAGAAGAAATTAGTAATCTTTCCAGAGTAAATAGCTGGTTTATTTATAAGATAAAGAATATTATCGATACTAAAAATAAATTAAAACAATTATCTTTATCCAAATTACCACCTTCTTTGCTTAAAGAGGCTAAAAAACAGGGATTTTCGGATTATCAGATTGCCTTATTCTGTAATAGTGATGAATTATCGGTGCGTAAGAAAAGGAAAAAACTAGGAATAATTCCTTATGTGAAACAAATAGATACCTTAGCAGCTGAGTATCCGGCTAAAACTAATTATCTCTACCTGACCTATCATGGAGAAGAAGATGATTTAGATTTTAGTAAGAAAAAACAGGTTATGGTTATGGGTGGAGGACCCTATCGAGTGGGTTCTTCTGTGGAATTTGATTGGTGCTGTGTTAATACGGTCAGAACATTGAATAAATTAAACTATAGTACTATTATGGTTAATTGCAATCCCGAGACAGTTAGTACAGATTATGATATTTGTGATAAGCTCTATTTTGAAGAATTAACTTGGGAAAGAATTTGCGATATTTATGAGAAGGAAAAACCTTTAGGAATTATTATAGCCATGGGTGGTCAAATTCCCAATAACCTAGCCCTCAAATTGCACAAAGCTCATATTAAAATATTGGGTACCCCTCCTCGAAGTATTGATAACGCAGAAGATCGTCATAAATTTTCCAATTTACTGGATAGGTTACAGATTGATCAACCTCACTGGGCAGAGTTAATCAGTATTGAAGAAGCAGAAAAGTTTGCTCAAAAGGTTGGATATCCGGTTATGATCAGACCGAGTTACATTTTAAGTGGTGCTGCCATGAGTATTGCCTTAAATAAGAGGGAATTAAAAGAATATTTAAAAAAAGCCTCCCATGTGAGCAAAGATCATCCAGTAGTGGTCAGTAAATTTATTATCAATGGTAAAGAGCTAGAGGTGGATGCGGTTGCTAAGAGGGGAAAACTAATTTGTTATGCACTTTCAGAGCATATTGAAAATGCTGGAGTTCATTCTGGAGATGCGACCATTGTTATACCACCTCAAAGGACCTATCTTGAGACCTTGCGTAAGATTAAAGTAATTACCAGGAAGATAGCTAAAGCACTTAGAATTAGTGGTCCATTTAATATTCAGTTCATTGCCCAGGATAATAAAGTTAAGGTTATTGAGTGTAATTTAAGATCATCTCGAAGTTTCCCTTTTGTTTCTAAGGTGGTTAAATTCAATTTTATTGATTTGGCAACTCGAATTATTATGGGAGAAGAAGTATCAGAAAATAATCATTCCTTTTTGGATTTAGACTATGTTGGAGTTAAGGCTCCCCAGTTTTCCTTTGCCCGATTAAAGGGCTCTGATCCAGTTTTAGGGGTGGAAATGGTATCTACCGGAGAAGTTGGCTGTTTTGGTAATGATTTTAATGAAGCCTTTCTCAAGAGTCTTCTTTCTGTGGGGTTTAAGTTACCCAGAAAGAACATCCTGTTATCTACTGGACCTCTGGAAAGTAAGGTCGATTTTTTAGAAAGCACCAGAATATTAAAAGATTTAAATTATAAATTCTATGCAACCAGAGGTACAGCTAATTTTATGAGAGAGAATGGGATTGAGGTCGAAACACTTTTCTGGCCTTCTGAGGATAGGGAACCTAATGTTCTTACCTATCTTGTTAATAAAAAAATTGATTTAGTGATAAACATTCCCAAGAATAGTGAAATTGTAGAACTGGACAATGATTACCTTATCAGAAGAAAGGCTGTTGATTTTGATATCCCCTTGATAACTGATATTACTTTTGCCAAAAGGTTTGTAGAAGCTTTACGGGATATTGAATGGGATGATTTAAAGGTGGAGAGTTGGGATAAATACCGGATATAAGATATAATATTATCTTAACTAATCTTTTCTATCCGTTTTCAAAAAATAATTTATTAGTATAAGGAGATAAAATGGAAAAAATTAGAGTTAGCATTATTGGAGCAACCGGTTATTCCGGAAAAGAGTTAATTAGAATATTATTGAGACATCCTAAAATAGAGTTAATGCATCTGGTTACCGCTAACTATGTAGGCCAGAAGATCTGGAAAGTCTATCCGGAATTTATTAATAAATTGGATAAAGAGCTGATGGAGCTCGATGTAGACAAAATAATACAGGATTCGGATCTAGTATTTACGGCTTTACCTCATACTGTTTCGCTCAATTTTGTGCCGGAATTATTAAGCAAAGGGAGAATAAGGGTTGTTGACCTTAGTGCTGATTTTCGTCTTAAAGATGCGGATAATTATCATAAGTGGTATCAAAAGGAACATAGCCCCAAAAGCAAGAAATTACTTAAGGAAGCAGTATACGGATTACCGGAATTGTATAAGAAAGAGATTAAGCAAGCTTCTTTGGTAGCTAATCCGGGATGTTATCCTACCAGTGCTATATTGGGCGTGGCTCCTTTATTAGCGCATCATATTGTGAAACCAAATAATATAATCATTGATGCTAAATCAGGTACTAGCGGTGCTGGGAGAAAACTATCCTTAGGTTTACATTTTACGGAGTGTAATGAGAGTTTTAAAGCTTATAAATGCATAGGACATAATCATATTCCAGAAATTGAGCAGGAACTGGCATTCTTGTATAATTCCCCTCGAATAATAGAAAAACCAGAGGAATATGAAAAGATTATCATCTCTTTTACACCACATCTCCTTCCCATTACCAGAGGAATCTTATCTACCTGTTATTTAAATTTATCGGGTGATTATAGTGAGGAAGAAATTATCGCCTTGTATCAGAACTTTTATCAGGAGGCACCATTTATCAGGATATTTAATCCCCCTGATCTACCAGAGATACGTTTTGTCCAATTAACCAATTATTGTGATATAGGGTTTGCCCTTGATAAGAGGGCAGGATTAATCAAGATAATTTCCGTTTTGGATAATCTTAGCAAAGGGGCCTCGGGACAAGCAGTGCAGAATATGAATATCATGTTTAATTTCCCAGAAGATATGGGCCTTGCATAGGGACTGATTGAAGGACAAAAATAGTAAAAGGCTATTTCATTTATCTGGAAAAAAGGAAAGGAGTAAAAAACAAATGAGCGATAACTTTAAGGAGAATGATATAAAGATAAGCAAAGAACAGGGGGTAACCTATCCTCGGGGTTTTCAGGCTAGCGGGGTGAATTGTGGCATTAGACTAAAGAGAAAAGATTTAGCTCTAATCTATTCAGAACAAATCGCCAGTGCAGGTGCAGTATATACTAAAAACCTGTTCAAAGCGGCACCTCTATGGGTTACTGAAGAGAATCTGACACGTTCTGGAGGTAAATTACAGGCTGTACTAGTAAATAGTGGTATTGCCAATGCCTGTACCGGAGAGAAGGGATTACAGGATGCTCGAGAAACTGTGCACTATGTCTCTCAATTTTTACAGATTAAACCAGAATATGTTGCAGTAACTTCCACCGGAAAGATTGGAGAGTTTCTTCCCCTGGCTAAGATAAAGAGTGGTGTTCAACAAGCAGTAAATGAACTGAGTATTTCTGGAGGCTCTGAAGCAGCAGAAGCAATATTGACTACTGATACCAGGAAAAAGGAGATTGCGGTAAGTTTTGATTTAAAGGGCAAGGAGATCAGAATAGGAGGAATGGCTAAAGGTTCCGGTATGATTCACCCTAATATGGCTACCATGTTAGCTTTCATTACTACAGATTTAGCTATAGAAAATACCCTATTACAGAAAGCCTTGTCTGGAGTTATTGGTAAAACTTTTAATATGATCAGTGTAGATGGTGATACCAGTACTAATGATATGGTATTATTATTAGCCAATGGTGTAGCAGGCAATCCCAAAATTAGTGTGGTTGATGAAGATTACGATCGGTTTATTTACGCACTGAAATATGTGGCTGAATATTTGGCTAAGGAAATAGTGCGAGACGGAGAAGGAGCTACCAAGCTAATTGAGGTAGAGGTACAGCATGCACTCTCTAATAGTGATGCAGAAAAGGCGGCCAAAGCGGTTATAGATTCTCTTTTAGTAAAGACGGCTATCTTTGGTCATGACCCGAATTGGGGTAGAATTTTGGCTGCAGTTGGTTATTCAGGAGCTTATCTGGAGGTGGCTAAAGTAGATCTTTATTTACAGGAAAAGATTGTGGCCCATGGTCAACCACTTCCCTTTTCCCGAGAAATAGTGCGTAAATATTTGGAAGAATCGGAAGAGATAAAAATTGTTATCGATCTAAAAGTTGGTCCAGGTAAGGCAACAGCCTGGGGCTGCGATCTTGGTTATGGATATATTGATATTAATACTAAATATAGCTAAGGAAGATAGAGGAGGATTCTATGATAAAAGATGACAGTTTACGTGCCGAAATCTTAGTGGAAGCACTACCTTATATAAAAAAGTTCTGGAATAAGATAGTAGTAATTAAATATGGTGGTAGTGCTATGGAAGATAAACAACTGGAGAAACTAATTATAAAAGACATAATTTTATTACGTTACATAGGGATGAAACCGGTTATTGTTCATGGTGGTGGTCCAGAAATTTCTCAAGAAATGAAAAAACTGAACAAGGTTCCTCAATTCATCAATGGCTTAAGAGTTACTGATCGTGATACTATGGACATTACTGAGATGGTTTTAACAGGAAAGATTAATACTCGTCTGGTTGCTGAGATAAATTTATGTATTTCTGAAGATCAGGGTAATGGCATCAAAGGGATTGGTCTCAGCGGAGAAGATGCACAACTGCTTATGGTAAAAAAATATGACACTATTGATTTAGGCTATGTAGGGGAAATCCAAAAGATTAATCCAGAGATATTATTTTTACTTTTAGAAAAGGATTATATCCCCGTTATTGCCACTATCGGTGTTGATGCCAGTGGAGAGAGGTTTAACATTAATGCAGATACAGTAGCTGGAGAAATAGCGGCTGCTTTACAGGCAGAGAAGTTAATCTATCTTACTGATGTGGAAGGAGTCTTTAGAAAATTGGACGATACCAGTTCACTAATCAGCAGTTTAAAGATGGAGGAAGCCAGAGAATTGCTGAAATCCGGACAAATCCAGCATGGTATGATTCCTAAGATAAAATCAGCCCTAAAAGCGTTGGAAGGAGGTGTAAAGAAGGTTCACTTTCTAAATGGTAAGCATGTCCATTCCATACTGTTGGAGATATTTACCGATCGAGGAGTGGGAACTGAATTTTTCTCTGATAATGAATAAGGAAATATTAATAGATGAAAAAATTCATTAAATAAATAGTAGAAGATTATTTTAATAAGGTGGCTAGTTATGAACAGTAAAGCATTAATAGCAGATGAGCAAAGATATTTAATTCATACTTATAAAAGACCGGCGATGATATTAGATCATGGAGAAGGAATAAAGGTTTGGGATTTAGAAGGAAAGCAATACTATGATTTTATTGGTGGTATTGCTGTAAATAGTCTTGGCTATAGTCATCCCAGTATTGTACAGGCTATTAGCCAGCAGGCTAGTAAACTTATTCATTGCTCCAACCTTTTTTATAATGTTCCTCAGATTTTGTTAGGTAGAAAATTGGTGGAGATTTCCTGTGGAGATAGGGCATTTTTTGCTAACAGTGGAGCAGAAGTAAATGAGGCAGCTATAAAGTTGGCAGTTAAGTATTATCGAGAACAGAAAAAAGAGAAATTTAAGATAATATATATGGAAAATTCTTTTCATGGTAGAACCATTGCTACTCTGGCTGCCACTGGAAAATACAAATACCAGAAAGATTATCTTTCTCTCTTACCTCCTTTTAAACAGGCTATTTTTAATGATTTAGATTCGGTTCAGGAAGCCTATGAGGAAGAAGTTGCGGCGGTAATTGTGGAACCGGTACAGGGAGAAGGGGGAATCCATATTGCCTCCCAGGAGTTTTTGCAGGGATTAAGAGATTTTTGTAATGATAAGGACTTACTACTAATCTTTGATGAGATTCAATGTGGTCTGGGTCGAACAGGTAAGATGTTTGCTTATCAGCATTATGGTATTGAACCTGATATTATCACTCTGGCTAAACCGTTAGGAGGGGGGTTACCATTAGGGGCACTTATTGCTAAAGAGAAGGTTGCCTCAGTATTTCAGCCTGGTGATCATGGAACTACCTTCGGAGGAAATCCTGTAGCCTGTGCTGCTGCTCTGGCTTTTTTAGAAGTATTACAAAAAAATAATCTCTTGCTAGAATGTCAGCGCAAGGGAGAATATTTCCGCAAGAAATTAGAAGAACTGAAACTGAAATTCCCAGATGTAATTAAAGAGGTCAGGGTAATAGGATTAATGGCTGGATTGGAACTAGTGCCAGAGGGTATGACTATAGTTCAAAAGATGTTAGACAAGGGTATATTAATTAATTGTACTGCAGAAAAGGTATTGCGCTTTTTACCCCCCTTAATTGTACAGGAAAGTGAAATTAATTTACTAATTCAGGCTTTAGAGGAAGTACTATCAGAAATAAAATGATAGATAAGAAATTAGTTAAACAATTAATTAAGGTAAGGTAATAAGATTATTTAATTAGAACAGGAGGAAATTATGACCAAATATAATAAGGTGGTACTGGCTTATTCAGGGGGTTTAGATACCTCAATAGCCATTAGATGGTTAAAAGAAAATTATTGTGATGAAGTTATTGCGGTGACTGTTGATGTGGGTCAGGAAAGTGACCTGAAGTTTGTAAAAGAGAAGGCATTGAGAATTGGAGCTAGCAAATCTTATATCATAGATGCGAAAGAGGAATTTGCTTTCCATTATGTTTTGTCAGGGTTGCAGGCTGGTGCCGTTTATGAAGAACACTATCCTTTAGCTACAGCTTATTCACGTCCCCTTATAGCAAAAATTTTAGTGGATTTTGCAGAAAAAGAGCAGGCACAAGCCATAGCCCATGGCTGTACCGGTAAGGGTAATGACCAGGTTAGATTTGAAGTTTCTACTGCGGCATTAAATCCGGACCTGGAGGTAATTGCACCAGCTCGAGAATGGGGGTTTACCAGGGAAGAGGAAATCCAATATGCTCAGCGCTATGATATTCCTATCCCAGTTGATATTGCTAATCCTTACAGTATTGACCAGAATCTCTGGGGCAGGTCTTGTGAATGTGGTATACTGGAAGACCCTTGGGTAGAGCCACCAGAGGAAGTCTATGAATGGACAGTAAAACCAGAGAATGCTCCTAATAAACCGACCTATCTAGAAATATATTGGGAAAAGGGTGTTCCTCTACGAATTGATGGACAGGAAAAGCCACTTGTGGAACTCATCTCCGAAATAAATAACATAGGAGGAGAAAATGGAGTGGGTAGGGTTGATATGGTAGAAAACAGACTGGTCGGGATCAAATCTAGAGAAATATATGAATGTCCCGCTGCCATTATTTTATTAGCAGCTTATAAAAGCTTAGAAAGTATGGTTTTACCAAGAGATTTGTTCCATTTTAAACAGATTATATCTCAAAAATATGCTGAATTAACTTATAATGGATTATGGTATTCACCTTTAAAAGAGGCTTTAGATGGTTTTATTGGGGTAATCAAAGACAAAGTAACAGGCACCATCAGGATTAAACTGATGAAAGGACAATGCCAAGTAGTAGGAAGAAAATCGGTTAATTCTCTTTATGATTTTAACCTGGCGACCTATGATAAAGGGGATACCTTTAATCAGGATTTTGCTAAAGGGTTTATTCAGTTATGGGGATTACCAAGTAAGGTTTATGCCTCAGTGAGCAGAAAAAATAAGTAAAAAAAGAGGTAAGATATGAAAAAGATGTGGGGCGGTAGATTTAAAAAGGATACTAATAAGGCAATGCAAAGATTTATTTCTTCCCTTTCTTTTGATAAAAAACTGGTCAAATATGATATTACTGGCAGTATAACTCATGCCCGGATGTTAGGAAAGTGCAGAATAATAAAGAAAGAAGAATCCCAGAAAATTGTGCAGGGATTAAAAGAAATTCTTCAGGAAATAGAGCAGGGAACATTACAGATTGATGATAAGGTTGAGGATATTCATACCTGGGTAGAAGATCGGCTAAAGGAAAAGATAGGAGAAATTGCCGGGAAACTTCATACCGCCCGCAGTCGTAATGATCAGGTTGTTCTTGATGAGAGAATGTATTTAAAAGAAGAACTTTCCCATATCCAGAAGTTATTAAAAGATTTACAAGAAACTATTTTAAACACTGCTCATAATTATTTAGGAGTAATAATGCCTGGTTATACTCATCTCCAACATGCCCAACCAGTACTCTTTTCACATCATTTATTGGCTTATTATTTCAAATTTAAGAGAGATGAACAAAGACTACAGGATTTATATGCTAGAGTAGATATATTGCCTTTAGGCTCTGCTGCTCTGGCTGGAACATCCTATCCTATTGATAGAAATTTTGTGGCAGGAGAGTTAAAGTTCAGTCAAATTTCCCAAAATAGCTTGGATGCTGTAAGTGACCGAGATTTTATAGTCGAATTTCTCTCCGATGCATCATTGATTATGTTACATCTTAGTAGTTTGAGCGAGGAATTAATCTTGTGGTCTTCCCAAGAATTTAACTTCATCGAACTGGATGAATCTTTTTGTACCGGTAGCAGTATTATGCCTCAGAAAAAAAATCCTGATGCTGCCGAATTAATTAGAGGGAAAACGGGCAGAATTTATGGCCATTTACTATCTTTGCTTACTACATTGAAGGCTTTACCTCTAGCCTATAATCATGATTTACAGGAAGACAAAGAGCCTCTCTTTGATACTGTAGAGGTCCTAAAAGATTCCCTTGCCCTTATGGATGGTATGATTGAGACCTGGCAGGTTAAGGCAGATAATATGAGGAGAAGTCTGGAAGGGGATTTTTCCAGTGCTACTGAACTTGCTGATTATTTAGCGCGTAAAGGTATATCTTTTCGAACAGCACATGAAGTAGTCGGTAAGATAGTATTGTACTGTCTGGACAAAAAAAAGAATTTAGAACAACTTACTTTAGAGGAATTACAGCGATTTCACAGTAATTTTCAGCAGGATGTTTTTCCATTACTCAAGCCTGAGGCAGTGGTAAATGCCAAGATATCAGCTGGAGGAACCTCTTTATCAAGGGTTAGAGAAGTTATCGAAGAAGAGAAAAAACGGTTTAGATCCTGAAAGGCAAAGAAAATTTATTGTTACCAGTTGCTTAGGATATATATCTTCAAGAAAAGTTTTTAGAAAATAATTTTACCAAAAGATTTTTTCATTTTCTAAACGTGATACAGGAATTAATAAGTATTAACCACCATTTATATTTATGTTATGTGTTTATCGAAGAAAGAATTCTTCTGTTATGTATGTCTTAGTATTTATACTTAATTTTTCATTTGACTTTCCTACATTTGGTTCGTATTATAATAAAAGTTACGATATTCGTATGATAAGATTATCTATTAAGATTATTAGGATAGAAAATGACCAGGGAAGTTAAAGAAAGGCAGAATATTATCTTAGAAATTGAGGACCTTTTTCTCAGGTTAACCGAAATATTATGGGCACATGTTTCCCGATGTAGTAGTGGTGACAATAAGAATATCTCTTTGAATATTACCGAACATTTTATTATTGAATATTTAGGAAAAGAATCGTTTGCTTCTATGAGCAGACTTTCAAAAATAATCCATGTTTCTCCAACTACTATGACCAGTATCGTGGATCGCTTGATAAGACGTGGTTTTCTGCAAAGATATCGTGCTCAGCAAGATCGAAGGAAAGTACTGGTAACCCTCTCTGATGAAGGAAAAAATTTTTACCTTAGACATCACTTTCATTTTACAGAATTATATATTCATTTTTTATCTTCTCTACCTGATCATGGTAAAGCATTTGCTCAAAATCTGCAGGAAATAAAAGAGAATATTACTCAGCTCAAAAACCATTTGGAAGGAAGCTGACCAAAGAATAGAGGAGTATCAATGGAAAATGAATGAAAAAAAAGATCGTCAAGATAGTAAATTTTATTTACAAACAGTACCGGAAGTGGAGAAGAAGTTAACTACTTCTTTAAGTATGGGGCTAACTTCTTCTGAAGCTAATCTACGTCTGGAAAGGTTTGGACCAAACCAATTAAAAGAAGGTAAAAAGAGAACTGTCTGGCACATGTTGTTAGACCAGTTTAAAGATGTCTTGATTATTATTTTATTAATTTCGGCAGCTATAGCAGTGCTAATGGGAGAGATAACTGATGCCATTGTTATTAGCATTATAGTAATTTTAAATGCTATCTTGAGTGTGTTACAGGAGTATCGAGCAGAGAAATCACTGGATGCCTTAAAAAGAATTACTGTTCCTGAAGCCTTAGTTATAAGAGATGGAAAGCGCAAGAAAATAGAATCTACTCAGTTGGTTCCAGGTGATGTAGTATTATTAGAAGCAGGTGATCGAATTCCGGCTGACTTGCGTTTGGTGGAGGTAACTGATCTTTGTATTCAAGAAGCAGTATTGACCGGGGAATCGGAACCCGTAGAGAAGACTAATCAAGAGATTGTCAGTCAAGAAGAAGTGGCTTTGGGCGATTGCCTGAATATGGCTTATATGGGAACTTCGGTAATAGGTGGACGTGGTAAAGGTGTAGTAGTGGCAACGGGAATGGATACGGAAATAGGGCAGATTACCGGTATGCTGCAGGAACAGAAAAAAGAATTAACCCCTCTGCAAAAAAAGTTAAACCAGGTAGGTAAAAATCTGGGAGTAATTATTCTTTTTGTGATAGCAATTGTTGTTTTACTGGGCTGTTTGCGTGGAATTCCTTTTTTCGATATGTTTCTCACCGGTATTGCCCTGGCTGTGGCAGCCGTACCGGAAGGATTACCGGCAGTGGTTACTATTGTGCTGGCTTTAGGTGTGCAGCAGATGGTAAAGAAAAATGCCATCATCAGGCGTCTTACTGCAGTGGAGACTCTGGGTGCTACTACAGTAATCTGTTCTGATAAGACTGGCACATTAACCCAAAACCAGATGACGGTGCGCAAACTGGTGTTAATTGATCGAGAAATAGAGGTAGATGGTGTGGGCTATCAACCTATGGGAGAATTCCATCATGAGAATCAATCTATTCAACCTAATACAGACCAGTCACTATCCCTTTTGTTGAAGGCTGGGGCTCTTTGTAATAATTCTTACTTAAAACAGAATGAAGGTAATAATCAGTGGGAGATTGTTGGTGACCCAACTGAGGGTGCCTTAGTGGTACTTGCGGCAAAGGCTGGTTATAAGAAGGAGGATTTAGAGCAGGAATATCCTCGTTTAAGGGAAATCCCTTTTGATTCAGAGCGAAAAAGAATGTCTACTGTGCATCAGACACCGGAAGGCCAGGTGATACTATTTGTGAAAGGGGCTCCTGATCAGATTGTGGAATGTTGCCACAGTGTCAGAGGCAATAGTAAAATATTACCTTTATCGAATTCTTTAAAGGAAAAAATCGCGGAACAGAATAAAAAATTAGCTTCAGGTTCGCTGCGGGTATTAGCAGTAGCTTATCGAGAAATAGCTGCTCCAGAGAAGGAATATCTACTAAAAAATAAAAAAATAGAGGTAGATAAAATTGAAAGTAGTTTAATCTTATTAGGTTTAGTAGCTATGATCGATCCCCCTCGGAAAGAGGCTTTAGAGGCGGTTAAGACCTGTCGTAAAGCAGGAATTCGTCCAGTTATGATAACTGGAGATTATCCACTGACTGCCCGGGCTATTGCCGAGCAGATAGAGATTTATAAACCAGGAGATCAAATTCTTACCGGCTCAGAATTAGAGAAAATGTCTCCAGAAGAATTGGAAAAAGTGGTAATGAAGACCACTATCTTTGCCCGGGTATCACCGCGCCACAAGATGAGAATTGTCCGGGCTTTACAGAAGAATAATCAGGTAGTAGCTATGACCGGAGATGGTGTTAATGATGCCCCGGCACTAAAAGAGGCAGATATTGGTGTGGCTATGGGCATTACCGGAACTGATGTTTCCAAAGAAGCGGCAGATATGATCTTGACTGATGACAATTTTTCTTCCATTGTCTTGGCAGTACAGGAAGGGAGAAAAATCTATCAAAATATTAGGAAATTTATTCGTTATTTATTATCCTGCAATTTAGGAGAGATATTGACTATTTTTATTGCTATTATGATCGGTCTACCACGTCCCTTACTGCCTATTCAAATACTTTGGGTCAATCTGGTAACAGATGGTTTTCCTGCTTTGGCCTTAGGATTAGATCCATCTGAGCAGGATGTGATGAGAAGACCTCCCAGAAATCCTAAAGAAGGTATTTTTTCTGGAAAGATGGGATTTAATATTTTCTCTCAAGGTATATTTATTGGAATTATAACTTTAATTGCCTTTTATTATGGTTATAGCCAATATTCCTTAGTGGTAGGAGAGACGATGGCTTTTGCTACCTTAAGCTTTACTCAGTTAGGGCAATCCTTGAATTCCCGTTCTGATAGATTTTCCATATTCCGATTGGGTCTTTTTAGCAATTTTTATTTAGTATGGGCTATTTTAGGCTCTGGTTTATTACAGTTAGTGATAATGGTAGTACCTTTTTTACAAGAGGTGTTTCAGATTACTGCACTTACCCTTTCTCAATGGTTCTTTGTTATTTTTATCTCTTTAACAACCATACCTTATGTAGAGATACTAAAAAAATTAAAATTAACCTATTGAATTTAGAGCTTCCTTTCTATTTTCTTTTCCACAAGATAAAAGTGAGGGAAAAATTTGGGAAGGACATTTTTTATGTTTTAAATATGATATACTATAAGATTAGGACAGAGGAAGGCTTATGATTTTGACTAACAGTAGGGAGTGTTTCTATGGGTTGTGATGTTAAAGCTATTATTGAGGAATTGGAACAAGATTATACTATTCGTCCTTATTTGACAGCACTGGAATATATTCCAGCACAGGATGCTCGTTTAGCTGATTTCCCTGATTGGCTTTATCAAGGATTAATTAATCAATTAAAAAAAGAAGGGATCAATAAGCTTTATTCTCATCAAGCCAGTGCTCTCCAGGCTATTCAGGAAGGTAAGAATATTGTGGTAGTTACCCCTACAGCTTCTGGAAAAACACTCTGTTATAATCTACCGGTTCTGGATAGAATTATTAAAGAGCCGGAAAGTAGAGCGATTTATATCTTCCCCACCAAAGCACTTGCTCAAGATCAACTGGGAGAGTTATACCGTTTGGTAGAAGCACTAGATAAGCCCATAAATACTTTCACCTATGATGGAGATACGCCTGTTTCAGCCCGTTCTGCTATTCGCAATCAGGGTAATATTGTAGTTACCAATCCCGATATGCTACATACCGGGATATTACCGCATCATACCAAATGGCATAGACTGTTTCAAAATTTAAGATATATTGTGATGGATGAAATACATATTTATCGTGGTGTTTTTGGCAGTCATATGGCCAATGTGTTACGCCGCTTAAAGCGTATTTGTCAATTCTATGGCTCCCAACCACAGTTTATCTGTTGTTCTGCTACTATTGCTAACCCCCTGGAATTGGCAGAAAAAATTACTGAAAAAAGATTTACTCTTATTAATAATAATGGTGCACCCAGTGGAGAAAAATATTTTTTATTCTACAATCCACCAGTGGTAAACAGACAGCTTGGTATCCGCAAAAGTCTAATTAAAGAAACCGCCCGCTTGGTAAGTAAATTTTTAAATCATAATATTCAAACCATTGTTTTTGCACGTAGCCGTCTGACTACTGAAATATTGACCAGTTATCTTAAAGATTATTTGGATAAAATTGGTCAAAATCGTGATCTAGTAAGAGGCTATCGGGGAGGTTATCTGCCCAATTTACGCAGAGAAATTGAAAAGGGACTCAAAGAAGGAATAATAAAAGGAGTAATTAGCACCAATGCCCTGGAATTAGGAGTAGATATTGGACAGTTAGATGCCTGTTTTATTGCCGGTTATCCCGGTACCATTGCTAGCACCTGGCAGCAGGCTGGGAGAGCAGGTAGACGGAGCAGTTCTTCAGTAGCTGTTCTGGTAGCTTCTAGTGTACCACTGGATCAGTATATTATTAATTCTCCTGATTACTTTTTTAAGGAGACACCCGAAAGTGCTGTAATTGATCCCAATAATTTGAGTATATTAATCAGTCATATAAAGTGTGCTGCCTTTGAACTACCATTCATTCCAGAGGAAAAATTTGGTTCAGAAGAATTGAAGGATATACTACAATTTTTGGAAGATAAAGGTATAATTCATTTTAGTCAGAATAAATGGCACTGGATGAGTGAGGCCTATCCTGCTGATGAGATTAGTTTACGCAGCGCTTCTACTGAAAACTTTGCTATTATTGATGTAGAAGAAGGTGAGTATAAGGTGATCGGAGAAATTGATCGAGAGAGTGCACCCACTACTATCTATGAAGGTGCTATTTATATCCATGAAGGTGAGCAATATACCATTACCAAACTTGATTATAGTGATTATAAAGCTTATGCCAAAAAGGTAGAGGTAAATTATTATACCGATGCACAGATCGGAAGAGCGTCGTGTAGGGAAAGAGTGTAGGATAGGGTGTA
>CAZGKY010000040.1:0-16626 GCA_964525625.1 uncultured Atribacterota bacterium | reverse complement strand
AGATAATGAGCGGTGACTGGAGTTCAGACGTGTGCTCTTCCGATCTTTTTTACAACAGGTTAATCTATTTTTCCATGCCTTTGCTGCCCAGTTATACTTAACTAATATTTTAATAATAGCCTTTGCTACTCTCATGGGTATTATTATTGGAGCAATCCCTGGTCTAACAGCTACTATGGCCTTAGCTTTACTCATAAATTTAAGTTATGGCATGCAATTCGATTTAGCAATCTCCTTTTTATTAGGGGTTTATGTGGGAGCCATAATGGGTGGTTGCTATTCAGCCATTATGATTAATATTCCTGGTACGCCGGCGGCTGCAGCTACAGCTTTAGATGGGTTTCCCCTGGCTAAGAGGGGAGAAGGTGGATTGGCAATAGGGGCCGGCGTTATTGCCTCCTTTGTTGGCATGTTGATTAGTATAGCCTGTCTTATTTTTATCACCCCATTTATATATAAGATTGCTTTAAAATTTGGTCAGTGGGAGTATTTTTTGCTGGCTGTCTTTGGAGTGATGATTTGTGGAAATTTGTCTACTGGGAAAGATCCGGTAAAAGGGTGGGTGGTAGGTTTTTTAGGATTTTTCACAGCTATGATTGGTTTAGACAAAGTCTATGCCTATCCCAGATTTACCCTGGGATTATTACAATTAAAGGGTGGAATATCTCTTATACCTGCATTGATTGGAGTTTTTGGTATTTCAGAAATTCTCATTGTTCTAGAAGAGGAAATTCCTTATAAAATTTTGGGTAAAATTACTAAAATTATACCTAGCTGGAAAACTATTTATTCCCTTATACCTACAGCAATACGTTCGGGAATTATTGGGGTAGGTATCGGAGCTGTTCCTGGAGCAGGAGAAGATGTTGCTGCCTGGGTGGCTTATGATGTAGGGAAAAGAAGTTCTAAACAAGGAGAAAAATTCGGTACCGGGTGTCTGGAAGGAGTAGCTGCTGCTGAAACAGCCAATAATGCATGTATAGGTGGAGCTATGATTCCTTTGTTAACCCTGGCAATACCTGGGAGTCCGCCTGCTGCTATGTTTTTAGCAGCAATCTGGCTTCATGGAGTTCAGCCTGGTCCGATGCTCCCCATTGAACATCCAGGGTTTCTCTATGAAGTAGCAATCTCTCTTTTAATAGCAACCTTTTTTATGCTCATATTAGGGCTAATAATTGCTAAGCCCATTGCCTCAATATTAAAGATCAGAAGAGAAATCTTGATGCCAATTGTTTTACCCCTAACAGTAATTGGTGCTTATGCGGGAGGAGTACGGATTTTTGATATAAAAGTGACTTTTTTCTTTGGTATTTTAGGTTATATTTTGCGTAAACTTGACTATCCTATGGCACCACTGGTTCTGGGAATTATTTTAGGGCCTCTGGCAGATATCAGCTTTCGTCAAGCACTTATGCAAAGCCGTGGAAGTCTGATACCTCTATTGGGTCGACCGGTAGGAATAGTTTTACTGGTTGCCATTGCGTGGATTGCTTACAGTGGTTTCCGTAGAACAATTGAATATACTAGAAAACATACTCAGAAAGATACTGGAATGATACAAGAAGGATAGTAATAAATATGAAGAAGTTAACTAGAAAAATTACTATTATTACTGGAGCAGCTGGAGGAATTGGATCTGCTCTCTCTTTACGGTTTGCTCAGGAAGGGGCAATAATACTTTTATGTGATTTGGAAAATACACTTGGTAAAGAGCTGGAAGAAAAAATTATTCAAGATGGTGGGAAAGCCGAATTTTTTCCTATGGATGTTACCTCAGAAAAAGATTGGCAGAAGTTTATAGCCCATGCCATATATTCTTATCAACGATTAGATGTTTTAATAAATAATGCTGGAATTAATATAAGAAAACCAATAGAGGAGATGGAGGTTGAGGAATGGGATACCGTAATGCGGGTAAATGTTAGAAGTGTCTTTTTGGGAATAAAACATACCCTACCACTAATGCGTAAACAAAAAAGTGGAAGTATTATCAATATGTCTTCCATTTGCGGTTTAGTGGGGCATAAATACACACCAGAAGCATACACTGCTTCAAAAGGAGCAGTAACCCTTCTAACTAAATCCACAGCTGTTAGGTACGCAAAATACGGGGTAAGAATAAACTCACTTCATCCCAGTACTGTTCGAACTGATTTAGTTAATAAGATGCTATCTGATCCGGAAAGATTAAAAGAAAGGATTGATGAGGTCCCCTTAGGAAGGCTAGCTAAGGTGGAAGATGTTGTAAATGCAGCTCTGTTTTTAGCCTGTGATGAATCATCGTTTTTAACTGGAATGTCTCTCCCGATTGATGGAGGTTTAACTGCTTACTAAATTAACCAAGAAATAGCTCTATCCTATTAATATGGTTTAAAATATTTATTATATATAATTCCCCAATTTTCTTCTGAAAGCTTCTATATTCTTTAATATTATTATATTAGTATTATCTTTGTTTATTATGCTATAATTGGAATCAATTCAAAACAAGCTATCTGTAAATTTTATTTATTAAAAGGGGTAAAAAATGAAGCTTTTAATAGAAGAAAGAAGAAAAGAAATTGGTGATGCCTTTAGTTTTATTTTCAAGCCCGAAGAGCCTGTAACCTGGCAGGCAGGACAGTATGCCCTTTATAAGGTTCCCCATGATAATCCTGATAGCAGAGGAGAAATACGAATTTTTACCATCTCTTCGCCGCCATTTCAAAAAAAGCTCATGCTCACGACCCATTACTTATTTGAGGAGAGCAGTTCTTTTAAAAAGGCACTCTTTGCCAAAAAAGTGGGAGATGAAGTGGAGCTTGTTAAGATAGATGGGAAATTTACCATAAACAATGATGCACAAAAGTTAGTCTTCATAGCCGGTGGAATTGGTATAACCCCCTTTCATTCCATTCTCCTGGAATTAGAAAAAGAGAAGGTTGGCAAAGATATAATACTTATTTACAGCAATAAAGATGAAGAGCACATTGTTTTTAAAGATACCCTGGACAATTTAGCCAGAGGGTATAACAGGTTAAATATTAAATATATCTTTTCACCACAGCGGGCCGATGAAAACTTAATCAAAGAGATAGTTCCTGATATCAAAGAACGTATTTTTTATATTTCTGGTCCCATGAGGTTAGTTAAAGCGGTGGAGGAAGCGCTCTATCAGCTTGAGGTAGTTAAGGAAAATATCAAAAAGGATTATTTTCCTGGCTTAAATGAGTAGCAGATATACATCTTTTTAAAGTCTTATAAAGATAAAGATATCTGTTAAAACGGCACCTGTTTATTTTAAGATGAGTAAAGGTAATGTAACTATGGTTACCAATTTTTCCAAAGAAGAAAGGGAAGGCATTGTCGTTATTGGTGGTGCCAATATTGATATTAAGGGGAAATCAAAAAACGTTATCCAATGGGATACTTCCAATCCGGGAGTTATAAGGGTTAGCCATGGAGGTGTGGGGAGAAATATTGCTCACTATTTAGGATTATTGAACACCCCGGTAAAATTTTTAAGTGCAGTGGGTGATGACAATGAGGGGAGAGAAATACTGGAAAAGCTACGTAATGCCCATGTTCAGACCGAAGAAGTAATTCTATCCAGGAAGGAACCCACTGGAAAATATGTAGCCATTTTAGATGAAAAAGGAGATTTACAGGTAGGGGTAAGTGATACCGAAATTATGAAAAGAGTCACCCCCCGCTATCTGATTGCCAAGACCGGGATAATAAAGAAAAATCGTTTTGTTATCATCGATACCAACCTTGCACCCCGTGCTATTCAGCATATTGCGAATTTATGCAGACGGGAAAAAATACCCTTAATAGTCGATCCGGTATCTGCCGTTAAGAGTAGAAAACTATTAGGTATTTTATCAAAAATAAACTATCTAACACCTGACATCAGTGAACTCAGTGCACTCTCCGGCATAGTAATTAAGAATGCTGCCGATCGGCAGAAAGCCATCGGGACGCTTATGCAAAAGGGTGTTAAAAATATTATTCTGACCCACAGTACGCGCGGAGTTTATATTCATTCAGAACAGACTCCCGAGGGAGAGTTTATTAATGTGAGAAGGAAAAAAATGGTCGATTGTACTGGAGCCGGAGATGCACTGGTAGCCGGAATGGCCTACGGGTTATACAAAAATTATGAGCTTTACCATTCTGTTCAAATAGGTATTGTCATTGCTTCTTTAACAGTAACCTCTCCGGAAACGGTATATTCCCAGCTCGATGAAACTATGGTTAAAAAACAGATGGTAAGGACATTCAGGATTTTATAATGTTCGATTATTTTGAAATTAGAGAAGAAATCAGGGAAGAAATAGGTAAAGGCAAAGAAGGAAAGCCGGTTGTAGCCCTGGAATCCAATCTCATTACACATGGTCTGCCTTTCCCGGAAAATATTGATACTGCTTTCCAGATGGAAAAAAATATACGTGAAGAGGGTGCTGTCCCTGCTACAATTGCCCTTCTCAATGGTAAGATTAGAGTTGGCTTAACACATGATGAGATTGAAAGAATTGCTCATTCTCAGAATGTGGTCAAAGCCAGCAAGAGAGATTTGTCTGCTCTTGTCGCCAAAGGAATGAATGGCGGCACCACAGTAGCGTTGACCATGTGGATAGCCCATCGCTGCCAGATAATATTCTTTGCTACTGGCGGTATTGGTGGTGTTCACAATGATTATGATGGTGAATATTCTATGGATATTTCTTCTGATTTAATTGAACTTTCCCGAACTCCTGTGGCAGTAATCTGTTCTGGTGCCAAAGCCATTTTAGATATTCCCCGCACCCATGAATATTTAGAAACCATGGGAGTCCCTATATTGGGTTATCAGACAGAGGAATTACCTGCGTTTTATAGTCAATCCAGCCACCTGAAAGTGGACTATTTCTTAAAAGACGTCCGGGAGGCAGCACAGGTGGTCCAGGCCCATTTTCGATTAAAATTGGGAACCGGTCTGTTAATAGCCAATCCGGTACCAACCGAATTTGCTCTCAGCAAAAAGAAGGTAGACCATTGGATAGAACAGGCCCTAAAATTAGCCCACCAGGAAAACATTAAGGGCAAACAGCTCACCCCCTATCTATTGAATAAAGTAAAAGAGCTCAGTGAGGGGAGAAGTTTAAAGGCAAATATAGAGCTTCTCAAACATAATGCCACTATTGCCGCCCGGATAGCCCTCTCCTACCACCAAATTGTCAAATAAAAACTCATTTTGAAATGGCGCTTTTAATCTTTCTTAATGCTCTGTTGCGCTTATAATTAACCATTTGCTGTGATTCGCACAGAAATTTTCCAATTTCTGCATCCCGATAGCCCCACCAGTAATAGAGCATAATAATCTTATGCTCCTGTTCATCAAGTTCATTTAGAAATTCTTCCATAATCATATTCTCTATACAATTTTCTATATAACCATACATATTACTTTCACCCAACACTCTTCCTCTTTGCCTTTATCCCTATTCCAAAGACAATTAACTATTAACCCCTTCCACTTCTACCCACATCTTTTAACTAAATACCAACGACCATCGACTATCGACTTCTTCCACTTATCCCCCGGTCTTATAAAATTTTCTCCAGTACATCCACAACCCCCATTTAATCCTTTTCTTCATATACCCAGCAAAGGTAACCGGTGGTATTGGCCGGTATTTATAAACACCGGTAATAAAATATAAAACCCCCTGTTGATAGGCATCTTCATATTCCAGCCCCATATGCTTAAAAAAGGCCGCCTGCTTTTTTAAGAGCGGATTGAAGAGCTCAATTAATTGCATCATAGCTTCTTTATCTCTATTTTTAGCTTTCCGGATTAATATATTCATCTCTTTCATAGCAATAATTTCATTTCCTCCAATTATTCATGTTTATGGTTTATAATAGATTAGGAGGTGTTGTTCTGTAGTCTAATAGTATTAAAAATAGAGGATATTTTTACTAAAATTTCACTAAAAAAAGAGGAACCAAAAGAAGTCAAATCTGAAAATGATTTGGCGATATAAGGTGAATAATGTATTATAATTAATATAAATGTTATGCTGGTAAAAAGAAAAATGAGTGTCATAGAACTTTCGTATGGTGTAGGAATAACAATGGCTAATATTTCAATATTGAAAAATGGTAAAGCAAGGGCAATCTGGCTTTCACCTTTGGAAGCTATTTGCAGAGCATTAGCCTGCCAACCCGGCGGCATTGTAGAGTATAAGAACGATTGAGGTGTTTTTATGAAACTAAGATCAACCATTATCATGCGGTGTTCTGTCATCATTGCGGGAATCATTATGCTTGCTATTTGTGTCGTGATGGCATGGATTACATTCACAGAAGGAATATCTAATATAGGGCATCATGTGGACTATGTTATGATTATCTTTATCAGCGGCACTTATGCAGCTGCAATACCCTTCTTCATCGCGCTACACCAAACTCTAAAACTATTATATTATATTGATACCAACCGTGCTTTTACAGAATTGTCAGTAAAAGCATTAGATATCATTAAACGCTGTGCAATCGCAGATTTTCTCATTTGTTTGTTAGCCGGAGCGCCCTTTTTTTTGATATTGGGGCGGAGGGATGATAATCCTGGAATGGTGTTGTTGGGGCTAATCCCGGCGGGTATTGCGTTTATAATTGCGGTGCTTGCTTCTCTTTTAAAGCATCTTTTAAGAGATGCTATTACCACCAAATCAGAAAATGGTTTGTTGAGACCTCTGTTAATTTCTATCATTTCTCGATTTATAATAATAAAGTAGGAGGTGTTGTTCTGTAGTCTAATAGCACTAAAAATAGAGGCTATTTTCACTAAAATTTCACTAAAAAAATAGGAACCAAATTATTTTTTCCCAAAGTAACGAATTTAGCTACCTTAAATCTTTTTCCCAATATAAAACACATATCCATAATACTGTCTATATTTTGAATACAAGTCTGCCTCGCGTCTCATAAATGCAATCATATTTTCGACAGTTTTATTTCCCGCATACTTTTTCAAGAATTCTTCTTGCCTTGCTTTTTGAGGAATAAAATAATTGTCTACCCAGCAGCTTTCGGGCAACGTAAATGCGGCAACAGGAATATAACCTGTTTTTTGCATGATGGAAATGTTATGTGCTATCGTGCCAATTTCAGGAACCGAATCCTTCCACCACTTCTCGATTTCATCGGGGCGCTCATCAGTAAACCATGACTCATAGGTTACGGCAACATAACCATCTTTTTTGAGAAACTTCTTCCAGTAATTTAGGCCTTTTTCAAACCCGATATTGGCAATAGCCCCTTCAGACCATATAAGGTCGAATTCATCATTCTGGAACGGTAAATTATCCATTGAACCGACAATACCTTTTACCCTGTCTTGCAAACCAAGTTTTTTGATGGTTGCATTAAGTTTATCAATTGAGCCAGCATAAAGGTCGAGGGCGGTAATGATTGCCTCCGTATTTTGTGCCAGAACCATTGTTTGAAAGCCTGTGCCACAGCCTAAATCGGCAATTCTTGCTTTATTTGAAAGATTTCCGATGAAACTTAATGCTCTAATAGTTTCTTCGGGACTGCCCGGCCCCTGCCGTTCAAGCTCTGTAAAAAATTCATTAATGAGGGCAAATTCAAATTCGTGGATTGTCATTTCTTTCATTGTCTATACCTATACTCCTTATTTCCCAATTTATTTTTTGCTTTATTTCCTTTAATCATAAATATACTCCACATCTTTTATGAAGGTTCCCTACTAAATGATATAGAAACAAAAAGCGGCATGGTACATTCGTCGTGCCATGCCGCTTTAAAGGTTCACATATTATTTATCATTTCGGACAATATTTTATACACCGTTTTTTAACTCGCCCTATCTTTTTTTTACGCTCTGCTCTCCGGGGGATATAAAGATATTCTCCAACAATTCGTTTTTTATCTGCTGTTTCGTTTTTTGACATGTTTCTTCATACGTTTCATTTCATCCTTGCCGCCAAACATTCTATTGATTTTCTCATTTTCGAGCTGGCGGGCGTTCATGCCGGTATAGGATAATTCACGTTGTAATTTTTGATAGCTTTCAAATCGTTTCTCTGACAGGATTCCTGCTTCAATTGCCTCTCTGATGGCACATCCCGGTTCCCTATCGTGAGAACAATTGCCGAATTTACACCGGGCGGCAATTTTCTCAATGTCTTCAAAGGTTTTTGACAGGTTTCCCGCATAAATTTGCAACTCCCGCATGCCAGGTGTGTCTATGACAATGCCGCCATCTGGCAATAGCAATAGCTGGCGGTGGGTTGTAGTGTGTCTGCCTCTGGCATCATCTTCCCGTATTGCTCTTATTGCAAGCACATCCCGACCCATAAGGCGGTTAATAAGAGTAGACTTGCCAACTCCTGATGAACCGACAAACGCAATTGTCTTTCCCTGCCTGATATAAGTGTCAATTGCTTTGTACCCGTTCTCATTTTCAGAAGAACAGTGAATAACATCAACGCCTATACTCACGGATGCAAGTTCATCCAGTTTCTGCGGTAGATCATGACATAAATCAGATTTTGTCAGAACGATAACCGGGGTCGCCATACTATCCCATGCAATTGTCAAATAGCGTTCAATTCGCCGGATATTAAAATCTGCATTGAGCGACATGCAAATAAAGATAGTATCGATATTGGCTGCAATCACCTGTCCGGCATTTTTCGTACCGGCAGCTTGTCGCGCCAAAACACTTTTGCGGCGCAAGATATGATGAATGATTGTATTGCCGGTGCTTCCATCCATCCGGTCAATCATCACCCAATCCCCAACGGCAGGAAAGGCGGTTTGACCTTCTGCGTTATAAGCAAGTTTTCCTGAAACACTTGCATCTATCTCACCGCACTTGCTGATTACTTTGTATAATTCACGATGTTGCTCGGAAACCCTGGCAATAAACAAACCATCATACATGGCTGCTTCTCGTTCAAAGTGTTCACTCAGTCCATAATTCTTCAAACTGATATTCAATGGTCTCAAATCCTCTCATAAGTATATGCATACCGAATGGCCTTGTGACAACAAAAAAAGCGCAGTTACCCACTGCGCTGTAAAACAAACAAAAAGGTGTTGATAAACACTTCTCTGATCATTCCGTAAGACATTTGGGTACACAAAATAAGCAGGTCAAAATACCGCTTCTGTGATACAAATCATTACCTTATTGGATGACCGACATCAACACACCGCTTTCTTATTGATGTATACAGATTAACACTGTGTTGTCCACTTGTCAAATTCTGAATGTTAATATAAAATGTTAATATGAGAGACTTCTCATAATTAAAAATATATTTTACTATGTTTTAAAAGGAAGAGCAATATGTAATATGCCTAAGTCTACATTTTTTAATCTGAGTGAAGAGAAAAGAAAGAGAATATTTAATGCTGCTGTAAAGGAATTTGCAGCCCGGCGTTTTAATGAAGCATCTATCAATAAGATTGTTAAAGAAGCGAAAATCCCCTGGGGGAGCTTTTATCAATATTTTAATGACAAAGAGGATGTTTATCGTTATGTCTATACGGAAATTTTAAGAAAAAAAAGAGATATTGTCCATAATACAGAAATTGTAGATTTAAATTCAGATGCTTTTGAGATCTGTATGCAGTCAGTCAAGGCTTCCTATGAATGGGGTAAGGCAAACCCGGAATATAACAATGTAGGACTGCTGATGGATATAGATTTTAGTGATGTTGCTGTTGAGCTTCGCACTATGGCAAATGAAAGTTTGAAAAAATTGATTGAACGTGATAAACAGAGGGATCTCATCAGACCAGAAGTTGACACTGATCTGGTTGTGGCAATGATTGCTACCCTTATTGTTAAAGAGTATTTCAAAACAGGATATAACAAAGATTTGTACTTAAAAAAAGTCAATGAAATTATTGATATAATTAAAGGGGGTATTTGTCAATGTTAAAAAATATAAGTATATGGAAAGGAGGTAGGCAAAATGCCTTTACTGGAGCTAAAGCAGGTAAAAAAGATATATAAGCTGGGCAAGATTGAAGTGCCTGCATTAAGAGGTATAGACCTGACAGTAGATGAAGGGGAATTTACTACTGTATTTGGTCCTTCCGGATCCGGCAAGACCACGCTGCTTAACATGATTGGTTGCCTGGATACCCCCACAGAAGGGGATATACACTTAAACAGCAACAAAATCAGCGAACTTTCCAAAAAAGAGCTGGCTATGACTCGCCGCCACAATATCGGCTTTATCTTTCAAAGTTATAATCTTATCCCTGTCTTAACTGCCTTTGAGAATGTAGAATTTGCCATTCGTCTTATAGGTAATCTATCAGATAAACAGATAAGGGAAAAAGTATTGAACATGCTCAAAGAGGTAGGATTGGAAGGTAAAGAAAACCGCCGGCCCGGCGAGCTATCAGGTGGAGAGAAACAGAGGGTAGCCATTGCCAGGGCTCTTATTAAAAAACCCAGGATTATACTGGCAGACGAGCCTACCGCCAACTTAGATTCAGCAACTGCCCAGGATGTTATTAAAATAATGATAAAAATGAATAAGGAGCTGGGAACAACCTTTATCTTTTCGACTCATGACCCACAGGTTATGGAGAAGGCCAGAAGATTTATTAATCTGAAGGATGGCATGATTTCTTCTGATAAGAGGGGGAAATAATATGTTTAGTATCCGGCTTGGACTTAAAAACCTATCACGGCAAAAGAGGAGAAACATCATTACAATTTTTGTCATTGCCTTTGCCTTTTTCGGCTATCTTTTTGTGGAATCACTGATGGGTGGCTTTGAAGAGATGTCTTTTGATAATATTAAAAACTTTGAGACCGGTGATATCCAGATTGCGCATCCTGCCTACTGGGAGGAAAAGGACGATCTTCCTCTGGATAATCTAATACAATGGAATAAATTGCTGGAGGGGCAATTGATAGGAACCGATTTTGTAACAGGAGTATCTCCTGAACTCAGGTTTTCTGCCAATCTCAATAACGGGATAGATGAGATGGGTGTTATTGGACTGGGAATTATTCCTGAAAATTATAATGAAGTTTTTCAAACAAAAGATTATTTTGTCGAGGGCTCAATGTCAGCCCTAAATGAAAACAAGGCTGTTATTGGGGCAAGATTGGCGGAACTGATGGATTTGGAAATGAACGATTATATCATTCTACTGGTGAGAACCAGAGATGATACTTTTAATACTATTGATATAGAGATTGGCGGAATAATAAGAACACTCAATCCTATGGTAAACAGCGGAACTGTTTTGCTGCATCTGGATACTGCCCGGCAAAGACTGAACGTCGGTGACCATATCACTACCATCTCTCTCAAGACAGTTTCAGGTCAGGAAGAGTCGGTAATTCAGGCTTTAAATGAAAATTTCAGTAAAGATAACCTTCCTTTAGGAACTTATTCCTGGCGGGAATCTGCTCAAACTGTCATTGCCTATAGTGAAATTGAAAAACAGGCAATTGGGGGAATCATGTCTATGGTCCTGCTTATTGGAATGGTCGGTATTGTTAACAATATTATCCTGTCTTCTCTGGAGAGGAAGTCGGAAATAGGTATGATGAAAGCACTGGGTATGAGGGAATGGGAGATTGTATTCGTCTTTATGGTAGAGGCAGCAGGTATCGGTGTTATGGGTGGATTAGCAGGGTGTCTGCTGGGTTTTCTCGGGGTGAACTGGCTGGTAAATAGTGGTTTTTATTTAGGGTTTTATGGGGATTTATCTCAATACAGCATACCACTTCTTGATACAATTTATGGTACCTGGAATTACAGGGCTTTTGGTTTTATCTTTTTCCTGGGAATTATTGTTGCATTGTTATCGAGTATTTTTCCGGCCTATTGGGCAGCACATAAAGACCCAGTTGAAGCTATCTACCGGCGGTAAGGAGGAAGGAAATGAAGTATTTATGGAATCTTGCGAAAAAAAATCTATTACGTTCAAAAACAAGAACCATGGTCTCAATCATTGCCATCGCCATTGCTATCCTTTCGGTTGTTTTTCTAAGAGGCATGATAAGTGGAGTACTGGCCTCTACATTTGAAAATCATATTTATTATAAAGCCGGCCATATCCGGGTGATTGATGAGGAATATGGACGTAAAGAACATCTATTGTCGCTTAATTATACGGTTAATGGTTTTACCGGCGAAGGTTATAAAGGTATGGCTGATAGTTTAAAACAGGTTGAAGGTGTTGAGCAGGTCCTGCCGAGGATAAAATTTGGTGCCATGGTAAGCACAGAGGAGAAGCTAATATCGATGATGGGCTGGGGGGTAGACCCTACTGAAGAGATTAAATTTACCGGGATAGACCGGAAGATTACCGAAGGCAGAATGGTTGTCCCTGGTGAAAGGGAAATAGTAATGGGTGCCGGTTTAATGAAAAAAATTGATAAAAAAGTTGGAGATAAAGTCACTTTTCTTTATAATACTGCCTTTGATTCTTTTCAGGCTTCTACTTTCCAGATTGTAGGGAGAATGGAGAGCAGTCTCGATTTGTTGAACAATACCCTGTTTTTACTGCCTTTAGACCAGGCACAGTCTATTCTAAATATGCCCAACGAAGTAACTGAATTGCTAATTACTACCCCTAATTATAATCGAGCTGGTTCTGTCTTACCCAGGGTTGAGGAATTGTTTATAAACCAGGAACAATCTGGGAAATACAAAGTGCAGCCCTGGAATAAAGGGTATGAACTCATTGAGGTTTTTTCCGTCGGTGTTATCATTTACAACTTTATGTACATATTTATCATTATTCTGGCCTGTTTTGTCTTAATCAATACCCTGATTATGATTGTTAACGAAAGAACCCGGGAAATTGGGATGATGGGTGCTTTAGGGATGAAAGCAGGGGAGATATTGTCCCTGTTTGCTATGGAGGGAATTATTATGGGGGTATGGGGAAGTGCAATTGGAGTTATAATTGGCGGTATCTTAACCAAAATCTTTTCTGTGGTGGGGATGGATTTTGGTGCAGCCATGGAAGGAATAGCGGCAGATCTGATGTTTGAATCAATTTTTTATACAGTTTTCAGTTTAGAAAATCTGATTTTCGCCTTTATACTGGGTGTGGTGGTCGTAACGGCAGCCTGTATGCTTCCTGCCAGAATGGCAGCCCGTATGGAGCCTAATGAGGCCTTACGTTAATTGAAATAGATGAAGGGAGAGATAAATAGATGCAAAAAGAAAAGGAATGTAAAATTTTATTCATTGCCATATTAAGTATTGTTTTATTTATCACTTTAACCGGGCTATCCTCAGCTCAGCTGACAGCCGAGGAAATTATCCAAAAAAGAGATGACAATGAGTATATCCAATCTTCTTATGCAGAGACCACCATGATTATCAGCCAGGGTGGCAGAAGAATAGAAAAGAGCATGGTTATGTATTCTCTGGAGAAAGACGGGCTGGTAGAATTCACCAATCCGGCAGATAGAGGAACCAAATACCTGAAAAGAGATGACAACCTGTGGATGCTCTTCCCTGATGCAGAAGATATTGTCAAGATATCCGGACATATGTTAGAGCAGGGTTTTATGGGTAGTGACTTCTCCTACCAGGATATGATGGAATCGGATAAACTTACCGAATTATATACTTTCGCCCTGTTGGAAGAGGATACCTTCAATGACCGTCCCTGCTATATCCTGGAAGCCATCGCTGTTCCCGGGCAGAAGGTTTCCTATTATCGACGGGTTTCCTGGATAGACAAAGAACGCTTTATAGGTCTTAAAGAAGAGCTATATGCCGAAAGCGGCAGATTATTGAAGACAAGTGAAGTGGAAGAAATAGAGCAAATTGATAACCGCTGGCTACCCGTTCAAATGGTTATGGAGAACAAATTGCGCCGGGATACCTATACCAGATTTATCATTAATAAGATTGAATTAAATCCAGAGCTGAATGAGAGCATGTTTAGTCTGCAGAGTCTGAGATAAGAAATCTATTTTCAAAAAAGAACGGAGTGTCATTTTATGAAAAAAGGCCAGCCATTTATCAGATTGCTGTTAATACTGGTTGCGATTATTATCTTCCATTCCTCAGCATTGGCCAGCGATATAACACTGGGTGGTCAGCTGGATGTTTCCCTGACAGGATTTTATGATAGCCAATTGGGAACAGGTTATTTACCACGGGTTAATCTCGATATAGAGTTATTCTTCCCCCGTTGGGGTAATAATGAAATCAGGTGTGCCGGTAATCTTTATACAGATATCGCCGGTGGTAAGATTGGTTTTTTCTGGAAAAGGCTATACTGGAAGCACCGCTTTGATAATTTTCAACTTACCATAGGAAGGCAACCTGTATCCTGGTCTTTTGGTTCCCTCTTAAACCCGGTAGACTATTCTTTAGGGGCAGTTGCTTTAGATGAAGATTACAATTCCAAATTTCAAAATGCCCTGGAAATTTATTATCCTATTAACTGGCATACCAGCTTGTCTCTGGTAGCTTCATCACCCGGCACTCTGCAAGATGCCAGTATAGGCCTTAGAGGCAGAACCCTGATAAATGATTTTGATGTTACGATACACTTTGTACAGGAAGGGGTAATGGCAGAAAAAGCAGGCCAGCAGCGTTTCGGCATCACTGCC
Source organism: uncultured Atribacterota bacterium (assembly GCA_964525625.1). GTDB lineage: Bacteria > Atribacterota > Phoenicimicrobiia > Phoenicimicrobiales > Stramentimicrobiaceae > Stramentimicrobium. The sequence goes on along the minus strand of CAZGKY010000040.1, from coordinate 2,015 downwards.
AAGGGGGATATAGGCAAATATGGTGTCTATAGTGCCCTGGGATATTACCGGGATGAAAAAAACTCTTTTTCCTTCCTGGTTGGTGCTGATTACAGTTATTTTTTCCAGGCAGGCAATCGGCTGTACCTGCAGGCTGAATATCTTAATATTCCCCCCAAACTTCTATCCCCGATTACCGGCTCTCTGATGACAGAACAAACAGATAGCCGGGATAAGAATATTCATCTGTTAGCAGGAAATGTTTCCTATCAGATTGATGATTTTTCCAGTATTAGTCTGACATCTTTATGTAATATAAGTGATGGTTCATACCTGTTTATGCCCGGTTATACCAATCAGCTCAGTAACAGCACTGCCCTGAAAATTCAGGCTGGAATAGCCATGAATGCAAAAAACGAAGCAGAATCAGCTTCCTCACTACAAGGTTTTAATAAACCCTCACAGGCTTTTATTGAATTAGGTTTCAGTTATACTTTTTAAGCAACAGAAAAAAATATTATGTCTTGTAAGTTGCAACAGTTCTTAAGGACGTGTTCTTTATATCCTTTCTGTCCCGATCTTTAATGATATTTACTGCATTCCCGGATGCAAGAGAAATCGTGCGTACGGATCAGGCTTAAAGAAAGTTAAAGTCATTTAGTCTTAATCCTTTCTATGTCTAAAACTCTTCAAAATAGGGAATAATAATATCAAGAATTAAAAATAAAACCAGATTGCTATTACAAGGAACTTTTCTCTGAGTGACAATCTCTGAACTTTAGTTTAAGACTACAAGGTATTTTATACATTTATTCCCATATGATTTTAATATCTTATATTTTTGATTAAGCAGCGAATAGCAATCTCATCCACTATTCCTTTCAATTTTTATTTTTTCTTTTTACCTTTGCATTTGTCATTGTAGAGGAGTGTAGCAACTGCGGCAATCCCATTCATTCATACCAGCGACGTTTTCAATACTAACTATTAATGTCATTGCGAATCTTGCCCTTTTTTTGTCACTGCGAGGAACGAAGTGACGTGGCAGTCTCATCTTCTATTGCCAACACTCTTTTTCTTTCCTGTCTTTAATTAAATACTATAGGCAAACGACCAATGGATAGAATATTAACAACCTACCTCTTGTAAACTTGATATTTATACTAATACTATGTAAAATTAAAATAAAAAAAGTTACAAAGAATATTAATACAATACAGCAGAACAAGATATTTCCAACTAATCATTTTCCAGCTCAAAAACCAACAGAAGAAGCAGCATAAAATAAGTAAATAATTTTTTATATACTCTCTTTTTTACCTGACAAATAAAGATAAATTGACCGGGAAGCAGAAGACAGACTGGATGACTTCTGGAAAACCCAGCTGAATAAAGAAAGATCCAAAGGTAAAATATCAAAGATAGCACAGGCCGCTCTGGATGAAAAAACAAGAGAAATTATAAAGGAAAGGATTGTATCCGGCAAAATCAAATAAATATAAAAATAACTCAGTATATAATGCTCTATACTCATAGATAAATTTATATCTTTACTCTCGCAATCCTCAATCTTATTTAATATTTTTTCGGAGGAGTTTAAAAATGAAAAAAATATGCCCATTATGCGAGACCGAAAATGATGAAGATGCAATGTTTTGTAAAGAGTGTAATGAGCCTTTATATGATCCCGGTATTTATAATAATTTAGAAAATCCTTACGCTAGTAGTGCCAAAAAAAAGGAACAAGACAGTTTTATTCCCACTGAGTCTAAAATACCTATAGACAAAGAATCTTTCAGTAATTTACTTTTTGAATGGGTTTTAGTAAATATTCAAAATAAGAAAAACAATGGATACTATCAGAGAGTTTTAGATAATTTAAACCAATATGAATCTAAAAAGATAACGAATGAAAAATTCGAAATAGAAATTTACTACTTTTATATGTGGTTGGCCTATCACACCAGTATTCTTTATCTGCAAAACGACAGAGATCGGAAGAGCGTCGTGTAGGGAAAGAGTGTAGGATAGGGTGT
>CAZGKY010000039.1:0-16892 GCA_964525625.1 uncultured Atribacterota bacterium | reverse complement strand
GGCCCATTTCAAGTTATCTTATTCTACTTTGACAGAAAATATAGCACACACTCTAAAAATTAATTGTTATGTTATGAAAGAGATATATTTTTATAACAGAATTTAAAGTAAATATTATAAACACAAATAAAGAAATAGCGAAGCCCACATTTATAAAGTATTAAATAAAGAAAAATATGTTGCTTTCTGTGAAGAATATCTCGATTTAATTAAGAATACTACTCATAATCATAATATCAATGTTTCATTTAGATCTTTTTAAGATGGACTATAATTTTTATACTTTTAATATTGAGAATGGTAAATTTTTTCTGAAATATGTTAAGAACTTTTAGCGATTTTAAATTAGTAAGAAGAATAAAAAGGTTTTAATTACTTTGTCTGGTTGAAATAGTCTAGAAAAACAATTTATAGTTATAAAATGTGATATTTTAATAATAGATTTGAGGTAATAATTCATAATGTATAATGAAAAAAAATATATTTCAATTGACTCAGAATTATAGTTGTAAAAGCCTTAACAATTCAATATTATTTTCTTTATTCTGCCCATTATCTTTACAAAAAAATAAAGGATTAAATCTCTAATTTTTTTCATTCCTGACCTACAGTTGTCAGAACTACCTGCTAAAATATAATAATAAGGGGAATAATAATAAGAGAAATAATAAGACCAATAGAACTATTTTTGCTTTATCAATATTAGTTTTGAATCTTAAGCCAAAAATTATACTGTATATATTAATTCTCAAAAAAGGAGTTAACCAATGCAAAAACTGGTCAGTATGCTCTACAAACTAGCCCGAACAGCCAATGATATCAGTAAAGTTGCTAGTGGTGATCCCAAAAAAAATGGCTCGCCGAGTCAAAAACAGATATGTAGGTAGAAAAATAAATAAGACCATCGGCAAATTCCTGTGGAAATGACATAGTTAATCCTAACTTAAAAGACCAATTTCTGGCAATACTTGCCATATATACTGATATTTTGCTAAAATAATAAAAATAATATAGAAATAAAAAGACAAAAAAGCAGCACTCACTCAGCACCAAAAACCATCAAAAGATATAGAAATATTTACACTTTTTTCTTAAATTAAATATTTAGACTATTTAATTATTTTATTTAAATGTTTGATATCTAAAAGTATAAATAAAAAACATAAATTTATAAAAAATTAATAAAATATTATAATTATATAAAATATTGTATTAATTTCATGATATGTGTTTACACATTACCGTTCTTTCCTATAGAAATAGGATACTATTTATCGGGGTTCCGGTAAAGCATATTTTCGCTTACCATCTAGGAATTTCTGGTAAGGGATCTTTCCCTTTAGCCGGTAACCCTGATCTGCTCTTTTAAAATTGTAGTAGGTGATGAAACTATCCAGATCATCCTGTAACTGGTCCACAGAGGTATAGACCTTCTTAAGCATGACAATCTGGTAGAACTCTTCTAACAGTGTCCGATTGAACCGTTCTACCATCACGTTACTCTTCGGACACCAGGGTTTGATTCTGGTATGCCTCATACCACAGGAAACCAGGAATGTCTCATAGTCGTGTTTTCCATTCTCCCAGTGGGTGGTATGCTCTTTGCCGTTATCAGTTAAAATACGATCTAGGGGAATACTAAACATACCATAAACTGGTATTACTTTTTTAGAATTTGTTTTATCAACTTTATTCTATAGGAAAGATAACATGCATGACCAGTTTTTTTAGTTAATTTTTAAGCTAAAGTGTAAAGACGACTCGAAATTAGTACAATTTAACTAAATAAACATTAAGGTTATGAAATTTGATTTTTAAATAATAGTAATCGAAACCTAGACTATAGTGGTGGCATGGACGAAGGTAAGTTATCATTATTATCTTGGAGAAAAAACAAGTATAGATGGAGAAGGAAGACAGGTACCACCGTACTTTTGTGTCTATTTATAAACTCGCCGAAGGCATTTAGAAGGCATTTAAAGGTATATGGCAAAGGCGAACCGTTATACCCTGGTGCTTAGGTGATGTAAAGCGTGTTCAAGGTAACATATTTATCAGATAGGAGGGATGAATATGGCAGAGGTGCTTTTTAAGAAAGTAGACTATTCGCTCAAAAAACTCATTGAAGACATTTTCATAGGTGAAATTGGACTACCTGATATACAGCGTCCTTTTGTATGGCCGATGACCAAAGTGCGCGATCTATTTGACTCGATGTATCGCGGATTTCCTATCGGGTATCTCCTTTTTTGGGAAAATGGTTATTCCGATGTACATCTGACGATTGGCACAGGTCAGAAACAAAAGGTAGCCCGGCTGCTTATTGTAGATGGTCAGCAACGCTTAGCATCACTCTATGCGGTGATGAAGTCCGTACCAATTGTTACTAGAGATTATAAGATACATCGAGTCAAGATTGCTTTTCATCCTTTGAGTGAGCGATTTGAGGTTTCTAATCCGGCCATTGAAAAGGATGCAGAGTGGATTGCAGATATTAGTAAGCTATGGCAGCCTGACATCGATACATTTAACTTCATCAACGAATTTCTTAAGCGTTTAAGAATACGACGGTCGTTGAATCCCCAAGAGGAAAAAAAAATCCCAAATATTATCAATCGATTAATTAAACTCGATGATTATCCACTGACCGCCTTAGAAATTTCTTCCATGGTTAATGAAGAACAAGTGTCAGACATTTTTGTTCGCATTAACAGCCAGGGAACGCAGCTTAATCAAGCCAATTTTATTCTGACCTTAATGTCGGTATTTTGGGATGATGGTCGTAAAGAATTGGAAGAGTTCTGCAAACGAAGCAAAAACCCTTCTTCTGACAATAAACCATCACCGTTTAATTATTACTTACGGCCTAATCCTGACCAATTGCTCCGGGTCAGCGTAGCACTCGGTTTCCGTCGTGCCCGTTTAGAGCATGTGTATTCATTGTTAAGAGGGAAAGACCTGGAAACAAGGCAGTTTTCTGAAGAACAGCGTGATAAACAGTTTTTATTATTGCGTGAGGCTCAGTCTTTTACGCTAAATCTTCAGAACTGGCACGATTTTTTCAAGGTATTGAAAAGAGTGGGTTATCCATCGGATCAATTAATCTCTTCGCGTATAGCTGTTCTGTATACCTATGCATTGTGGCTGATTGGCAAGCGTGATTTTGAAGTAGAGGTGCATTGCTTACGTGAAGTGATTGCACGTTGGTTCTTTATGGCAACTTTGACAGGACGCTATACTGGCTCTCCCGAAACACGGTTTGAGCAAGATATGGCTCTACTTCGAAATGTGGATACGGCTGAAAGGTTTGTGCAAACTCTCGATCGACAAATTGATGCAGTTTTGACCAATGACTATTGGGAAGTGACACTACCAAACGAACTCGAGACAGCCGCAGCGCGAAATACTGGACAGTTTGCTTACTATGCAGCACTTTGTTTACTAGGAGCACCCGTCTTGTATTCCAAGATGAAGGTTTCTGAGTTACTAGATCCTTCATCCAAGGCCAAAAAGTCTGCCCTAGAAAGACATCACCTTTTTCCCCGCCATTACCTAAATCATATAGGTGTTAGGGAAAAACGTCTTATTAACCAGGTGGCAAATTATGCTTTAGTAGAATGGAGTGATAATATCAAGATTTCTAGCAGAGAACCGAGTGAGTATGTACCAAAATTGGAAAATCGTTTTACTGCATGGGAGATTGAGGAAATGTATCGTTGGCATGCATTACCTCATGAATGGTATAAGCTTGATTATAAGAACTTCATAAGTGAAAGGAAAAAACTGATGGCCGGAGTCATCAAATCTGGTTTCAATAAATTGAAAAACAAAGAAACACTGATGTCAGATCTCAACATTTGACCTAAAGACCAAAAAATCATTTATGAAGAGGTCATTTTGATTTCTACAAAGATAAAAGTTGGAATCAATTGTTCATTTAATAATAATGAACACCATACCTGCAAAAAAATATTAGGCTTGAAAAATGGATTTAATATATTTGACAATTTATAACAATCACCAAATAAAGAAGATGTCTCTTAGTAAATTTGTGAAAAATGCAATCAATAACAAAACAAACCAAGAGAGATCTTTAAAAGCTTTATGATTAGAAGAGCTTGTGGGTGGACTTGTCCTTTTAGGCTTGACCTTGTAGAACGCAAGGTGAAAGGGTATCCCTTTCGCTTTTGATACTGTTTGGGCTTATCGAAAGGCAGTCCATCTGACCTAAAAAACGATCAATAAATTCACCTTGTTCCGGTCTTTAATTGACCTATCCATACGAAAACTCTTCTTCTCTTCAGCATAAATTATTTAGTTTAACTGTCTATATGCTTATTTAAGCTTATGGTATGAAGTCTTGAATTCTGATAAAAACTGATAATTCAAGACCTGATCCCATCAGTTTACATCAGTTTAGATTTCTGCCCTAAGGAAAATCTAATATTTTAATATTCATTAAATATCTGGATTCTTGTATACTAAATACTAAAGACTAATTTCAATTTTACCTTCTGATGATGCTCAAAAGATATTACTATTTCCTAAATTTATTCAACAAAGGAACAAATGTTATATTTGATACAGTAAAACAAGGTGGTTGTTTATATAAAGTTTTTGAACCTATTGAAACTTTAGAAAAACTTCCCCAGAATTATTAGAAAAAAAGGGAACGTTTTTGAGGTAATAATATAAATTTGTTTTGTGATAATCAATTTCTTATTGATTTAAAAAACCTAATATTTGCTTACATTAAATATGTCTGATAAGAATTATAGGTATAAGAGAGGAAGTGAAAAAGATAGTGGAGAATAAGCTGAAGAAAAAAATAGAAGAAGGGGAACCGGTAATTGGAACATTTTTTTGCCTTAATAGCGTTTTAGCGGTGGAATGTATAGGGCTTGCTGGTCTTGATTTTCTGGTTATTGATTCTGAGCATAGTCCTGCTGATGTAGAAAATACATTAAATTTTATTCTTGCTGCAGAATTGCGAGGTATCACACCACTGGTAAGGATTAAAAATCATAATCGTGATTCTATATTAAAAATGCTTGATATTGGTGCCAAGGGACTGGTTATACCCTGTATAGAAAAGCCAGAAGAGGTAAGAAATATTGTGAAATATGGGAAGTACTATCCCCTTGGTCAACGTGGTGTAGCAATGGCTCGCAGTGGGGGATTTGGTTTTAAAGCTTTTTCTGGTGGTGATATAGAAGAGTATTTCCAGATATGCAATCAAGAGACTATCTTAATTCCTCAGTGCGAAACCAGTGGTTTTCTGGAAAATATAGAAGAAATATGTTCGCTTAGTGGTATTGATGGAATCTTCATCGGCCCTTATGATTTATCAGTAGCCCTTAAAAAACCAGCCAAATTTGATGCTCCTGAGTTTTTAGCGGCAATAAAAAGAATTTTAAAAGTTGCAAAAGATGCTGGGAAATTTATCTTTATTCATGCTAATAATATAAAAGAAGCGAAACAATATCTTAAAGATGGTTTTAATGGGGTTACTTTAAATCAGGATGTAGTATTGCTCACCAAGACCTATAAAGAAGCGGTAGATGAAATTAGAGGACAATAATTTGATCTTTTAGTAGCTTGCTATAAACCTTGTCCCATTTCTTTATTAAATATTAAATATAAAATATAGTATTTTGCATAAATAGAAAATTTTATTATGTGGTGAATAGGAGAATAAGTAATAATCATGAGAAAATATTTTTTCATAGTTATATTGATGTTGTTAATAATAAGTGATTGTTTTTTGGATTGCACAGCTCAGAATAATAAGCAATTGTCTAACGAATTTAATAACCTCAAAGAGAATATAATAGCAGAAAACATAGCAAGTCAAAAAAAGGTTACCTGGAGCAAGACTTTGGGAGGGGAAAATGATGATTTGTTACGTTTTCTCCTTCTGACTACCGATGGTGATTATTTATTGGCTGGGGAGACTTATTCTTTTGGTGCAGGTAAAGCTGATATATGGATCGTTAAATTGGACCGGATGGGTAATAAGAGGTGGGATAAAACATTTGGTGGGGCAGATGATGATTGGGTGAATGTTTTTATTCAGGTCCAGGATGGTGGTTATCTTTTAGCCGGGAAAACTTACTCTTTTGGAGCAGGGGAAGGCGATGCCTGGATAATAAAGTTGGATAGTGAAGGAAATATGGTTTGGGAGAAAGTTTTTGGTGGAAGTAATAACGATTCTGCCTATCTTCTTATTCAAACCAATGACGGCGGATATGCCATAGGTGGATATACATTTTCCTTCAGTTCAGGGAGAGCTGATTTCTGGCTTATCAGATTGGACGGTGAAGGAAACAAGATATGGGAAAAAACTTTTGGTGGAACCGGTGAAGATTCACTTCGTTCTCTTATAGAGTGTGATGACGGAGGTTTTATATTATCTGGAATAACCTATTCTTTTGGAGCAGGAGAGGGTGATTTTTGGATACTTAAACTTGATGATGAAGGTAACTTAGAGTAAGAGTAAGAGGAAAGTAACGGCATAAAAGGGAAATGGATTTATCTTTACTTCTTTCGGATGTAAGTGAATTACAATACATTCCCCCAAAAATAAGCGAAAATTCTCTGAAAATATATATTATTGTGATATTATATAAATTATATAAATTACAATAGGCAATAAAAAGGTTTTTCCTGAACTAGCCATATTTATATTTAATACCCCCATAAATATAATTCCAATAAAATAAAAAGGAGGACAGCAACTTATGCTTAGAAAAATTGAAGGAGTAAAAGAATTAGCACCTGGTGAAATGAAGGAACTGAAAATCGATCAGTTTTTGATTCTTTTGATTAATTATCAAGGAAAATTTTATGCGGTCAGAAACAAATGCACTCATTTAGGATGTAAATTATCTAAAGGAAAGCTGGAAGGAAAGATTATTACCTGTCCCTGTCATGGATCTAAATTTGACATTACCAATGGTCAATTAGTGGAATGGATTTCTCATTGGCCGAGATTGGTCAGTTCACTGACCAAGACCATTGGTTTAGCTCGCCCCCTTGTTACTTATCAAATAGTGGAAAAGGATAATGATTTTTATATAGAGTTATAGAATTAGAAAATTAGAAAAACAAGGCTCAAATGATAATTTTTTACATTAAGCTGTAATATACTCTCTGTCAGATAATAGTGCAATTATTAGTATTATTAATAAAAATCTATTCTTTAATGATTTAATGGAACAATAGGCATATGGTGAGTAATTTTGTTAATCCAGATTTATATCATGGTTGGCATAAAAGAAGTAATTTTTTTGAAGGTTGGTATTTTAAATTAGTAGATGTCAGTGCTCAACAAGTTTTTGTTTTTATTCCAGGCATACATCTTGCTAAAAACCAAAAGGATACTCATAGTTTTATCCAGGTATTAAAGGGCAAAGAAGTAAACTATAGGTATCTGCGCTTTTCCTCTGATGAATTTATCACCTCAAGAGGTAATTTTCATGTCTCTATTAGCGATAATTATTTTTCTTTAGAGCAGATATATTTAAATATAGCTGATGCAAATCTCAATATAAAGGGAAAAGTTAATTTAAAAAATATACTCAAATGGCCAGATACTTTATGGAATCCTGGAAGTATGGTATTTTATAATTTTATTCCCAATATGCAATGCTATAGCCAGGTCTGTGTGATGGATATGGATTTAGAAGGTCATCTCAGTATAGATGGAAAGGAGATTGATTTTACCCACGGCAAAGGGTATAAAGAGAAGAATTGGGGCAAAGCCTTTCCTTCTAAATACCATTTTAATGATCCAATATCAATTTGCTTTTGTTTAATGTAAAGCTGAAACAGGTTAGCTGGTTACATATTTATATGGTGTTTGTTCTGTAAAAACATTAATTTGTTTAACCAAATTTTAGATTGGTTTTATTATATAATTGTTTGGGAGGTTACAAAATCAATGTGTACTAAAAGAATGAAAATATGTATTTTAGTCAGTGCAATTTTGGGCATAATTTGTATTATGGGGGCTTCGATTAGATCAGGATTTCAAAGTGAGACATATTTTTTGTTTGCTTTGTGGTACAATCGCCTTATAATGGGGATGATGATAGGCTTAGCTAGTAAAGGTAGCAGTATGACAGAAGTGATAGGCCGTGGTGCTTTTGTTGGCATACTTGTTTCTTTTGCTTTTTATGCCTCAGTGGGTTTTGATGATTTGGTAAGCTTTCTGGCTGGTATTTTTTATGGCATTATTATTGAATATGTAGCCTTTAAATATCATGTGTAATGATAAGAACTAATGTATTTGTAGAAGGACAATATTTATAGAAATATAAAAAGAAAATTAAAAATATGAAAAATTATTAATTTTTTTTATATATTTATTTGAAGTGAATAAAGCTGTAAAGTCTTTGAGCATTTTAAAAAATCTATTTTAAGTTAGACATTTTCTTTCCTCTTCCCAAATAACTTTTCTTGCTAGTTCACTCTTTTTGTTTATATTATCCATTTATTTTAGATAATTATGGAGATAGTAATAGTAATAGTAATTTCTCAAATATTAAACTATAAGCATAATTAAATTAATGTGATGATGAATGAAAAAAATTGTTGGAAATTTTGAAAGATTTGGTCTTTTTTTTGCGTATAAGGATTGAAAGACAGTAATATAATATAATATAATACCTTACTTATTGACATAGGAGTAAGAATAAATATGAAAGATAAACATAAATTGGCTTTAGGAATTCTTTTTTTGTTTGTAGGTATAGTTAGTTTTAACTTATTTTTAATTCCGGGAATTGCTCAAACCTGGAATAGTTGCCCTTTTGGTTTGGAGAATGATCCCTATCCCGGTGAATGTGGCCGCTATGTGGATAGTAACAACGATGGTATATGTGATCTTTCCCAGCCTAATCCCGAGAAAACAGAAGGCACTTTAAGTGGAGAGAAGATTGAAGAAGGGCTACCTGATAAAAGCACTTCTACTTTCGATATTTCAGAAGAAGAATATAGTGTGGAAATTTCTGGTAGTAGATTAAAGAATATGACCATCAAAGAGGTTGCCCAGTTATGGGGGATTGAGGCTAGTCAGCTACTCAACAAGCTTAAAATTGGTCTTCTCCTGGAGAAGGATTATACCATTGAAAATACTATAGATGATTTAAGAAAGGAGATACATTTTTCTCCATCCATAGTAAAAAGAGTTGCGGAAGACTTAAAAAGACAGAATAGCTTATCGGTAGAATTATCGAGAGAAGAAAGAGTAATTAATTATACTCAGAGTAATACAAATAACCCTAATAGTAATAGTATTAACCAGGCGATTACCCCAGATGTTCAAGATAAAACAGTAAAGCAGAAAATAATTGCTCATTACAATTTTATGGAAATTGCCCTCTTAACTTTACTTGCTTATCTATTAGGTAAATGGCTTACGGCTAGATTGAAGATCAATTCAGCTAAAGAGAAGAAATTTTGGAATGTCTTATTATTAGTCAGTTTTATTGCCTCTGCCGGAACTGGTTTTATTCTGGTATTCATTCGAGACTTTGGCTGGTTTCGTCAAGTTAATTTTAATTTCCTTTTCTGGCATGTAGAGTATTCAATAGTTATGGGATTTATAGGTATTTTCCATGCTTTATGGCACGTCAAGTATTACTTTAAAATCTTTTTCAAAAAGAGGTAAATATACCATATCTAGGTCAAATCTTGGAATATAGTTTTTATATTTCGAGATTTGGCCTAGAATTAGCCTGGGTAGAGAAAAAAACCATTTTTTCTATCTACTAAGTGGTATTACTCTACTTATGGGTAAGGATTTCTTAAATATTGTTCTTGAGTGAATAAATCTATTCATTATTTTGAATTGACTAATAATATTTTTTAAAATATTATGTGGTAATTTTGGTAAACTAACATAATTTTTATCAATGGTAATTAAAAAGAATAAGTGGTAAAATTTAAATTATTGAGAAAATTCGTTTTTGAGAAAAGAAAATTGGGTAAAGTTGTGAGTAAAATAAAAAAAAGGAGTTTTTTAAATGAATTTATTTTCTCATTCCTCAAGACAACTTAATCGGGCTGGTGAACATGCTCTCGCCGATATTGGACAACTAATTCTCTTTATTACTTTTGTTTTAGTTCTAGTTTTGGATATATTTGTATTTAAATTCTCTAGTAAAATTATTGGAATATTATCCTGGATTATTATCTTACCTCTATTTATAGTATTTTTTATAGCAGGGAGCTATTTAATTTTCACCTCTCATCAGCTTATTTTCAAAAAAATAGAGAAAGATACTGAGATTGTAACAAGTGGTGTATTTAAAATAGTTAGACATCCAATGTATTTTGGTTCTGTTCTCTTGTTTTTCAGCTTTGTTATTTTAAGCTATTCCCTTTTGGCCTTCTTAGTCTGGTTAGTGATATGTTTTTTCTATTATTTTATTTCCCGCTTTGAAGAGAAACTTCTGATTGATAAATTTGGTAATAAATATCAAAAATATCAAGAAGAAGTACCTATGTTTATTCCTTTTCTTAAGAAGTTCTGAAACTGATTAGTAGAAAGAACTAAACAATTAAAATCCCTCATTATCCTTAATTTCTAATTATGTTATAATAAAAAATATATTTAAATCTTATTCAGATTTCTAAGAATAAAAAGGAGAGAGCAATGAAATTGGAAGAGGGAAGAAAAGCACCTGATTTTAACCTGCCTGATAGCCAGGGGAATCAAGTAACCTTATCAGACTTCAGAGGGAAAAATATTATTTTGTATTTTTATCCCAAAGACAACACCGCAGGTTGTACCCTGGAGGCAGTAAATTTTAGAGACAATTACGAGAAAATTAAGGAAACCAATACTGTTATATGGGGTATTAGTAAAGATAGTATAAAATCTCACAAAAACTTTATTAAAATATAATTTACCTTTTATCCTGCTTAGTGATGCAGAGGGAAAGGTTTGTGAGCTATATGGTGTCTGGAAAGAAAAAAATATGTATGGGCGTAAGTATATGGGTATTGAAAGGACAACATTCTTGATTAATACAGAAGGATATATAATGAAAATATTCCCCAAAGTTAAAGTCAGAGGTCATGTGGAAGAAATTCTGAAATATCTTTAGGGATTCTGTCACAGGACAGCTCTTCTGTCCAGAATAAAAGTTACTTATTAATAAAAGGATAAACAGCATAACAAATAAAATTTATGGTAGTAGAACCGGCCAGAGTAGCGATAATGAAATCAGGAAGAATGGAGGATTCAAGAGATATTATTCAGGGAACAGGATACGGTCTTATTGTAACACATTAGGATAGCAATTTAGCAGATGAAATTGAGACCGTCAATAAGTGATTGATAATAAAAAGTAAATAAATTTAAAAATGATTAATCAAATTAATGATTCAAGTGCACTTAGAAATAAAAAAATAAGAGTTGGTATTATAGGGATTGGTTATATAGGAGAAGCCCATATTGAAGCTATTAAAAGACTTGGATATGCTTATATTGAAGCCATTGTAGTAAGAGATATAGTGAGAGGTCAAAAAATTTGCGAATATCTTGGAATACCTAAATATTTTACCAATTACAAAGATATGCTATCTGATACATCTGTTGAAGTGGTACATAATTGTACTCCTAATAATCTTCACTTTCAGATTAATAAGGATTCTATATTGGCAGGGAAACATATCTTGTCTGAAAAGCCCCCAACAATGAATTCTTTGGAATGTCAGGAACTAATAAAAATAAGTCAGGAAGTAAAAGTATGTAATGCAGTTAATTTTATTTATAGACATTATGCCATCATTCAGCATATCAAAGGGATGATTAAAAAAGGAGAATTAGGTGATATTTATGCCATTTATGGGTCATATCTACAAGACTGGTTGCTCTATGATACCGATTATAATTGGAGGGTAGAAGCAGGTATTGGAGGTCCTTCGAGGGCTATTTCTGATATAGGATCTCATTGGTGTGATTTAGCTCAATTTTTATTAGGGCAGGATATTGTGGAAGTATTTGCAGATTTAGCTATTTTTATACCTGTAAGAAAAAAAATGATCTCGAAGAATCCGAAACTTTATCAACCGATTAATGTTGATACGGAGGATTATGGTAGTGTTATTCTAAGATTCAGAGATGGCGCTCGAGGAAGTTTTAATGTATCACAGGTAAGTGCAGGGAGAAAATTAGGATTGTCATTTCAAATAGATGGTAGCAAAGCTTCAGTTTATTGGAGTCACGAAGAAGCCTCTACTCTTTGGATTGGTCACCGGAATAAACCTAATCAGATATTAATATCACATCCCGATCTCTTAAATGAAGAGGGTAAGACTTACCGGTATTATCAAAAGCGAAAGTGTGAACGATGGCCAGATGCTCAAAAAAATATGATTGATAGTTTCTACCAAACAATTTTATATAATGACCAACCAAAGTACGCTAAATTTGAAGATGCCTACAAGGTTATTAAAGTAGTTGAAGCAATTTTGGAAAGTAACAAAAATGGAAGATGGCAAAAAGTTTATTAACTTAAGTGTATATGAATTTTGCTTAAATATTATATTGGTAAATTTTAAATACTAGATAGCAGTTATTATTTTCTGCTTAGTAATTTAAATGAAGGAATAATTATTGAAATTGAAGTAAACTAAAATAAAATTGATTGGTTAAATAGGTAGAAAAAAATTTTGACTTTTAAAAAAGATCCAGAGTAAAATAAAATTAGTGAGATAAAAAATAAAAACAATAACAGAAAGGAGGGATAAAATAGTTATTTATAAGATGAGCTGAAATAGGGAAAAGCAAATGAAGTAATAGATTTGAATCGTTTTATTTAGGAGGAGAAAATGAATAAAAAAGTTTGTATATTTTTTGTTTTTTGGGTGATGTTTTTTATTGTATCTTCTTCCTTATTTGCCCAGTCAGAACCAGTAAAAATTACTCATTGGTATTGGGCAGATAATCCGAAATATTCAGCAACTATGCAAGAGATAGCACAAGAGTTTAATAATACGAATAACAAAAACATTACTGTTGTAGCTGAAGAATATCCCTGGGATGGCGGTGCATATAGTGAAACACTATTCCGTGTTGTTATGGGGGGAGGCGGTCCAGACACTTCTAGTTTTAAACTTACTTCTACTCCATTGTTTACTGCGAATAATCTTCTTGCTAACTTGGATAGTTTTATAGAAAATTGGGAAGATAAGGATGAGATTGAGGGAAGTCTTTATGACACAATGAGAAAGGCAAGTGGAACAAATAGTATTTATATAATGCCCTGGAATACACAGGTTCTTTATGTATATTACCGACCTTCTATGTTTAAGGAAGCTGGAGTGTCAGTTCCACAGACCTACAATGAGTTTCTGGAAGCCTGTAAGAAACTTACCCGTGATACGAATAAGGATGGTTCCATTGATGTTTATGGTTTTGGTATGAGAGGCGCAAAAGGAGGTCATGAACCTTGGGGCAGTTTTATCTGGGCAAGGGGTGGTAATTTTGATGATTTCACTTCTAAAGAAGCAGTAGCAGGAATGCAAGACTTTATTGATCTTTTTAAAAATGGATATGCACCTCCCACTGCTACCATGGATGGATTCCAAGAAATTATTGCCAATTTTAAGTCAGGGAAAACAGCAATGACCATTCATCATATTGGTTCTTCTCCAGGTATGGTGGATACTTTTGGAGATGATGTACATGCTTTTCCATTTCCCAAGGGCGTTGATCAATGGACATCTATGGGTGATACGGAAAATGTTATTCTAGCATCCTGTAAGAACAAAGATGCTGCTTTTGAATGGCTGGCTTATCTAGCTACAGGAAAAGGGCAAGAAACTTGGTGTACTGTTACAGGAAATGTTCCAGTAAGTAAGACTATTCAACAACTTCCTGTTTTTCAAAATAATCGATTTATGAAAGTATCTATTGAGGCAGCTCCATCAGCTGGTATTTATCCGATTCTTGACACCACAACTGAATGGATCAGTACCATATGGCCAAATACTATTGCTGCAGCACTGTTAGGACAAATTTCGGCATATGAAGCAATGCAATTATTACAGAAAGGTCTTTATGGTGAGTAAAATAGATTAGATTTTATTATTGCTTTTCCGGGCAAAATAGTATACTACCGTCCGGAAAAGCAATAATAAATGGTAAAAGATTATGCAGCGAAAAAAATTAGATATTTCTCCTTATTTGCTGATATCACCTTCTTTATTCATATTTTTAGCGGTTGTCCTCTTGCCAGTATTTAATGCAATTCTAATGAGTTTCCAGAATTATGACCTAAGAAGACCCAGCAAAATAGGATTTATTGGACTTAGTAATTATATTACTATTTTTAATGATTCTTTATTCTGGCAGTCACTTTGGAAAACCTTTCTCTGGGTAATTTTTGGAGTAGGTTTTCAGTTTTTTCTTGGGTTTGGGCTTGCTTTACTCTTAAATAAAAAATTTTTTGGACGGGGAGTTGTACGTTCTGTTAGCCTTATTCCCTGGGTTACACCAGGTGTATTAATTGCTCTAATGTGGAGATGGATTTATGATGGGAATTATGGTGTACTTAATGATATATTGCTAAAATTCAGGATTATTCAGGACAAGATACCGTTTTTAGCTCAACAAGCTACAGCATTCCCCTCAGTAGTTGTGACAATTATCTGGCAAGGCATCCCATTTTTTGCTCTTATGATATTAGCTGGTCTTCAGGGGATACCCACAGAATTGTATGACGCTGCAGATGTTGATGGAGCTAATGGGTTACAAAAACTTTTTCTAATTACCATTCCCATGTTAAAAAATACTATTTATGTTTCAACCTTGTTACGGATTATTTGGGTAGCTAACTCGGTGGATGTTATATTCAATATGACTGGTGGTGGTCCTGCTTATTCCACACAGACATTGAGTGTTTATGTCTTTAACAAGGGGAATACACTCAATCTTGGCTACGCTTCAACTATGTCTATTATACTAACAATAATTCTTTCAGTGGTAGCTATCCTTTATTTAAGAAATATATTTAGAAGCGAGGAGGAGTAAGAGATGAAAAAAGGAGTGTTTAAATTATCTGGGATTTTTGCAATCCATATTACCGTGATAATATATCTAATCTTTTTACTTTTCCCTTTCTATTGGACTTTTATAACCTCTATAAAACCAGAACAAGAAATCTATAGCAATACCATTAGTTATTGGCCTAATAATGTTTCTTTTGAGTCTTATCAAAAACTTTTTACAAGTTTTAATTTTTTAAAACCAATGATCAATAGTCTTTTTGTTGCCACTAGTACAACTATTATTTCTTTAACAGTATCTATATTTGCAGCTTATGCCTTCTCTCGTTACAAATTCAAAGGGAAAAAATATTTGATGGGAATATTTTTGACTAACAATATGTTTCCAGTAGTTTTATTATTAATTCCCCTTTATGCTATTATGCGTAATATAGGTATTCTCTATACCCCCTTTGCCTTAATGCTATCCTATACCACTTTTACTATACCTTTTTCTATATGGTTGCTTAGCGGTTATTTAAGAGATTTACCAATATCATTGGAGGAAGCAGCAATGATTGATGGTGCTACTAGAGCACAGGCTTTTATAAAGATAGTTCTTCCAATATTGGCTCCTTGTATTGTGGCAACAGGAGCTTATGTTTTTATGACATCTTGGAATGAATATGTTTTTGCAGTTATGTTTACCAATGAAGCTAGTAGGACGATACCGGTTGCCCTTAAGAATTTGATTGGTCAGTTGGGAGTGGAATGGGGAATGCTAACAGCAGGTGGGATTATAACCATTATTCCAGTGTGTATCTTGTTCTTCTTTGCCCAAAAGAGATTAACAGAAGGGCTTACTGAAGGTGCAGTAAAAGGTTAACAAATGGTGACAAGAACTTTAATTATAAGAAACTTTCTATTAATAGGTAATTTGTTTTATAATTAGTATTAAAGATGTTTGTTGGTATCTAAATATACTATTATTGGTATCCTGGGGAGTCAAAATCGTCAGGGTGTTCTTAAACTACGCACTAAAAGTAAAGAATTTAAGCTGAGATGAGACTGATTTTAATTGATATTCCTAATTTTGACCCGAAAATAAATTTTCAGATAGAAAAAAAGATCTTAGATTTATGTCTGACTGGTAGCATTATTCTAAGATTCTGGCAAAATGATCCCTGTGTAGTAATTGGAAAATTCCAAAAAGAAGAATATGAGTTAAATCTTGATTATGTGAAAAGAAATAGAATACCAATCTTTAGGAGATTTACTGGAGGGGGGACGGTATACCATGATCGAGGGAATTTAAATATAACCGTATGCAAAGACAAAGAAAAGATTTTATTTTCTCATTATTTTCTCGAGGAAACTGCAGGGATTACCAGCGTTATTATGGAAGGACTTATATCTTTCCATAAGAGTATCAAAAAAAATGAAACTAATTCCATCTTATTAGATGGTAAAAAAGTTTTAGGCTCTGCAGTTGCTATTAAGAATAATAAATTTTTCTATCATGCTTCTCTTCTAGTGAATGCTGATCTAGAACAATTGAGAAAAGTAATAAAATGGGAAGAAAATTATCCTGAAAATATAAGGATTCCTGTTCAGAGTAAAAGAAGTGAGGTAACCAATCTTTCCTATGGTCTTTCTCTATCCATAGAAGAGGTAAAAGAAAAAATATTGATTAATTTCCAACGTTTGCTTAAAATAGAAAATAAAGATGTAAAAAGATTTAACAGGGTTAATTTGCTTACTAGTATAAATTAATCTTTCCCAAAATCAAAAAAATAAAATATCGAAGGCTTCACAGATTTAGAAATGGTTCATATATCTCCAGCAGAACTAAATAAGAAAGATCGGAAGAGCGTCGTGTAGGGAAAGAGTGT
>CAZGKY010000038.1:2802-17049 GCA_964525625.1 uncultured Atribacterota bacterium | reverse complement strand
ACCAGCTAAGGTCTCCACTGTAAATTTTTTCTCCCTGATTATATCTTTTTCATAGACATATCTGGCAAAGCAACGAATTCCATTGCCACACATTTGAGCTTCACTTCCATCAGAATTAAATATTCTCATTCTTAAATCATATTTTTCTGAGGGGAGTATTAAAATCAATCCATCAGCCCCAACACCAAAGTGTGGTGTGCAAAGTTTTTTTGCCACTTCACCCCAATTTTTTTCTTCAGGAAGAACCGTAGAATAAAAATCCATTATGATAAAATCGTTTCCAATGCCATGCATTTTCATAAAATTAACTTCCATATTTCTCTCCTTCTCTTTTCTTTTTCACCAATATTCACATTTTATTAGTTACTCTATGCTGATTAAACCATTCGGGAAAAACATGATTTTGATTTAGATATTGATATGTTTCTCCTTTAACTAAGAGACCATGTTTACCCTTGTTCACGAGAACAACGGGAGGGCGGGGATAACCATTGTAATTGCTGGACATAGCATAATGGTAAGCCCCGGTAGTGAAAAATACTATTAAATCACCACTTTCTGCTGGAGGTAGTTTAATATTTTTAATAAGAATATCACCAGATTCACAGTATTTACCGGCAATGGTTACTTCCTCTTCAGGTTCCTTATCATATTTATTTACCAATACTGCCTCGTATTTGGCATCATATAGACTGGGTCTGGGATTATCAGCCATACCACCATCAACTATCAAATATTTCCTTAAGCCTTTTATCTCCTTAATAGCTCCAATACGATAAAGAGTTATTCCTGCCTCTGCAATGATTGACCGACCTGGTTCCACTAAAATCTTGGGAACAGCTAACTGTTTTTCACGGCATATTTCTTTTAATTTATTAATTAATTGTGAAATATAATCACTAATAGTCAGTGCCGATTCTTTTTGGATATATCTTACCCCCAATCCTCCTCCTAAATTAAGCATATTTGTTTTCACTTTATAATTATTTTCAATAGATTTAATCATTTCTAACATTTCTAAAGTAGCTAAATGATAATATTGAATATCAAAGAGTTGCGAGCCTATATGGCAATGAATACCCTGATAGATTAAATGATTCTTGGCCAGGATATTAGGAAATATTTCCAAAAAATCCTGCATAGGGATACCAAATTTTGAATCAACTTGACCAGTTTTTATCTTCTCATGAGTATGAGTATCAACTCCGGGAATTATTCTAATCATAATATTTACTTTTTTATTTAATCGGTGAGCAATCTGATCAACTAATTCCAGTTCATAAAGATTATCAATTATGATGGTACCAACATTTCTCTGAATAGCATAACTTAATTCTTCTTCAGATTTATTATTCCCATGAAAATAGATCCTTTCCGCAGGAAAACCACCGGCCAAGGCCATATAGATTTCACCACCAGATGAAGCATCAAGACTCAAGCCTTCTTCATTAAGAATATAGGCCAGAGCTTGAACTAAAAAGGCTTTACCGGCATAAAGTACCTCATAATCAATATGGCATCTTTCAAATGCCTTGACATATTCCCGGCAATTTTCTCTAATAATGCTTTCTGAAAAGATGTAACAAGGAGTAGCATATTTTGATGCCAAATCACTCAGACGACATCCATCAAAGGTCAATTCCTTATCTTCGTCTAAATCAAATCCTCTCCTATTAATTACTTTTTTGTCTAAAGCTATGGTCATTATATCCTCCTGAAATAATAATTTTATAAATTAAAAAGGGCAATCCATAAGCGCCAGGCTCATCGATTGCCCTTGGAAAATAGCAAACATTCTTTTTACCTCCCTTTTATCTCTCCTCGATGAGATAGCGCACCACCTAAGAACGGGAGTTTTCTTAGGTGACAGTGCTATGGTTGTTAACCATAGTCCCAGCCTGGGGCTTAGAGCATCGGCTCCAGACTTCGGCGAAGATCCCTTTTCTGATAGTTCATCACTGCTCAGGCTACCTATCAGTACTCTTGATCGTTCGCGCCTCTACCTCACTTCAGATAAAAAGTGAGGCAAACCATATTCAGTTGTTATTAACATTTTATCAATAAATTTTAAAAAGTCAAATTTAATAAAAATTTTTTTTATCTACTTAAAAGACTTCCTTTTCCTTTTTGTTTAGATTTATACTCTTCCCCAATTAATTTAGCAATTTCTTCTGGTTGAAAACCATAAAGTGCTGCTACTTTCTCTCCTGGTCCACTTTGTCCAAAACGTCTAATGAAGATACCTACTGAAAGATTAGGAATAACTTCATACCATCCCTGTCCTGTTGCAGCCTCAATAACTACTTGCACAGATTTCTTACTATTTAGAATATTCTCTCGATAATCTAAATTCTGGCTGGTAAATGCTTCACGATCCCAAATAGAAATTACCCGACAGGAAATTCGCTCTCTCTCTAAAATATCCTTAACCTGAAGTGCAGTCTGTACCTCACTTCCACTGGCAGAGATAACTACCCCGGGATTTTTACCACCCTCATAAATTATATAACCTCCTCGCCGAAACTCTTTACTGCCATTACTTTTTTTCAATAGCGGAAGGTTCTGTCTGGATAAAATTAAAACTGAGGGACCCTCTTTTCTTTCTAAAATAACCTGCCAGGCTTCCTTTACTTCTTCACTATCAGCCGGGCGAATAACCTGCAAACCTGGAATGATTCTTAATGATTCTAATTGTTCTACAGGTTGATGGGTAGGTCCATCTTCCCCTACATATATGGAGTCATGGGTAAAGATAAATATTACCGGTAAATGCATAAGAGCTGCTAATCTTATGGCCGGTCTCATATAATCAGAAAAAACTAAGAAGGTGGAACAATATGGCCTTATGCCCTTATGAAGAGCTAAACCATTACAGATAGCCCCCATAGCGTGCTCTCTTACTCCAAAACGAATATTACGAGCATTAAAACAATCTCTCTGCACCTCAGAATATTTTTCCAGATAAGTCATGGTAGAGGGACATAAGTCTGCCGAACCACCAATAATATAGGGTATTTCCCGGGCAATATTATTTAAAATTTTTCCTGAGGCGCTTCTGGTAGCCATTTTTTCTGTCAAATCCATATTCCAGAAGGTCATTTTTTCCGGAATGACCAAATTCATTGCCTCATCAAGCTGTCTTCTCTCCTCGGGATATTTTTTTGACCAAAGAGCAAATTTTTCCTCCCATTGTTTTCTAAAGGATTGCTGCTCTACTCTTCTATTCTGAAAATATTCCCTAACCTCATTACTAACATAAAATGGTTTATCAGTTGGTAAGCCTATCTTCCTTTTTAAAACATTTACTTCTTCCGGACCTAAAGGAGCTCCATGTGCTAGATGGCTATCCTGTTTGGTGGGAGCACCATAACCGATGTGAGTCTGGGCAATAATTAGCACTGGTTTACCCTTTTTTTCTTTGGCTTTCCTCAAGGCTGCTCTTACTTCATCAATATCATGACCATTAATATTTTCCATTACCTCCCAGTTATAGGCACGATAGCGTTGGGCAACTGATTCAGTAAAGGTTAAATCAGTCCGGCCAGCAAGAGAAATCTGGTTTTGATCATAAATTACAATCAGCTTTTCTAAACCCCAGTGACCGGCTAAAGAGGCAGCTTCTGAGGTAATTCCCTCCATCATACAGCCATCACTGGCTAAAACGTAGGTATAATGATTTATAATATTATAATCCTCTTTATTAAATTTTTCAGCCAGTATCCTTTCAGCTAAAGCCATTCCCACTGCATTAGCCAATCCCTGTCCCAGTGGTCCAGAAGTGACCTCTACTCCTGGAGTAAGTCCATATTCCGGATGTCCAGGAGTGATAGAATTCACTTGCCTAAAATTCATTATATCTTCTAAAGTAATACTAAAACCTGCTAAATATAATAATACATATAACATAATTGATCCATGACCAGCAGATAGAATAAATCTATCCCTATCTAGCCAATCTGGTTTTTCAGGATCATATCTAAGAATTTCTCCGAATAATACTGCTCCCAGTTCAGCACACCCCAGTGGTAAACCAGGATGGCCAGAATTGGCTTTCTCTATAGCATCCACAGATAAACCTCTTATTATTTTAGCTATTTCTGCTAGCATTTTTCCTCCAATATATTATAATTTACTTAAAATAATGGTTTTGATTAATTTTCAACCATGCTAACATTAAGTAACATTATCTAATAATTATAATAGCTCTTCTCAATTACTGCTCTAGTCTAGTAGCAGTCAATATACTTTTTACTTGTCCTGTTAAAAGATTACAAAAAATCTTGTTAGCCAGTTCTTACCAGCCTCTGGCAATTTCTCTTGGTGCAAAATCTTGCGGCTTTTTACCCAAAGAGCTGATTCCTATTATCACTTTACAGGAATTTTCTAACACACTATTATAGAAAAGAGCTTCTTCCAGAGTCTCTCCAACAGCAATAGCCCCATGTCCTTTAATTACCACTATCTTATTGTCCTTTAGGTATTGGGGTATTTCTTCTTCCATTTCTTGGGAACCACTGCCAAATTCAAAACTTAGCACTGGGACTTTTCTGATGGTATAGGACCCCTCAACATCTACTGGAATAATCTCATTATATATCAGGGAAAGAATCACTGCATTTATCAAGTGAGCATGAACAATAGCCAATCCATTAGTCTGCTTATAAATGGCACGATGCACTCCTATTTCACTGGAAGCAAGACTAATTCCACAATCATTTTTCTCTAAACTTACTTCGATAATATCATAATCATTTAAAAAACCAAGCATGGAACCACGTCTGGTGATTAGTATATGATTGCCAATCCGCATACTCATATTACCACTATGAGTGTCTTCTAATCCTGCTACATAAGCTGCCCATCCTATCTTCTGAAAATATTGTACAATACTTTGCTCTACCTTTTTCATACCATATCCTCCAGCTCTAATTCCCTTAATTTTTCCTTGGTGGGAATGCCATCTCTATCCCATCCCCTGAATTCATAGTACTCATTTAGAATGTTTTCCAAATCAATCTCTTCTTCTCCCAAAGAATCCTGCCTTAATTTAGGTGGCAAAGAATCATCCTTTCTGGAAAATCCTAACTTTAGATTAATTAACCTTTCCAAATTATGGATTCTTTCTCCTATCTTACTTAATGTTTGTGCAGAATAATTTTTCCCTGTTACCGCTGTTAAGATTCTAGACCAATTTTCTAAAGAGACACCCATACTGGCAAAACGACAAACAACCAAACTATCTAAAGCTGCTGAATCATTCTGTCTATTAGCTGCCAATGTTCCTTTCCCCACCTGCATTCTAGGATCAATTCGGCGGGGAAGTCCAAAAATTTCTGAACCAGCAGGATATCCCCCCTGCAAATGACAGGCACCTCGATTGGAAGTAGCATAACATACAGCCATACCTTTAATGACACGAGGGTCATAGGCTGCCAATTCCATTCCTTTCACATTTATTGCAAAATACTCTGCCTCTTTTCCTAGTTCTTGGGCTATCTTTCGAGTACCCATTTTTAATTCTCGGCCAATCCCCTCATTCTCAGCAATCTGCTTTATTATATTAATAATCTTCTCTTTTTCTCCAAATCTAATGCCAAAATCCCTTACTCCTTTTTCGGTTGCTTCCATAGCAAATGCAATTGTACCTCCTAAGGAGATGGTATCTAAACCATAGTCATTACATAATCTATTTGCTTTCTGAATGAGAGGCAAGTCATTGAGACCTAAATTCGGTCCCAAAGCCCATATAGTTTCAAATTCCGGTCCATGGGCAATCTTACCCTCATTATCACGACTTATTCTTCCACAAAAAATAGGACATCCCCAACAGGTGCTGGATTTTACCAGGATCTCTTCTTGTAAAGCAGAACTTCCGACCTGTTCTATTCCTGAAAATTGATTGGTAGAGAAATTTTTTACCGGTAAAGCCCTTTCAAAATATACCACATCCAGCATAAAACTGGTACCTAATTCCGATAAAGCTTTAGAAGTAACTGGATTTTGCTTGATTGATTTATGTGCTTCGTATACTACACTGGTCAACTTATCCTTTTCTTTTATCCTGGGTTTTTGTTTACCACTAACTACCAATGCTTTTAAGTTTTTATAACCCCAAACAGCACCCAAGCCACCTCTACCAAAACCTCTAGCCCCATCAGTAATAACACTGGCAAATAAAACCCCATTTTCACCAGCCTTCCCAATAGAAAGAACACTGGATGCTTTAGAATATATTGCCTTTATCTGCTCAGTCACTTCTGTTGTACCTTTTCCCCAAAGATTCGTAGCGTCTAACATCTCTATTTCTTTATCACTAAGATAGATAACAATGGGCTGTTCTGATTTTCCCAAAATGATCACAGCATCATAGCCGGTAAATTTTAAAAGTGCTCCAAAGATTCCGCCAGAGTTGGAAGTAAAAATTGTCCCAGTTAAAGGTGATCGGGAAGTCATTACTGCTCTACCAGCAGTTGGGGCTGAAGTTCCAGTTAAAGGACCGTTAGAAATAATTATAGGGTTTTTTTCTGATAAGGGATTATTATCCCATGGTTGAGCATACTGAGTATATAAATATACTCCTAAACCCCTGCCACCTAAAAATTTATTATAAATATCTTCCGACAATTCTATTATTTTGGTTTTTTTGCTCTTTAAATCAATTTCTAAGATTCTTCCCCAACTGCCATAAAACATATTATCCTCCTGATGAGATATCTTAAACTAACATCCCAAATCAATATTTCAATAATTTTACCAGTAATCAATTATTCTTGATCTTCAAGGTTACAAACCATTTATTTTACAATTTCCACTTGATTAAGTTCATCTACTTCTCCTAATCTAACTTTAACAAATTCCCGACGAGAAGTGGGAACATTTTTACCAACATAATCAGCTCTGATGGGAAATTCACGATGACCTCGATCAATCAATACTGCTAATTGAATACACTTTGGTCTTCCTAAATCAACAATAGCATCCATTGCCGCCCTGATAGTCCTACCAGTATAAAGAACATCATCAACCAGTAAAATTTTTTTCTCCATTACCTGAAAAGGAATTTCTGTCTTTACTACAATAGTTTGAGGTTGTTTATCTTTAAGATCATCGCGGTAAAGAGTAATATCCAGGACTCCCACCGGAATATTCACCTTTTCGATATTGTATATATATTTAGCAATCCTTTTGGCTAAATACTCCCCTCTGGTCTTAATGCCAATAATCCCCAAACCTTCTACCCCTTTATTTTTTTCAATAATTTCGTGGGCAATTCGAAGTAGGGTACGGTTAATATCCTTTTCCGTCATTATAATAGCCCTGTTGATACAATCCACAGTATTACCCCTTTTCTTTGAACGGCAATCCAATAAGATAATCAGAAATCAATAATCCCCCTTTGATAAACAAGAAGAGGGATTTATCTTTTTTTACAAAACTTTAATCTATTTAGAAAGTCCCGAGTTAATGCCTAAAATTTTTTTATCATTATACTTGAGCAATAGCCTCTTCTAGAACATCCAGGGCTTCCGCCAATTGCTCATCAGTGATCACTAAAGAAACCAGTATTCTAAGTACATTTTTATTCTTGCCGGCCGTAGGAATCAAAATACCATTCTGGAGGCAATACTGTACAATTTTTTCGGTCTCCTCAGTGGCTGGCTCTTTGGTCTCCCTATCTTTTACTAACTCCATAGCTACCATAGCACCTAATCCACGAATATCGCCAATGATATGGTATTTATTTTGCATGTTCTGGAATCTTTGCTTAATAAAATATCCTATCTTCACCGCTCTGTCAAGAAGGTTATCCTGCTCCATAATACGAATTACCTGTAAAGCGACCTGACAGGCTATAGGATTACCCACATAAGTTCCCCCAATACTACCGATGGGTAAACTATCCCCAATCTCTTTACGAGCAATAACAGCTGACAGAGGTAGACCGGAAGCTATAGATTTTCCTAAACAGATAAGATCTGGTTCTATTCCCCAGTGCTCGATAGCAAAAAATTTTCCGGTTCTACCCATTCCACATTGAATCTCATCAGTAATCATCAACATCTTATATTTAGTACACAATACTTTTATTAATTCTAAAAAACCTTCCACAGGAATATTAAATCCTCCCTCACCCTGAATTGGCTCTATCACTACTGCAGCAATTGTTTCCGGGTTAACCATATTGTTCATGGTTCTTTCCCAATGCTCTATATTAATAGAGGGATGATACAAAGAAGGATAAGGTAAACGGTAGATTTCTGGAGCAAATGGCCCAAATCTATATTTATAGGGCATGGCTTTATGAGTCATGGTTAAAGCCAACAGTGTCCGTCCATGAAAGGAGTTTTCAAATACGATAATTCCTGGTCTTCCGGTATACCCTCGAGCAATCTTTACTGCATTTTCTATTGCCTCGGCTCCACTATTAAACAAGGCCACACTTTTAGGATGATTGCCCGGAGCTAACTGACTTAATTTTTCACATAATAAAACAAAGGAGGCATAAGGTACAACAGTAAAGTCAGTATGAGTAAATCTTTCGGCTTGATTTTTGATAGTAGAAATGACCTCAGGATGGGAATGTCCCAAGGCTAGACATCCCCATCCTCCAGTTAAATCAATAAAACGATTCCCATCCACATCAACAACCAGCGCACCTTTTCCGTATTCTATAAAAGCTGGAGAAAGGGAATTAGTTATAGGATGTAAGACAAATATTTCCCTCTTGCGGTTAATTTCTTCAGATTTTGGACCAGGTATTTTAGTTTTCAGGGATATAAATTTTCTTATCATTTCTCCCTCCTGGCAAAACTATTTTTAATTTTAAAGGTTATTATAAAAAGGATAAAGTATAAAATATTTACTGATATTAATTTCCTAAGGTGGCTACCATTACTGCCTTTATGGTATGTAGTCGATTTTCTGCTTCATCAAAAACAACAGAATGTTTACTCCGAAATACTTCATCGCTTACTTCCATAGATGATAATCCAAATTTGTCCCACACTTCTTTTCCTATCTTAGTATTAGTGTCATGATAGGAAGGTAGACAATGCATAAAGATTACCTCAGGATTACCAGTAGCTTTAATCACATCCATATTTATTTGATAATCCCTCAATAGTTCTATTCTTTGGGCAATTTGGTCTTCTTCTCCCATAGATACCCATACATCAGTATAAAGAACATCAGCTCCTTTTACACCATCCGTTATATCCTCAGTAATATGAATGATCGCTCCCGATTGTTCAGCCATCTTTTGCGCCTCTTGAATTAATTCCTCTTTGGGAAATAAAGCACGTGGTGAGATAATGCGAATCTCCATTCCAATTATAGTAGAGGCCAAAAGCAGGGAATTAGCCATATTATTTCTTCCATCTCCTATATAAACCAGAATGACCTCCTCTAAAGGTTTTTTAACCTTTTCCTTGATAGTCATTAAATCAGCTAAAACCTGAGTAGGATGATAGAGATCGGTTAAGCCATTCCAGACTACTGCACCAGAATATTTCGCTAAAATTTCCACTGATTCTTGCTTAAATCCGCGAAACTCTATACCATCATAATAACGACCAAGCACTCGGGCAGTATCTTCCATTGATTCCTTAACACCCATTTGCGAGCCCGTGGGACCAATATAGGTAACATTAGCTCCCTGATCAAAGGCAGCTACTTCAAAGGCACATCTGGTTCTGGTAGAAGCCTTTTCAAATATCAAGGCAATATTCTTCCCTTTTAATCTTTGCTGTTCTATCCCAGCATACTTAGCCTTTTTAAGTTCGATAGCTAAATCTAGTAAAAAATAAATTTCCTCTTTACTGAAATCCTTTAATGTTAGTAAATGGCGATTCCTCAGATTTACTGGCATATAGTATCCTTTCTAAATATTATTTACAAAATTAAAACAAAACATTATTTTTTCTCAAAAAATGGTAATTATTAATCACCATTATAAATATATTATTCTTTTACTACCTATCCTACCTAAAGAATAAAATAAATGTTTAACAATGTCAATTATAGACCTAAAAATAAAAAGATAAACTCTTTTCATAACAACATCTAACCATATCTGAATCTGAAACTATTGTGAATAGTTAAGAAAAACTGTTTTGCCTTAAGAATTTATAAGGTCTGTACTTTGTGAGGAACTAAATATTTTTTCCTCTAAGCAAAAAGGTGAATAAAAACTCCACTTCTTACTTTTGGCTCAAACCAGGTTGATTTGGGAGGCATAATTTGCTCTTGTTGGCCAACTTTGATGACCTCCTCTATAGAAATTGGAAATAAAGTAAAGACAATGACCGAGCCCTGTCTAATTCTGTCTTCTATTTGAGGCAAGGCCTGCTTTCCTCCTATAAATTCTATCCTGTTCTTCTGCTGGAGATTTCCAATACCCAATAAGGGTTTTAATATCTGGTTCTGCAAAATAGTGACATCCAGCTGAGCAATAATATCACTATCTGGTCTACTGTTAACATCTTCTTTATATAATAATCGATACCATTGCCCGCAAAGATTCATGCCAAATTCATGCTTTTGTGATGGTAAAAAAGGAATATGAGAATTAATTATTTCTACCTGAAAGTGCCGGTTTAATTGTTCCAGAAAATCTTCTTGAACCAATCCCGGAAATATTCTTACTATACGATGGTAAGGTAAAATACGAATCTGATCATGTGGTACCAATAATGCTGGAAAATAACTATACTCTTCTCCAGCATATTCTTCTTTTTGTTCGTCTTTCTTCAGTTTTGTTTTCCAGAATTGAGCAGCCTGGACTGCTGCTGCTGCTCGGTGATGACCATCAGCAATATAAAGAAAAGCAACCTGCCGAAAAGTAGTAATTAAAGAATCAATAACCTTTTTCTCTTTAATTCGCCAGCAGGTATTCACAACCCCATCATCAGATTTAAAATGATATATTTGCTCTTCACTAGTAATTACTTGCTGTAATAATTCTTCAATATGAGGATTATTCTTATAAACAACCAAAACACAGCCAGTATGGGCTTTGGTAACTATAATATGATAGGCTCTCTCCTGGGATACTTCTAAATCGATATGCTCATGTCTTTTAATAACACCACTCTGATAGTCTTCTACCGACAAGCAGGCTACCAGACCAGTTCTTTGACAAATATCATTACTCTGACCATAAAGATAAAAACTATCTACCTCATCCCTTAAGAATATTTTTTCTCTGATCAATTTTTTAAGATTTTTTGCTGCTACCTCGGCTAACCGAAAACTAGACAGGTATCTTTCTGGTATAACAGTTGCCTCTGGTTTAACTACCTGTAAAAAAGAGTAGGGATTATTATTAATCACCATTCTTGCTTCATCCCTACTGATAACATCATAAGGCGGGGAATTGACTTTATGGACTAAATCTTCTTTTGGTCTTAAGGCTTTAAACGGCCTAATAGTTACCATATCTTTCTCCTTAACTACTCATAAGTTTATTTTCCTGATAATCTTCAATTAATCGAATAATTTCCTGACCAATTTTAAATTGAGCCTCTTGGGTAGATGCAGCAATATGAGGGGTAACGGAAACCCGCTCATGATTCAATAAAGCCATATTTTTACAAGGCTCTTGACAAAATACATCCAAGCCTGCCCCAGCTATCTGGCCTTTATTCAAAGCCTCCAGTAAAGCCTCTTCATTTACTAAATTCCCTCGAGCGGTATTAATTAAAAAAGCGCTTTTCTTCATTAATTTCAACTGTGGTTCATCAATTACATAACCATTATTAGTTTCAGAGGAAGAATGTAAGGAAACAAAATCAGCTTGGCTTAGTACTTCCGGTAAAGAGAAAGCTTGCCAGCTATTCTCTATTCCTTTAATAGGTAAAACATCATAATAGATAATACGCATATCTAAGGCACTAGCTTTTTTAGCTAGAGTCTGACCAATTCGTCCCATGCCAATAATACCCAATGTCTTACCAGATAATTCTACACCTAAAAACTTATTTTTTTCCCATGTTCCCTGCCTCATAGTTAAATTAGCAGGAATCATCTTTCTGGCTAGTACTAACATATGAGCCAAAGCAAGTTCAGCTACTGAAATACTGCTGGCATTGGGAGTATTAAAAACTCTGATACCCTTAGCCTGAGCATAAGTTAGGTCAATATTATCAACTCCTACCCCTGCCCTTATTATTAGCTTAAGATAACCTGTTTGCATCGCTGAATCAATCAACTCTTTTGTTACCCGGGTAGCTGAACGAACTATTAAAATTTCATTCTGCTGTACTTCATACTCAAGGATCTCTGGTTTATTATATCTTTCCTGAACTGTAAATCCTCTTTTCTTTAATTCATCAACGACTAAAGAATCTATCTTATCGGTAATAAGAATCTTAAGCATAAATCTGTTCACCTCCTAAGATTAAGATTTGATCAATTGCCGATAATAATTCTTCAATCTCCTCTAAGGTTATATCACCCATATGAGCGATACGAAAAGTTTTATCTTTTAATGGACCATACCCATTGGAAATTACAAATCCCATTTCCCCTAGTTTCTTATTTAATTCAGTTATATTTATATTACGGGTATTGCTAATGCAGGTAACAGTTTGAGAAGCAAACTGTTCGGGAGGATATAACTGAAAATTTTCTTTGGCCCATTGTTGAACTCGTTTGGCCATTGTGGCGTGCCTGGCAAAACGGTTTTCCAAACCTTCCTGTAATATAGAATTTAGCTGACTATTTAGAGCAAACATATGGGAGAGAGAAGGAGTAAAGGGATATTGAAAATCATTTTTTCTAATATATTCATATAATCCCAACAAATCAAAATAAACCCCTCTATAGGGAACACCTCTGGCTGCTTCCAGTGCTTTCTGCGAGATAGAACAAAAAGAAAAACCGGGTGGCAATCCCATGCACTTCTGACTGGAAGTAATACAAATATCAATACCCAACTTATCAACCTCTATCTTCACCCCACCTAAAGAGCTCACTGCATCCACACAGAATACTATCTCGGGAAAATTTTTAACAATCTCAGCAATTTCTGACAAAGGATTCATTACCCCGGTTGAAGTTTCATTATGGGTAATAGTAATCAAATCATACTTTCCAGTAGCCAAAACTTTCCCGACTAATTCACCTCTTATAGGACTACCGTATTCTACCGTAAAGAGCTCTGCCTTAACTTGATTAGATAAAGCCATCTTATACCAGCGTTCTCCAAAATCTCCACAGGAAAATACGGCAGCACATCTTTTAGTACAGGAACGAATAGCTCCCTCCATCAAGCCACTGCCAGAGGAGGTGGAAAGTAAAATATCATTTTCAGTAAACATTAATTTTTGTAATTTACTGCTGATATCCTTTTGTAAATTAGAAGCATCTTTGCTCCGATGTCCAATTAAAGATCTAGACATCTCTTTTAATACTTCCTCTTTCACCTCAATAGGACCTGGAATAAATAATTTTTTCCTCATTTTCTTGCCACCTTTCCTTAAAATAATAATAAAATTCCCCGGCAGTTATTAATAACTACCGGGGACGAATATTACTCCGTGGTGCCACCCCAATTTAGCTAACCATTAATATAGTGAAATAATTTGAGATAACCTTATTAGTTCTTATAGCTCTTCTTTTTTTTAACGCTTTCCGCGACCTGAGATAATTGTATTTTTCTCCCTGGCAATATTCAGATGGATTTTAGTCTACTTGCTGCTGATTTTCACCAAAGCACAGCTCTCTAAAAGAATTTTAGACTTACTCTTCTGAATTCTTTTGTTTATTATTTTTTTGTTATTGTCTTTTCTTAATCTATACTATTCGGAAATTGGAAACATCTTTTAAATTAATTGTATTATAAATTACCATCCAATTTCTCTGCTGTCAATATTTTTCTGGTATTTTTCTTAATTTTTAGTGTTTAAAACAACGATAGCCAGTAAAGACCATAATCAATCTAAAATTATTTGCAGTAGCAATTACCTCTTCATCTCGCTTGGATCCCCCTGGTTGAATAATAGCCTTAACTCCTGCTCTGGCAGCTAATTCTACTCCATCCGCAAAAGGGAAGAAGGCATCAGAAGCGAGATAGCTTCCCCGGGAACGTTCTCCTGCTTTCTGTACTGCAATCTGTACTGAATCTACTCGACTCATTTGGCCTGCACCAACTCCCACTAACTGTCTATTCTGTGACAGCACTATAGCATTTGATTTGACATGTTTAACCATCTTCCAGGAAAATAATAACTCCTCAATGTCCTCTTT
>CAZGKY010000038.1:0-2792 GCA_964525625.1 uncultured Atribacterota bacterium | reverse complement strand
CCTCTTTAGTGGGACGCTCTTCGGTCACCACTATCAGATCCTCAACAGAAATGCTTTTAAAATCCCGATCCTGTACTAAAAAACCTCCCGAAATCTTTTTTAAATCCTTAATATGACGGTCTTGTGTTCGCAAATTCCCTACTTCAATTATACGACGATTTATCTTTTCCTGTAAAAGAGAAAGAGCGTTATGACTATAGGAAGGTGCCACGATAGCTTCAACAAAGGGGGTATTATGAATTAAATAAGCTAATTTTTCCTCTACTCTTCTATTAATACCGATAATACTGCCATAGGCCGATAGAGGATCACTTTGATAAGCTTTTTCATAAGCAGCTTCAATGCTTTCTGCAGTAGCCAGGCCACAAGGATTAGTATGTTTAATAAAAACAACAGTGGGTTCATCAAAATCTTTGATGATGGTCAAAGCTGCCTCCAGATCAACAAGATTATTGTAGGAGAGCTCCTTCCCATTTAGTAATCTTGCTGAACCTAAATTAGCTTCTTCTACCATATTTTCACGGTAGAATGCAGCCCTTTGATGCGGATTTTCACCATAGCGCAAATTGCCCACTTTTTTTGCTCCTATTACCAAATAATCAGAAAAGGAATCTTCATTGGGTATCAAATTTTGAGATAAATAATGATAGATAATACTATCATAATAAGAGGTATACTGGAAAACTTTTACTGCTAATCTCTTTTTTGTAGAAAGAGAAATTTTTCCATCAGTAGTTGATAATTCCTTTAATATATCTTGATAGTCTGCTGGATCTACAAGCACAGCAACATCCTGATAATTTTTTGCTGCAGCTCTCAAAAGAGAGGGACCTCCAATGTCTATATTTTCAATAGCATCATCTAAAGATCTTTCTTCTTGAGATATAGTCTGCTCAAAGGGATAGAGATTGACCACCACTATTTCAATTGGTAAAATATTCTGTTCTTGTAATTGTCTTTGATGTTCAAAATTATCACTACGGGCAAGTATGCCACTAAATATCGCCGGATGAAGGGTCTTTACTCTTCCGTCCAAAATTTCTGGAAAACCAGTTACCTCCGAAATTAAAGTCACTTCTATCCCGGCATCCTGCAAAAATTTCGCTGTACCCCCCGTAGAAATTATCTCATAACCAGCTCTGGTCAATCCACTGGCTAATTCCACAATACCCGATTTATCAGAAACACTAATTATTGCTCTCTTAGTTTTACCCACTTTTTTCTTCTCCTCTCCCTTTTTAAAAATAAACCTTATACCCGTAGAACGGGTGCTTTTGAGAACCTCATAAAGAGGTTTGATTATTTTTGTTTATGGCCTTTCCTGGTGAAATAAATATAAAATATATAATTAAACAACTTCCTCAGCTAAATAGAGTCCTTTTTGCCCAATATCTTTTCGGTAATAACTATTTTCAAAATTTATCATTCTTACCCCACTATAACTTTTAACAATTGCCTCTGATAAAGTGTCTGCCCAAGCAGTTACTCCCAACACCCTTCCTCCGGCACTGACTATCTGACCATTCTGTTTTTTAGTACCAGCATGAAATACCACCATATCTTCTCTACCCTTTAATTCTGCTAAGCCAGAAATAATTTTTTCTTGTTCATATTCTCCGGGATATCCTCGAGAAGCCATTACTACACATACAGTTGCTTGTCTGCTCCAATGGAGTTCAACATGATCTAAATAACCACCAATAGTAGCCAGAATAACCTCCATTAAATCTGTCTTTAATGAGGGAAGTATTACCTGGGTTTCTGGATCTCCAAAACGTACATTAAATTCTAATACCTTAGGACCTTCAGCAGTAAGCATTAAACCAGCATATAAAACACCTTTAAAAATCCTATTTTCCTTTTCCAGACCTTTAATAAGAGGCTGGAAAATTTTAGTGAGAACAGTCTTTTGTTGCTCTTCACTAAAAAAAGGAACCGGACTATATGCACCCATACCACCAGTATTTAAACCCTGGTCATTATCACCAATCTTTTTATGGTCCTGAGAGGGAATCATAGATACAATATGTTTTCCATCACAAAATACCAGCATAGAAACTTCCTCACCAGAAAGAAATTCTTCAATTACTACCTGTTTACCAGCCTCCCCAAATATTTTCTCCTTCATTATCTGGTAGAGAGCTTGCTCAGCTTCTGTTTTATTTCTTACCATTAAAACCCCCTTACCACTAGCCAATCCATCTGCCTTAATTATTAAGGGAAAACTAGTCTTTTTTAAATAAGACTGTGCCTGCTGATAATCATTAAAAACCTGAAATCGAGCAGTAGGAATATGGTATTTATCCATCATTTGCTTAGCAAAAACCTTGCTTGATTCAATTTCAGCAGCTTTACGTTGAGGGCCAAAAATAGGGAGATTATTCTGTTCAAATAAATCAACAATCCCTAAAGATAAGGGAACTTCAGGTCCTACAATGGTACAGTCAATTCTCTTCTGGCGAGCAATTTCTAATAAACCGTTAAGATCATCTGCTTTTACTTTCAGACATTCAGCCTGCTCAGCAATACCAGCATTTCCTGGTGCACAATAAATCTTCTTCACCAATGGACTTTGAGCTAATTTCCAGACAATAGCATGTTCTCTACCACCACTACCAATAACCAGAATGTTCACCTTAAATAACCTCACCATCTAATATTTTGTGACTAACATAGTAAATATCGCACCCGTATTGCGGGTGACTTCAAGAATCCCGGAAAGGGGTGTAACTTTTTGCTCTTTTTCTTGCGATTTTTTATTTATACCTTTAGCCCTAATCTTTCTTAAGCAA